>NZ_FPAR01000002.1:416537-526236 GCF_900116475.1 Pseudoalteromonas sp. DSM 26666 | reverse complement strand
AACCCCGAACCCCGAACCCTGAACCCCGAACCCAAATTACAGGCACAAAAAACGGCGCTTAAACAAGCACCGCTTTTAAATGGTTTAGGCTATTTCTTTAACCTTTAACCTAGCTCTTAAGCTACTTTATTTTCTTCGCAGCTTGCTAGGTATTCGTCAAACGTACCTTGAAAGTCAATTACCTGCTTGTCTTTAATATCAACAATACGGGTTGCCAGTGACGATACAAACTCACGGTCGTGGCTTACAAAAATAAGCGTGCCTTTAAAGTCTTTTAGCGCATTGTTAAGCGCCTCAATGGCTTCCATATCCATGTGGTTAGTTGGTTCATCCATTATCAGTACGTTAACGTCTTGCATCATTAACTTACCAAATAACAAACGGTTTTTTTCACCACCTGAACAGTTACGCGCTTTTTTATTTGAATCGTCTGCGGTAAACAATAAACGCCCTAACATACCACGTACCATTAAATCGTTGTGCTTAGCGGTGCGCCATTGCGACATCCAATCAAACAAGGTTAAGTCGTTATCAAAGTCTTTGGTGCTGTCTTGTGGGCAATAACCAAACGTGGCGTTTTCTGACCACTTAACTTCGCCTTCATTGCTTTTAAGCTCGTTAACTAAACAGCGTAAAAAGGTGGTTTTACCCACGCCGTTTTCGCCGATAACCGCCAGTTTAGCACCGGCTTCGAGTAGTAAATCACCACCAGTAAATAACGTTTCACCGTCAAACCCATGGCCAAGCTTGGTTAGCTCAAGCGCTTGGCGATACATTTTTTTGCCCTCATCAAAGTTGAGTGATGGGCTCATACGACTCGATGACTTAACTTCATCAAGCTTAATTTTATCCATTTTTTTAGCGCGCGAGCTGGCTTGTTTCGCTTTAGAGGCATTAGCACCAAAGCGGTTAACAAAGTCTTGAAGCTCGTCTATTTCAGCGCTCTTTTTCGCGTTTTCAGCAAGTAATTGCTCGCGTTGTAAGCCTGAAGCTTCAAGGTACTTTTCGTAGTTACCTGGGTAAATACGCAGCTCACCGTAATCAATATCGGCCATGTGAGTACATACCGAGTTTAAAAAGTGACGGTCATGGGAAATAATGATCATGGTGCATTTACGTTGGTTAAGCTCATTGGCAAGCCACGTAATAGTATGAATGTCCAAGTTATTGGTTGGCTCATCAAGTAGCAAAATATCAGGGTTTGCAAATAACGCCTGTGCTAACAGCACACGTAATTTCCAACCTGGGGCTACGTTTGCCATTAAGCCATAATGAAACTCTTTATCGATACCCGCATCAAGCAGAATTTCTTCTGCGCGGCTTTCTGCGGTGTAACCGTCCATTTCAGCAAATACGCTTTCAAGCTCGGCTACTTTCATGCCGTCTTCTTCACTCATTTCAGGCAAAGAGTAGATACGGTCGCGCTCTTGTTTGACTTTCCAAAGCTCCACATCACCCATAATTACCGCATCAACCACGCTGTATTGTTCAAACGCAAACTGATCTTGGCTTAGGTTACCTAATTTTAGCCCCGGCGTAATAGACACATTACCTGCACTAGGCGTAAGCGCACCGCTTAAAATTTTCATAAATGTCGACTTGCCGCAGCCGTTAGCGCCAATTAAACCGTAACGGTTACCGTTACCAAATTTAGCTGAAATGTTTTCAAACAACGGCTCTGCGCCAAACTGCATCGTAATATTTGCGGTGGAGATCAAAAAAAGTAATCCTAGAAAATTAATGGCAGGGTTAAGCTGCAGCAAGGCGCCGCATAAATAAACAAGCAATAGAGTAAATAATAGGCCGCGAATTATACAGATCCGCGCTTCAAGATGAAAGGTAAAAGAATAATCTACGGGTTCAGTAATGTGGGTAAATGGCTTGTATAGCGGATTTATTTTGCTTAA
This sequence comes from Pseudoalteromonas sp. DSM 26666, assembly GCF_900116475.1. NCBI lineage: Bacteria > Pseudomonadati > Pseudomonadota > Gammaproteobacteria > Alteromonadales > Pseudoalteromonadaceae > Pseudoalteromonas > Pseudoalteromonas sp. DSM 26666. Next base: position 524,329 of record NZ_FPAR01000002.1, on the reverse strand, counting down.
TTAACTCATTTATAGCTTGTAACTCTATTTGGCTAATGGTTTTTTTACTTAGCATTAAATGAATAGAACTCTTATTGATGGCCGCCATATTAGTAACCGCTTCTATTGCTGGGTATTGGTTTATAAAATATTGCGCTGCTAGTTCGTCTTCAATTGCGTAATCAACTCTATTTTTATTGAGCATTGCAAAACGTTTCTCGGCGGTAGGCATCATAATAACGTTAGCGGGGTGGTTCTGTTTAAACAGCTCAAACGCAACGCCATAATAACTGCCACGGTTAACCGCCAAGGTTAAATCTTTATAAAAAATATCGCTAATGTTATTTAAATCAGGCGATTCGGTGTATTTATACAGGCGAACTACTTCATCACGATAGGCATCGCTGAAATAGGCAAAATCAGCTCTTGCTAATGTTTTACTGGCGGCAAAAATAACATCAATACGGCCTTCTTTTAATTCTTCAAAAGCGCGCGATGAGGTAGGCAGCAACATAAATTTTAAACAAAAAGATGAGCCGTTAAAAATCGTGTTTAACACGTCAATTTCAACGCCCGTCAGGTTACCGTTAACGGCAATTACATAGGGTGGCCAATTGTTTTCATTTGTGCCTACTTTAAGTGTTTTAAAGCAAGCAAATACGTTACAGCTGCTAAGCAGTAATACAACAAAAGCGATTTTAAGCATTTTATTACTCGAGGCTACAGCGTTATCATTACTAAAGTATAAACCAGACTGCAAATTTAGCTCGTTTTACATCAATTAAGCAACAATGCTGGCTTCCTATGTTTTACTAATAATGGCAAGTACGTTAAATAACACTATCGTGTGTTTAGGGGGTTGGTACTAATCCTAACGACGCCCTATAAGCTTTTAGCTGTTTGTCGCGGCCAATTTCATCGGTTAGTTTATTCCAGCCTTGTTCTATATTAATCACGGTTTGCTCAACAGACTGGGTGTGCCTTAGGTATTTAGCCACTTCAGTGTCGAGTATGTCTCTAAAGTAGCGGTTGTTTTCAAAAATTCTCAAATCAAGAATAATATTGGCGTTATTAACGGTTTTAGAAATAGAGCCCAAGTAAAAATGCAGCGTACTTTTACTCATGCCTTGTTTAAGCCAGTTTTTGTGGTTAACTAATTGAGAGGTACGATACGGGTTCATACCGGTGGCACCTATGGTTACATCTTCATTCGATTGCAAAGGCTGAGTAACATACGACAAGTAGTTATAAGCTAGGTCTTTTTTGTGTTTTGAGCTGGCATTATTAATTGAGCCTACCCAACCACCAAAAGCAGCATAAGGGGCATAGTTAATATCGCCAATGGCAAACGGGCATAAGTTAGCATTGCATCGTTCAAGCTGGCCTGTTTTACGGTTTAATACCTCAGTAGCTCCGGGCAATATACTCACCCCTGTTTTGTTTTTTACTTTAGACTCAGGTAACACGGCCATAGTACCAATGTCGCCCCATTCAATGGCTAAGGCGCAGCGACCGCTTATAAACGCATACCTTACATCATTGGTATCAAAGCTAAGCTCATCAGCAGAGCCAAATTCAGTGGTTTTTTTATAAATTTTTAAGGCTTTTTTAAAGGCATCGTTATTCACTAATGGCGCCATAGTTCTTGTATTAAAAAATATGCCTTGAGAAGTGCCTTTGCTTTGCAAAAAACTGCCCGCAATCGAAAGCAAAGACCAATACGATTGCTCATTGGCTTTTTTAGAAATGCACGAACCAAAATCGCCCTCGCCATCCCCGTTCATATCAACGCCATTTAATTGCTTAGCAATAGCAAGGTAATCATCCCAGGTTCTAGGTGGAGCCAAACCATATTTTTCTAAAATATCGAGGCGGTAATAAAGTAAATGTATATCACCATCGAGTGGAATCGAGTAAATTTGGCCGTTATATTTAGAGCTAAAGTCTCTAAAAAAACGCGATACATCATTCCATTCAATTAAAGGGTCGGAGGCAATGTAATTATCTAAACGCGCTAAGTAATTATTTTCTGCAAAATCCACCATCCAGAGTGAGGCATAGGCAATAATATCGTATTGGCTCGTTGGCGAGCTTAAATCTTTGTTTATTTCGTTATATAACTGGCCAAAAGGCACTTTGGTGACATTAACTTTAATACCGGTTTGTTGTTCAAACTCTAAGCCTCGTTGAATTAAAGGTTTGCTAATGAGGGTGCCTAAATCAACTGTAAGCACATTGAGCTGGGTAGTGGCTTGTTGCGGTGTGCTTGGTTGGCTTTCTATTTTAGAGTGGGGCAGGGTAATTTGTGCAACGCATTGAAAAGCCAACATTAAGCTTATAACTAAAGCAAATACAACTCTCATAAAAAACTCAACCACAGCAATATGTAATTACTACTCTAGTCTATATTTTGCGGAAAGGGAAAAGGCAGGTAATTGTAAGCAATAAACAACGCCTCTAACTCACCACTGGCAAGTAATTTTGCAAATCCGGCGTCAAAAATTTGTGCTAACTCGCGGCCTTTGGCGTTATCGGTAAAGGCAATGTATTGTTTTACAGGCACAATGTTTTCGATTTGATACTGCTGTGGGTCAAAATTCATTTTTGAAAGTTCAGCGGCATTAGCAATCAGGGTTTGCTGCAGCGCTTTACGGTTATCTAAAAAGAAATCAAGCCTATCGAGCTTAAGCATTTTAACGCCTTCAATTCGCTGGGTAACCTGCTGCAAATCAATCGGCACATACAAATAATTATTGTAGTTAGCGCCCCTTAACGTACCCACCGATCTGTTTTGTAACGAATACTCACCTTGCCAATTTTTAAACCGATCTTTTTTAAACATCGCCGATACAAAAGTAATATCGTAATGCCACACCGGAAAGTACAAGCCTTCTACCTCATTTTGCCTAGCGCTTAACATAGCATCGGCATTACCATTGGCCGTCCATCGATAAGCACGAGACTGAGGTACAATCATAATATTAAGTTCAATCGATTGCGCAGCAAAAATTTTAGTAAGCATATCAACATAAAGGCCAGAGCCGTTTTTTTCTACTAGCCCGTCAATGGTATCGGTAGCCAGTACAATTTTTTTAATATCGCTCGACGCCCAACCACTGCTAGGCACGCCTAAACAAAGCGCTAAAAGTACAGCTAAAAACCACCTAAACCTAACATTCATTGTAAGTAACACCTCGGTACTTAAACACAGCAACACCAACAGTATATTCATACTAGAAAAAGTTGAATAACGATCTTATGGGTAAACATAGCACACTATAATGACCAATAAGTGAACGGTTTAAAATAGCATCATTTTAACTCTAAAGTGGTTAATTAATAACCCTGTTTTTAAGGGGGATTAAAGCAAGTGTTTGCAGAGTTTAACAAGCGATAATGATTTAAATAGCTGCGAGTGTTTTTTATACAACCTAAACCTTTTCAAAGGTATAGATCTATTAGGTAAAAGTGTAAATAACATGGATTTATAAGGTTAAACAGTGCTTTTTTGTAATAAAAACATACTACTTAGGGCGTATATATTGCTGTGGCTCTATATTTTTAAATGTTGATACTGTAGATTAGTTATAAATGAATACCAGATTAATAAATAAACCAAGGAGCGGTGAATTTAGTGCCTACTAAAACACTCAATTACTACAATCAAAACGCACAAAGCTTCAGCGATTCAACGCTTAATGTTGATATGTCGGCGCTTTACGCTGAGTTTTTACCGCTTATCCCTAAACACGGCCATATATTAGATGCAGGCTGCGGTAGCGCCCGCGATGCCATGTATTTTAAACAGCAAGATTTTACTGTTAGCGCATTTGACGCAAGTTCCGAGCTTGCAAAGTTAGCCAGTAATTACTTACAACAAGCTGTAGAAGTTAAAACCTTTCAGCAGCTTAATTGTACCAATAAGTACGATGGCATTTGGTGTTGCGCCAGCTTATTGCACGTTCCAAAAGTAGAGTTACCGCAGGTGTTTTTAAAACTGCAAAATGCCCTAAAACCAAAAGGTGTTTTGTATGTATCGTTTAAATATGGCACGCAAGAGCGTGTGCATAATGGCCGTGAATTTACCGATTTAAATGAAGATGGCCTAACCGCATTAATTGCCCACCACACCGAGCTTAAAATACTAAAACAATGGCAAACGGTCGACCAGCGACCAGAGCGCGAAAGTGAAGTGTGGCTCAACGCATTATTAACGCGCAGCGAATTAATAAATGAATAGCTTTAACGAACAGCACCAATTGCAAAGTAATAAGCAGCAGCTTATTACGGGTGCCGATGACCCGCTATTACCTAATCTTGTACATGCAATAAATAATGCCACAGAGATTGAAATCACAGTGTCATTTATCCAACCCAGTGGCTTGGCTTTATTATTTGACCCACTCAATGAAGCTTTACAAAGTGGCGCAACACTAAAGCTGTTAACCTCCGATTACCTTGATATTACTCATCCTAATGCGCTCAGAGAGCTAATGGTATTAGTGGATCGTGGTGCCGATGTGCGTATTTACCAAACACAGAGCAACCAAAGCTTTCACATGAAGTCGTATATTTTTGTCAAAACAAATGACACCAGCGAAATTACGTCTGGTTGTGCCTTTATCGGCTCAAGTAACATTAGCGCCAGCGCACTTACTAAAGGTCATGAGTGGAATTTTAGACACGACTACATGCAGCCAAAAACAAGCCAAGCAGCGCAGCAATTTTTAAGTATTCGGAATGCTTTTAATCATATTTTCAACCACGAATTTGTTACCCATTTAAGCCATGAATGGATTAATAACTACATTGCTAGGCGCAAAACACAGCAGTTTGTAGCGGTAAATCATGCCGATACAGCGGAACAAATTATTGAACAAAGCGAAGCTAAAACACCAAGGCCAGCTCAAATTGAAGCGCTCAATGCTCTAGCGCAAACTCGCGCTGAGGGCTTTAAACGTGGCTTAGTAGTGTTAGCAACAGGCATGGGTAAAACATGGTTAAGCGCGTTTGATGTTAAACAATTCAAAGCTAAACGGGTATTATTCGTCGCGCATCGTGAAGAAATACTTGTACAAGCACAGCGTACTTTCGCTGAACTACTGCCGCTTTCAACGGGATTTTATAACGGTAAACACCGCGACAAAAACGCCGACTGTTTATTTGCCTCTATTCAAACAATTGGTCGAAGTAATCATTTAAAGCAATTTGCACCAACGGCGTTCGACTACATCATTGTTGATGAGTTTCATCATGCCAGCGCACGTGTTTATCGTCAGCTATTAAACTATTTTGAACCACAGTTTTTACTCGGTTTAACCGCCACGCCAGAACGAACCGACCAAGCCGATATTTTAGGATTGTGCGACAACAATTTAGTGTTTGAGAGAAACTTAACGCAAGGAATTGATCAAAAAACGTTAGTGCCGTTTCATTACTATGGTATTTGGGACGAAAACGTAAACTACCAAGCCATTCCATGGCGCAATGGTCGATTTGATCCTGCAGCACTAGAAAACAAATTTGCGACACAAAAACGTGCCGATCATGCGCTTGCACAGTGGCAACAATATAAACAAAAACGCACCTTAGGATTTTGTATTTCCACTAAACATGCCGATTACATGGCTGATGCGTTTAATAAAGCGGGTGTAAAAGCACTATCAGTACACAGCCAATCAAAAGTACGCAGAAATGAGGCGCTTAAACAATTAGAACAACGCCAAGTTGAAGTGCTATTTACCGTTGATCTGTTTAATGAAGGGACTGACTTACCCAGCATTGATACTATTTTAATGCTGCGCCCAAGTGATTCTAAAATCCTGTTTTTACAGCAATTAGGGCGTGGTTTGCGTACGCTAGAAGGTAAAACGCATTTAGTGGTGCTCGACTTTATTGGTAACCACCATAGCTTTTTAAATAAGCCTTATGCGTTACTCCATGAAACTACGCCAAGTGGTGTAGTGAAAAAGCTTAAAAAGCCAAATCTAGCTGATGGCTGTTTTATAAATATTGATTTAAAAGTCACCGACTTCTGGCAACAGCTAGCTAAGGCGCAGCGCACCACGGCGCTTGAAGATATAACACAACTTGCTGAGCAACTTGGGCATTTACCCACCTTAAGTGAGTTTTACTACCACTATGGGGATATAAAAAAGGTAAACAGCAATTACACTAGTTGGTTTGAGCTAATTGCTAAAACACAAAACATTGATGATGAGGCACAACAAGGTGCTGAGCAACTAGCGCGGTTCTATGACTTTTTACATAAGGGCATACAAACAACCAGTATGACCAAATGCTTTAAAGCTATTTTGCTTGAAGCTTATGTGGCATTAAATGGTTTTACCATTCCCCCAACAGTTGCAGAACTTGCAGCCATGAGTGCTAAAGTATTAGCGCGCCACCCAAATTTAAAACAACACGATTTATCAGCCAAAGAGCAGCAAGCTGCCGCTGATTCACAAACATGGCAAAGCTACTGGTGTAAAAACCCAATCAAAGCTTACACCAATAAAAATAAAGATGGCACGCAGTGGTTTACGCTAGAAAACGACACAGTAAAAGCCACGTTTGACGTACCCGCAGATAAGCTCGAATTATTAAACAACGCCGTGTTAGAGCTGGTTGAATACAGCTTAGCTAAATACAGTCAACGGCTAGAAGTAAACCTAGCAACAACTGAGCAAAATACCGAGCAACAAGCTGACAATGTTACTCAGCTAGCGTTTAAAGATCGTACCGATACAACAAAAGAGCAAGATAACACATTAAAGCTGCCGTACTTCCCCAATATAAAAATTGCCTGTGGGCATTTTAAAACAGGGGATGAAAGCGATATGGAATTGATGGACGCACCACTTGGCGCGGGCAAGCTCGACCCGCAAGTGCATTTTTTAGCACACGCATCGGGTAACTCAATGAATGGTGGTAAACACCCAATACTTGATGGTGATTTACTACTACTTGAGCTTATAACTTCCGATAAAGCAGGATCGCTACGCGGCCAAATAGTGGCAATAGAGCGAGATGATATAGGCGGGGAAGGGCAGTATTTACTGCGCAAAGTTAATAAATTACCCAATGGGCAATATGAGCTAATTGCTCAAAACCCAGATTACGAAGTAATGATTGCAGATGAAAGTATGCGAACCTTTGCGCGGTTTAAACAAGTGGTTGCAGAGTAGTTTGTAGTAGCGCTTTAACTTGTAGGTGCAGAGCTTGCTCGCTCGAAAAGCGCAGCTTTTAAATTTGTAAGTCGTGCCGTAGGCGGGAGTTTACCTCGCGCTTAAATTGTAGGTTGTGCTTTAGCGCGTCAATGTGATTGATAATATTAGGAATTGAGAAGGGATTAATAACCTCTATTCGAGGTTTTATCGCGTTGGCGATGGCAACCAAAGAGAGGCTGCCGCCGACCTCTCTCTGGACTCTCTCGGCGCACCCGAGGATCACACTGTATCCTCAAGTTAAAAATTGATGTGAACGTAACCGCCGTGTATTCGCCATCCATGGCGAAGTCACGGCTTAACTTGCATCCATGCAAGTGATTACTCATCAATTTATAACTTTCGGGTGTGATCACGGGGAATTGGAGTGTGTTGGTAGATTGGTGTTTATGAACAGGTACTGTTCTTTATTAAATCTAGCATTAAAAATTAATGCTAGCTGAACAGTGATTGCTCTAATGATTATAAACTGTTACGTTAATAACCACATAATAAGAAAGGACTCTATTAAATGAAACTCAACCAAGTTTTATCAATTGTCAACCAAGTTGAAAAATCTAAATTTATTTCATGTCTTGATCGTCTTTGTTCGGATGCGGCTAAAAATAATAAAACACTAGCTAAAACAATCGACAATATTGACGGCCAAATTAAAAATGCATCAGGAAGTGAAATAACTCAGTTATTTAATACCGTCCGCGAGTTCTTCAAAATTTCTGTAAAAGAACAGATTCTAATGAGTACAGCGCAGCTTAATTTATTGGTGAACATACTGAGCCGTGATGGCAATGGAGTCGCAAGAATTAGCTGGATAGAGTCACTTTATGAAAAAGAATGGGCAGAGTTATCCAAGCTCTCAAAGGAGCTAAAAGAGTGTATTCAACAAGGCTCTGCCGAGAGTGTTTTAGAGCGAAACCGAGCGTTAAAGATTTATCATGCTTGCATGAAAGAAGCATACTTTAATGATGAAAAAAATAATCGAGAAGCCAAAGTTACTGATGACGAACGCAGTATCCTTAATGTACTGGCTGATGAGCTAAATCTCACTACTGATGAATGTGCCGCTGTAGAGCATTTGGTTGATGTTATTCCTAAAAACGGTGTGCTAGATGCTTTAAATAGCCTCAGAGATATGGGGTTATTATTTATAAGTAAAAAGCGCCAAGAAGTGTTTATTCCTGATGAAATAGTAACCTTACTTAATGAAATTCAAGGTAAAGATTTAGCTGATAAGTATGTACTGAGAATACTTAGAACGCTGGCAGATGCCGAACTTTCTAATGCACTCAAAGCTCATGGTCGTAAAATTAGAGGCATAAGCCGCACTGATAAAATTCAAACAATTATTCATTCAGGAATTAGCGCAGCTAAATTATTATCAGACGATATTCATAACGTTGAAGATAACCAAAATCAACGTAAAGACAGATTAAAGCAGCTTATACAAGATTTAGAAATTGATACAGATAAACTAGGTACAACCTTAGATGAGCGCATTGGTCTAATATTGTCATCGTTATCAGGTGCAACAGAGAAAGAGTTTGATTCCCTTAGTGCCAGCGGCTTTAAGCAGCTTCTAAAAACATTAGAAGAACACTTCCCAACCATGCAGGCTGTGCTAAAAGATGCATTTGAACTTGAAGCGAACGAAATAATAGACACTGAAAAACTACGTGCGTTAAGTATTACTCCTCACGATATTCTATATTTACTTTCAAACGATGAAGTTAGAGAAGTTCGCGATAGCATGGGGCTATCCAAGCGAGGCAATGCACGCTTTGCAATATTAGAAAGCTTTGCAAACGCAACTGATAAACTAATTGAAAATTACGACGCTCTAGCACGCCGCGATATTAATGCGCTAAGAGAGGCTGGAGCAGATGTAACAGAGGCCGATATTGGTGTTAAGTTTGAAGAAGTCACAAAAGCTATTTTTGAACTACTAGAACTTAATATTGATGAAGATCTCCGTAAAGATTTAAACACCACTAAAGATAAAGCCGATATTGTAATTTCACTCAGTGATAACGACATAATTATTGGTGAGGCAAAAACCTGTAAAAATGGTGATTTTGCTAAATACTCAACAACGTCTCGCCAAGTAAAAGCTTATGTAACCCGAGCCGAAAACCAAGGTAAGCGCGTGGCACAAGTATTAATAATTGCCCCTAGCTTTTCTGATGATTTTATCGAGTCTGCTGAAATGGATACAGAGGTTAATATTTCACTACTCGAAGCTCATGGTCTTAAGTTAATACTTGATGCTTATAAGTCTAAGCGTAACCCAAGTTTTGCGCCTAAGCTATTGACTAAAGGTGGTTTATTAAAAGCTGAATTGATAGCGAAAAATATATGATTTTGCGTAGATTTTTGTGGTTTTTAATCACCAGTAACTACGGAATAATTGCTAAAAATAATAAACTGAATTTTTGACACCTTGAAATTCACGACAGAAGGAATAACAATGCACGCAGTTGCCCCCTACCTATTTCGCTGTTTTAATAGAGAGTTAGAAGGAAGAGTAGAACAAAGATATAGTACATTAGATAATTTAGGAGATAAGGATTTATTCTTTATTCTTCGAGATTTTCTTCAAGGAAATACTGGAGCTTACAAGATAATTGAAGAGACTAAGCAAGTCTACCAGTTTGATGAACTCCAAATTAATGAACAAACCCGAGAAATATATGGATGGTTTAATGTCGGTACTTATGGAATGAAAACCGATATTATTAACGTCGCTACAGGAGTCGTTGATTTTGAAAAGGCAAAGAATAATGCTGAAATAATAAAGCATTATGTCCATTATTTTATTCCTCGTGGATTCAATGAAGCTATGGCATTTATGCACTCTTATCGTGGTGATGGCGTAAAAACTCTATTTTATAATTTATTTTTACAGTATTTCAAAGCACAGACTGATCTGGTAATTCAAATGAACCCTCTTGCTTACGATAATGCTGTTAATGCTTGGCTTGATGCAACGGCAAAAGAAGTGAAGCTGACTAAGTTTGTAGGGTTAAATGATATAGCTGACCAAGTTAGATTACTAGGTCATGGCGAGCAAGAGTTGATAATAAAGCCTCCAAGAAGAGGCTCAATGGGTAGGCTAAGAGATTATTTAAACCTAGACAGTCCACATAGGCAAGCTGTTGAAATTATGGGAGAGTATGGGGCTCAAGTCAAAACTGTTGTAGAGATGAATGGCAAAAGGCGTACATTTAATGTGGGAAGGAATAAGACGAACGCACTTTGTGAAATTGAAGTAGACGAGGAAGTTGTTGGTGATGATGGTGTTCCTGATTTCGTAAGAATAAATGCATGGGTGAAAGAAATCATTACAGAATATTCGCGGACAATGTATCCAGGGATCAATATTAGGGTGGCTTAAATGAGTTCAAAGATTAATATTTGGTCAATAGTTTCAGGCCATATAATGACATTAAAAGACTCCGCTAGTGGTAAAGTGAGTTTTTTAGACTACGTTACCTTTTATGGCATCCCTTTTGGAATAGCAGTTCTATTTTCAATATTTGAAATCAAAGTAACGTCTGATGCAAACTCTCTACTAGTAAACTTTGGGGCAATATTTACAGCCCTTCTCCTAAGCGTATTAGTTTTGGTTTACGATCAAGGTGAAAAACTCCGAGTTTCTAAAGTCGAACAAACTCAAAAGCACAACATAGACCTTAAAAAAAGATTACTAGATCAACTTTACTACAATATTTGTTATGCGATTGTTGTTGCCGTTACCTTAGTCTTTCTATGTTTAGTGTATACATTCTTACCTGATAAAAGCTGCACATTCACATTTTACCAGCAAACTTTTAGTTTTGATTTTAAACTCTATCTAGCGTCTCCGTTTATCTTAATTGTAGTTTTAAACTTACTTCTAACTATATTAATGGTGGTTAAAAGGATGCACACATTACTAACAATAAAAATTTAAGTTTCCTGCATATAGTTCATTCAAAATATTATTTATTAGGCTATTTTGAGTGTGCATATGAGACCTAGATATATATTGCAGCATATAGCTTATCACCCAACCGCTAACTTCCCAGCCTCATGCCACATTTCACTTTGCATGGGGCTGGTTAATTCCCACGTTATATTCATCGGCTGGCTGCCGTTGTGGCTTTGGTATTTAACCTTGCCGTAGTTTACAAACCCCATAGTTCGGCCGTTTTCGTCTTTGCCTTGTTCGCGTACAAATAACAGAATGGTTTTACCTGTTTTTTGATGCTCAATATAGCTTAGGCCACGGCCGTGTTCTGGTCGGGCGCTGTTTTGCGTTTGCCAATGGAACAGGGTGGGGCTAATTGCATAGTCGTGATATAGCGTGGTGGGCGAGTAGGTTTTTTCGCACTTGTTGAGTGTTACAAATAACAGCTCTAGGTTTTGGTTTTTAAATTCTAAAACACCTTCGCGGGCAGTCGATTTTTTATCAAACGAGTGCGCGCCAAATGCGGCCAGTATTTGCTGGCGCGTGTAGCGGCTGTGTAATTTTATTGTATGATCAGGTAGGCACGCTAAATCGCTTTCCTGTTGATGAATGCGGTTTATTAAAAGCGCGATTACTTGGGCAAGTTCTTGTTGTAGCTTTTTGTGTTTAAGAGCTTGTAAGCTTTGCTCAAGCGTTTTAAAGCCTAAACTTGTGCCTGTGTTATCCCAAAAGTTGTAGTGCGCCATAAGCGCGTACTGTTGGTTTTGCGACGTTGGGGTAAAGCTAAATTCGTTGTTACATAAATCACGTAAAAAGCATAAGTAACTGAGCGAGTCGCAGCCGAGTAATTGGGTGTTTATAGCGCGGTAATACGCGGCGTAAATGTCGGCTTGCTCTGCGGGTATTTCATCACCTTTTAGCCAATGCCAGCCACCGAGCTTTTTATCTTTTGGTTTGTATATATCTTCCAGCGTGACTTGCGGGTTTATACGTAAAAAATTACTTAGCGTGAGCGTATCATTGGTGTGTTGCGAATAGCTACTTATCAGCTGCTGTAAACGGCGTTTAGAGTTTATGGCTTGCTGAATATTTTTTAATATTGTTTTTTGCGTGCGCGCTTGTAACTCAATACGACAACCCAACGGTAAATGCGGGAAGTTGTTTTCAATCTCGGTTTTTATCGGTTGGTTGCTTTTACCAATCAGCGCGCGGAACTTACTGGCAAAGTCGTATTCTGGGCGGGAGTTGCCTACAAAATCGAGCACGGTACAGCATTGCTTTTGACTGTTGTCGGGCAGGCGCAGGCCACGGCCGAGTTGCTGTAAAAACAGCGTTAAGCTTTCAGTTGGGCGTAAAAATAAAAGTGTATCGACCTCTGGAATATCGACCCCTTCGTTAAAAATATCAACCACACACAGTATTTGTATTTCACCTTGTCGCAGTGCTTGTTGTTTGGCTGCGCGCTCATTGGTGTTTTTGCTGGTCAGCACATCGGCGTTTATACCTGCTAAGTTAAATTTAGACGCCATAAACTCTGCGTGTTTTTGGCTTACGCAAAATGCCAACGCTTTTATATCGTGAACATTAGTCACTATATCAGCAAGGCTAGATATAATTTTGTTAGCGCGGCTGTTCTCCCCTGTATAAAGACTACTTAGCTCGCTTATATCGTAACGGCCACCACGCCATGTTATTTGGCTTAAGTCTGTATCGTCATCTAATCCAAAGTACTGAAACGGGCATAAATGGCGTTGGTTTATTGCCTCTGGCAAGCGAATTTCAGCGGCTATTACGCCACAAAAATCATCGAGTATATTTGAGCCATCTTGTCGCTCTGGTGTGGCGGTTAAGCCAAGTAATATTGTGGGCGTAAAGTGATTTAATATAGCGCGATAACTTGCAGCGCTTACGTGATGTACTTCGTCAATAACTATGTAGTCGTAGTAATCATGCGTTAATTTGAGTGATTCAATTTGGCTGTTTAATGTTTGTATTGACGCAAAAAGTTGGTTGTAGCGTTGTGGCTTGTAGTTACCCACCCACAGCTCACCAAAATCGTTGTTTTTAAGCACGCCACGATAAGCACTTTGTGCTTGTTTAAGTATTTCTTCACGGTGGGCTACAAACAAAAAGTGGGCGTTTGGGTTTTTATCGTAAACGGTTTTAAAGTCGAACGCCGATATGATTGTTTTACCAGTTCCCGTTGCTGCGACCACTAAATTTTTAAAGCGGTTATGAACGCTACGCTCTACGCTTAGTTTTTCTAAAATAGCGAGTTGATGGGTTTTTGGTGTTATATCAAAATAAAATTGGCTGCTTGCTTGGCCAACACCGCGTTGCTCGTTAAGTGAATTTATGAGCTTTTCTTTACATTCAGCTTTGCCAGTAAACAGCTCGAAATCTGGCGACTGCCAATAGGTTTCAAAGGTACTTTTGGTTTTAGCTATGATGTGCGGAATTTCTTGCGCGGTAATTTTTAAGTTCCACTCAAGGCCGCTGGTAAGCGCCGAATGCGATAAATTAGACGAGCCAATATAACCGGTATGAAAACCCGTATTACGCATAAACAAGTATGACTTGGCGTGTAAGCGTTCTTGCTGATTATTGTAACTAAGCTTTACCTCGGTATTTGGCAGGCCTGCTAAAAACTCAACCGCTTTAGCATCTGTTGCACCCATGTACGAAGTAGTAATTACTTTGAGTTTATTACCACTTTTGGTAAATGCTTCAAGCTCATTTTTAAATATGCGCAGCCCCGTCCATTTTATAAATGAGACAAGCCAGTAAATAGTATCGGACGATTTAATCTCGCGCTTTAGCTCGGTTTCGAGCGATATACCCGCATTCGCACCGCTAAATAACTCGCTTTGGGTAAGCCCTGTTAGCGGAAAAATATCGTGAGAGTAATCTTTAAGATTAGCAGCAATAGGGTTTTGGGTATTAAACAACGCGGTGAGTATTCGGCCTTGGCTGTCGATAAGGTTTTCATTGATCAGCTCGTCATCGCGAATATGATCTTTAAGCCAAAGCACAAGGCTGTTTGCTAGGTTAATTTGCTCGTGCAAACGCTCGCTTGAATTAGGGATTGCATCGATTGCATGTTCAACCAGCTTGCCTAAAAAGCGCGAAAGCCACGTAGCCGCCTCAGCCGATTCTAGTTGGCGTTCGCCCACATAAAATTGGTCACGATTTAAATTTTGCTTAATTACTTGTGTAATTAACTGCTCGTAAATACCAATCTGTTGCATTAAATCGCTCCCTGTTTGCGAGCATTCAGTTTACTAAAAAATGCAATGTAAACAAGCATTAACTCATTATTGAATTAAAGGCAGCTGTTAAGATAATTCCCCCGTCATTTTGCCCGAAAAGACTCAATTGATGAGTAATTAATTGCAAGGAAGCAATTAAAGCCGTGACTTCGCCATGGATGGCGAATACACGGCGTTTACGTTTATATCAATTTAAGCTTTGAGGAAATAGCAAAATGCTCGGGGCGCCGTGGGGTTCCAAGGGGCGGTCGGCGGTATCCGCCCCTTGGTTGCCGTCGCCAATGCGACATAACAAGTATTTTCATTTTAAAAGCTGCGCTTTTCGCGTCAGCAAGCTTAACGCCTACGGTCAACCTAAACGATGCTGTTAAGAAAACTCCCCCGTCATGTTGCCCGAAAAGACTCAATTGATGAGTAATTAAATGCATGGATGCAATTAAAGCCGTGACAGGCATATGGATGTGCCTTACACGGCGGTTACGTTCATATCAATTTAGGCTTTGAGGAAAGTGCAAAATGCCCGGGGCGCCGTGGGGTTCCAAGGGGCGGTCGGCGGTATCCGCCCCTTGGTTGCCGTCGCCAACGCGACATGTGACTGTTTTTAATGTATAAAGTACAAGTTGTCATTATAGGAACTCGTCATGGATGATTTTTTAAACCATAGCTTAAGTGTCATGCTTATTGCTGCGTGCGTTTACTCTTTAATAGGCGTTTTGTTTTTTCGTATTTGGTCACATCAACGCAGTGCTAAACTTCCTATCGAGCGTCATAAATTAAAACGTGTTGCTGCGCAAACTCTTCAAGAGCAAGTGAATGACAAGATTGTTGATGTTATTGGCCTAATATTTTTAGCTGCACTGATTGTTATAATGCCTTTTGCAATTAAAGGGATTGCTGAAATGTTTGCTAGCGGCAAGTTTAATTACTTCTTAATTATTATGATCATGTTGGGTTTAGCCTATGTAGCAAGAAAGCTTTGGGTTAAATCAAATCACTTAATAAAGCTAAAGCTTGGACGTGATGCCGAACTTGCTGTTGCCTCTGAACTTATAGAGTTACAGTCACACGGATACCAAGTATTTCATGATATACAAGCTGATGGTTTTAACATTGATCATTTAGTAGTGGGACCAAATGGTATTTTTGCTATTGAAACCAAGGGTAGGCACAAGCGAATAAAAGACGATACAAATTACAAGGTTAAATTTGAGAATAATCATTTAGCATTTCCCTCTTGGTTTGAAAGTAAGCCGCTAGAACAAGCCCAAAAGCAGGCTAATTGGGTGAACAAATGGCTACAAGAGGCAACGGGTTTTAACACACAGGTTTTCCCTGTTTTGTGCTTTCCTGGTTGGTTTGTCGAATTAAAACAGCGCCCACTCTTTCCAATTGTTTCGCATAAACAAATAGTGAAAACGATTCTTTCGATGCGACAAGTAAATTTAAACCAAGAGCAGCAACGTGCGATTTGTTATCAGGTAGTACAGCGCTCTTTGCATGAAAGTAAAGCAATTTAAAAGCTGCGCTTTTCGCGTCAGCAAGCTGCACGTCTACGTTGATAAAAAGCGCTAGGTTGTGTTTTCTGCCCGTCGCTCGCTGCTCGAAACCCGTTGTCTTCTCTTTGTGCATATATGGTTTTAAGTGATTTATTCACAAAGAGGTTATGAGGCGCTGCGCTGAAGAGGTAATGCAAAAGGGACTAGGCGCTAGGATATTTGCATAAGCTCGATACACGGAGCCCGTTGTGTGAGGCCGTTATTGAGTTTTTACCTAAAGGATAGTGTGCTATCACTCTTTCAATGTCGTATGTTTGCATTGTTTAGATGTCGTATGTTTGCTATATTTTGTCTAAGCAACGAGAGTAATTAATATGACAATAGCAAGTAAAGTAACCACAAGAATAAACCGCTCTAAGCGTTATGTTTTTGAGCGCGCTGATTTTGCTGATATTGCAGGTTACGACCAAGTTGGCCGTGTTTTAAAAAAGTTAGTTGATAGTGGACAGTTGTTACGTATTGGTTATGGGCTTTATACTAAAGCGCGAGAAAATCGCATTACTGGTAAGTTAATGCCTGCATCACCTGCGGGTGCAGATGGTGTCATTTTAGAGGCTATTGAAAAACTGGGCGTTGAGTATCAATTCGATGAATTTACACAACGCAGTCTTAATGGTGAAAGCTTACAAGTTCCCGCTTCATTTAAAATAATGACCAATAGCCGCTTTAAGCGTAAAATTGTCGTAAATAACAGCGCTATCAATGCGAGTTGATAGTGATTTATTTTTAGATGTAGCGGATGCTCTTGGTATGGGTAACCCTGCCATTGTTGAAAAAGATTACTATGTAGTTGCATTACTTAAGCTACTTTGTGAGTTATCTTTTGATACGCATTTTTTAGTTTTTTCAGGTGGTACGGCATTAACAAAGTCAGGCATTAAAACTCATCGAATGTCTGAAGATGTTGATATAAAAATCATTCCCAAAGATTTAACTGCTAACACGTCTAAAACTAAAAGAAGAAAGGCTAGAAAAGCGCTCCACTTACAGTTAATTGCTGCAATTAATTCACATGATTATTTTTCTGTAGAAAATACTCCAACTGTTTTTGATGAATATCGATATCAACAAATTGATATTCGCTATCCTCAAGCCCATTCAAAAGCCCCATGCTTACGACCGTTTATTAAATTAGAGCTTATTGAAACGTTACTTTTTGATAATGTACATAGCCGCAATATATCTTCTTTAGTGAATGAGGTAACTCAACAGGCACCAGAAGTGCCGCTGATGGATTTTTCTAGTATTAAGAGTACACAAGCTGAAAAGTTAGTGTCTATGCTTAGGCGCACAGCGAGCTTTGCACGTGATAATAAAAGAGACGATGATCCTGCGCTAATTCGCCATATTTATGATACGTATTATATTCAACACGCTGGGTTGGCGGATGCATCAGTTGTGGTGCCTTTAGTCAAAAAAGTCATAGCAGAAGATATTACCCGTTACGGTAATCAGCATTTAGAATTTATGGCAGAACCGATTATTGAACTTAAGTTTGCCTTAGATGTATTGCAAGCGAACTCACTCTATGAAACGCGTTTTAATGAATATGTTGTTCCAATGGTTTATGGTAGTCAAAAATTGGTGTGGCAAGAAGCATTTGATGTATTTAAATCATTTTGCAAAGATGTTTTAAATGATATCGAGCTTTAACCGTCAAATTTGAAAAGTATTGTATTTTCACAATCACCACACACTAATGAGTAGAGCTCTTTGCGTTTGCTCACTTTAGTATTAGCGCTGCTACATTGCGGGCAAGACGTTTTCATTGGTGTATTGGTATCGCACTCACCGCATGTAAAAAAATAGCCGTAGCGCCCTGAGCGAGGTTTAAGCGTCGTTTGATTGTTGCACAGCTTACACTGTAAATTTATTTCATTGGCAATATTTGGTTGCTCTGGAGTTATTGGTGCAATAGCTGCTGATTCATCTTGATAAATCGGGCTTGGTTCGTTGAGGTTTGATGCTATTGCGTCAGGTTTTAACTGTGTAGAAGGGGCAATATTTTGCTCTAAAAGAAACTCACAGATCCTAACTAGGCTTTCTTCACTAAACCATGGGCGAACATTAGTTGAGAAAAAGTGCAGGGCGTTTGGTGTTGAAGCATGTAGCTTCATTATGTCTAAAAGTTTATCCGCTATAAACTCTGATTTAACGAGTCGCTCTTCAAGCGCTTTTGGTGTGTTATCTCGATTAATTATGGCATTACTCGATATTACACAAATGCCATGCCATTCACGACCACCAAAGTTTTGTTGTATTTTGCCAAACATCTTAGGGAGTAGGTGTGGAGCATTGTCTATTATCAAACTTTTTAGTAATGCCAGTTGTAGCTCAACTTGTTTGATTGGTGATGGCATTCCTCGCCATTGCCCTCGGTAGCTGCGACTCCACTCTTGATGTTTGTTTATAGCGACTTCACCGGTAATACTTTTTGATTCAATAAGAATAAACCCGTAGGTGTAAACAATAAGGTGGTCTATCTGTGCGCTTTCGCCGTTGTGTTTAAACTTTACATCATTAAACACAAATACTTGAGGGTGGTCTTTAAATGCGCGACGTAAGTAAAATGCTACGTCTAGCTCTTGTTTTTGACCCGCTTTGATCTTAGCGGAAGTGGTAGTTAATAGAGCTTTATCTTTTAAAATCATGCGACATCCTTTCTGTCATATATGTTTAAAGCATATCACTGAAGTACCTAATAATAATACTGTTGAAGGATTTTTTACTCGCCCTATTTTTATTTAAAAGCTACGCTTTTCGCGTCAGCAAGCTTAAC
Organism: Pseudoalteromonas sp. DSM 26666; assembly: GCF_900116475.1. Taxonomy (NCBI): domain Bacteria; kingdom Pseudomonadati; phylum Pseudomonadota; class Gammaproteobacteria; order Alteromonadales; family Pseudoalteromonadaceae; genus Pseudoalteromonas; species Pseudoalteromonas sp. DSM 26666. The sequence goes on along the minus strand of NZ_FPAR01000002.1, from coordinate 505,574 downwards.
GCCTACGTTGATAAAAATCGCTAGGTTGTGTTCGCTGCCCGTCACTCGCTGCTCGAAACCCGCTGTCTTCTCTTTGTGCAAATATAGTTTTAAGTGATTTATTCGCAAAGAGGTTATGAGGCGCTGCGCTGAAGAGGTAACGCAAAAGGGACTAGGCGCTTTAAGCTCGCTGCTTTAAGCTCACTGCTCGAAACTCATTTCGTATCTATTTAAATAATATTGCAATCATATTAAATACCGCTAAACTAATCATTAGTGTATTAATGACCGATTATGTAGTCATTTATGAGATCTGAACAAGCATTAAAACTGGCGCGTCGATTGGGTGATTTAATTCGCCAGCATCGTACTTTACTTTATACCCAGAGCACGTTCGCTAAGATGATTGGTGTATCTCGCTCCACGGTACAAAAGCTTGAGCAAGGGGAGGTAGTAAAAAGCGATATATTGTTTGAAGCCCTTGTTGTACTTCAATTGCAAGGCTCATTGTTGGATGAAATTAACGAGCTTGCCGCAGATGTGGGCGGTTATAATGCAAGACAGCGTAAAAGCAATAAAACTCAGGTGATTAACGATGACTTCTGAAGCCTATGTATTTATTGACGGTTTAGAAGACAGCCCGGTAATTTGTGGTTTTTTTAAGTTAAATACACAAACAGGCCGAGGTGAGTTTAATTATGGTAAAAGTTACCTTGCGCGCTCTGATGCGTTTGCGCTCGATCCGCTGCATTTACCATTACAGCCTGGCATCGTTAGTTATTCTGCCAATAAAGGTGTGTTTGGGGTGTTAAGTGATGCGGGAGCTGATTCGTGGGGGCGTAAGCTTATACTGTCGCTACATAATACCAAACCAAAAAATGAGCTAGAATTTTTACTCGCAGGGTCTGGGTATGGTGTTGGCGCCTTGGTATTTAGTTTGTCGCGCAGCGCATCAAAACATAAAGCGAATAAAAATACACTAGCCGATTTAGCCTTATTGGATCAAGCAAAGGACGATTTGCTCGCCAATAAAACGATTTCACAGGAAGCAAAAAAAGCCTTTGAATTTGGTCAAAGTATGGGGGGAGCAAGACCTAAAACCTCTGTGAAAATTGACCAAAAACTTTATTTGGCAAAGTTTAATCGTCAAGACGATTTGTTTAATTTAGCTAGGGCTGAGCATGGCGCTATGTGTATGGCTAATGAATTGGGGATTCGCACTGCAAATACCCGTATTCATGAAACAGAAAATGGCGATGTTCTGTTAGTTGAACGTTTTGATGTAAGCGATGACTTACCAACTCATCACTTTTTAAGCGCCAATAGCTTATTACAAAAACCAAAAGTCGCGATAAGCGACTTAGCAACATACTATAGCTACGGTGAATTGGCTGAATTTATTCGCCACCATACAGGTGAGTTCGCTGCTGATGCTACAGAGCTCTACAAGCGAATGGTATTTAACGTATTTATTGGTAATACTGATGATCACAGCCGAAATCATGCATTTTTGTATCACTTTGCAGGGCAAACGTGGCGTATGAGCCCCGCTTATGATATCACCCCTATTAATAACTCAAAGCAGCATGGCATAGGGCTTGGTGATGAGGGCCGATATGCTAGTATCGATAATTTACTGTCGCAAGCCAAACGCTTCGGCCTCAACAAGGCTCAAGCAACAAAAATAATTGCCGAGGTTGAGAGCTATACTCGCCAGTGGCCAGCGCACTTTAAACGTTTTGCTAATATCAGTGATATTGACATAAAACGCTTAGAAAGCGTGATACCCTCTATAAGTTAAAGACTAATAAAGTAGTCATTAGTGGGTTAATGACTGATTAAGTAGTCATTTATTAATTGGCGCTTATATGAACCTTAAAGCGGGAATGAGAAGGCAGCGGGCTTCGAGCGACGAGTAGCGAGCTTGTACAAACACTAGAACCTAAAACCTAAAACCTAAAACCTAAAACCTAGCTCGTAGCCCGAAACCCGCGTTCCAAACATAAAACGCGCTACATAAAGCCCTGCCTACAGGTTAGTCGGCCAGGGCGCTATTTGTGGGTTGATAAGCGCCATTATCTAACGCATCAAAGTAGGCTTGATAACGGCCGTTTTGTTTAAATTTAAGTAATTGCTGGTTAAATATTTCAAGCCGCTGTTCACTGCGTGGGTTATTTTTAGGGAACATCATAAAGCTTTGGTTTACCAACAATGCTTTGGGGTGGTGATTAATAGCGCTGAATAGGTCAGGTAATTTACTCGCTAATGTGAAATAGCCTACGCTTTGCTCTTCGGCAAAGGCGTCGATTCTGCCCATAGCTAAGCGTTTAAAGTTTTGCTCTGTGGTACTTACTCGCGACATATCGAATAAGCCTTCATCGGCTGCTTTATCAAAGTCTTTGCCGTAACTGTAGGCAAGCCCACCACCGAGTAATAAGCCTTTTAAATCGTTTAGATTTTGCCAATCAAAAGGGCGTTGTTTATGATAAAAAAATACAAAACGCTCGTTTAGCACTGGCTCACTGTAAAAATAATCCTCAGTACGTTGTTGTTCAAACATCCATACGGCAGTGGCAGCGTATTTATCATTAATGGTGTCGTGGTAGGCACGCGGCCACGGTAAAAAGGTAAAGTTAACTTTAATGTTAGCTTGTGCAAATATATCGGTAATTAAATGCGCAACCACGCCTTTGTGAGGCAGCGATTCGCTTAAAAAAGGCGGCCATTCGCCTGTACTTATATTTAAAGTAGCATGGTGATTAGGCGCTTTGCTTGAGGGTTGTATTGCTTCAATTGCGTGCGTGTAATGACTGGTAAAAGCCATCAGCAAAAAAGATGCGATATAAATACGGTATCTTAATTTAGCTGATAACATAACATGCATGTGTATAAGTCTCTCCTTCTATTAAATATACCCTTTTTGGATATAAAGCGGCTTTGAGCGCTGCTTAAAAAACAGGCTATTTTAAAGGCGTTAACTGAATGTAGGCTTAAGGGCTAAACCGTCGCTTTACAGACTTATTTTAAGTATTTTTATGTTACCGCGTTATTCTTTTGTTTGCATGTTTTTTGCGCGTTCTTCTGCATCGATGAGTGCTTGTGATTTAGGCGCGCGTTTTTTTTCTTCTATTTTTGGTTTTTGTGGTGAATTTGGATCCCAGCTTTCATCAAGCGATAAATTAGCAAATGGATTGCTGCTTTGTGGTGAGTTATCGGGCTTACTTGGCTCTTCAGGGGCAATCTTTACTTGCTCAGGCATTACTTTTATTTTTTTAGTTGGTAGTGGCGCGTCGGGATCGAAAGTACGTACTTCTGGCTCTTTAAAGTCGTGTTCAGTGGTTGAGCTTAATGATGAACGCTGCGTTTTTGCAGGATGGAAATCAGCTTGTGGCTGATGGGGTACAATGGGTTCAGGTGCGCTGTGTGAAGGCTTTATAGGCGCTTCTTGTTGTACCTTTTTGATTGGCTGATTTATAGGATTACGCTGAATTTTGGTTTGTTTGGCTTCGGGATCAAAATCTCTTACTTGTGGCTCGGCAAACTCTGTTGCATTTTTTATACGCTCTAAGGTTGCTTTAGCAGCTGCTTCAAACTCTGCCGTGTTAGGCTCCGGCTTTATTTTCACGGTATTAACTCGACTAGAATCAGGCTCTTTACCCTTGCTTTCGACGGCTGGGTTTTGCAGATCAGAGCCAGTCACCATCGGCTCAGTAACAACACTGTGAGTTTGATCATTGTCGTGACTTAGGGGCATTTGCAATGGTATGCCAGTATCAGCCGCTTGTTTATTTTGCTTAATATTGCGCAGGCGCATTAATACCACAACCGTAATTACCACAATTAACAATAGTGCCACACTTGGTAATACTAGCGAGATTATATTAGCCCCTTTGGGCATTGAAGAGGCAATAACGGCTGTTTGCTCGCTGGCATTTATAGTGATAGGTACGGCGGTTTGTGTAGGTTCAACGGTGGCTTTTTTTACCTCTGGTTGCGTATTTTCCTCAGTGTTTGATAATTCACTGGCCGGTATTTTGCTGGGCTGTGCATTTTTTTCAGAAGCGCCGCTTTGTTCAGCCGTTGCTGTTACATTGACTTGTGACTCATCAGGTGCTGTTGTGGTTGATGCTACTGGGGCATTTTTTTTAGCTTGCTCTATAGTTTGAGTGGCGCTTTTTTCGATTACATTATTTTGGGGTGGAGTTGCACTTTGCTCAGTTGCAGCGTCTGGGAACGTTGGCTGTAAAGTGGGTTCTGTTTGTTGTGGTTTTACAACCTCCGGGGTCGATTGTTCAATAACCGGCTGCGGTTTAGGCTTTGGTACTGGCAAAGTGCGTGCCGCTTGCGGATCACTGCAGTTTTTTTCAAAGTCTCGCGCAGCATTACGGTATTTACGGCTGGCTTTATTATTGCTGTGTTGCTGCATTTCTTGTTTTATAAGAATACACATAGCTTCGTTATAAGCGGCACTGCTGGCACTATAAAACAAAGCAAAACAAAAAAGTAAGCAACTCAGTAACGGTTTCATAAAACTCAAAAGTGGTTAAGCATCAATGCCCTAATCTTAAGCGTAAAGTGAAAAATTATCTAGAAGCGCCTAGCGTTAATTAGGGTCTGTTGACCTTTGCGGATTACAATTTGTTCAAACTAGGGGCGGTTTAATCGCGGCGCGAGGTTTGTAACCTAGTGGACTAAGTAAAAACCGAGCAACAAAGAGTAAATCGCTCCTAGGCAGAACCCGAAGGGCAGCGCCTGTTTGGCATTGATGCTGCGTTATCGCCTATTTATGGGGAATAACCACACCACATAGGCTCTGCCTTGCCTAAATACCAAACAGACTGCTGCAAATTTAACCTTGAAAGGTCAACAGACCCTAGTCAATTACCATTAAGCTTCGGTACTCGTCGTAAGCAAATTGGTCGGTCATACCGCTAATGTAGTCTTGAATTAACCGACAGCGATAATAAAATTCATAGGCGGCAAAATGATCGGGCTCTTCTTGCATCGCATTTATGGCATGCTGATAGCTACTTAAATGCTTTTTAGAGAGTTTTTTAACGAGTCTCGATTCTATTAATAAGCGGTTGTCGCCATGCAATGCACGTTTAAAGTCATCGCTACTCAAAAGCAGCAAAGGTTTATAACAATCGAGTAGGCCATTAATAATACGGTAGCCTTGCAGTTCGAGCTTTTCGACTTCTTTGTGCGAAAATACATGCTCAAGCGCGACTTGTTTGAGCGCTTGGGTTGCTGCATGCAGGTAGCTGCGATCTTCTAATAATGCATGGTTAAAGTCGCCATGATAAATTGGCTCTATGTTTTCAATAAAGCGTTTTGCGGCATGGTTTACTAGCGGGTGCAGTAATGACACGCGTAAATAAATAAAAAACTCACTATTAAAATTAAAGGGCTGTGCTTGTGCTCGTTCTATGGCGTAGTTTATAGCGTCGTCCACAAAGCTTTGGTGTTGAGTGTCGTTAAGAGCGAGGTTAATTAATGCTTTTTGATACTGCTTTTTTAGTTGCTCGCATAATAACTGTGTGGTGATAATGTCTTTTTCTACGGCGTCTTCTATGTCGGCAAGGCAATAAGAAATATCGTCAGCGGCTTCCATAATATAACTGGCAGGGTGACGGCAATAGGGCTCCATTTTCAGCTCAGTTTGCAGTGCTTCAACAAAGCTTTTTTCACTGTAGTAATACCCCACTTTTTTCATAATGTAGTTTTTATTTTGAGGAATATCTTGCTTCGCTAAACTTGCTGGACGGGTGTATTTTAAAATAGCGGCAGTTTGGCTATAGGTTAAATTTAGGCTCAGCAAAGAGTGAATAATGCGTATGCCTTGAGCGTTGCCTTCAAAGCTACAAATATCTTGGGCTAAATGTTTAAAAATAACGCCAATGCTGCTGTTTGTGGTTTGGCAACGCTCAGGCGTAATGCTGGCTAAATTAGCATTAAACCAATTATTAATAGCCGCTTCGCCAAAGTGACCAAACGGCGGGTTACCTATATCGTGCATTAGGCAGGCCATTTCTACTAGGGTTTCTAGTGGGCGCTCTAAACCCGACAAACCATATTCTTTTTGTTGCTGGTAATTTAAATTGGCAAAAATGCGCTGCACAATAAAACGGCCAACTTGCTGAACTTCTAATGAGTGAGTTAGGCGCGAACGCACTGCCGCGTTGCGCTCCAGCGGAAATACTTGGGTTTTTTGTTGCAGCCGACGAATGGCTGCACTATTAATAATTCGGCCACGATCGCTCTCAAGCGCCATTTGTAAATTGGCAGTGGTGCGCTGCATACGTGCAGGGGTTACTTTGCTACTGAAGTTGATCATGGTAATCCTTTTTTATGTGAATTAAGCACTTATTAAACGCACGATTATTTATTTTTAATAGTTTGCTTTAATTTATCAGCATGTATCATAAAGTAACAACTTGCTTTAGTATTATTTTTTATAAAATTAACATACATCTAGGTATTTAAAATGAAGTTGTGGATCACTAAGGTAATGTGTTTTTGCCTTTTATTGGGTGTGAATAGTGCGTTTGCCGCTAAAGAGCAAACGGTTGTTATGATCTCTATTGATGGCTTGCGTTGGGATTACATTGAAAAGCACGGTGCGCCTAATTTAAAAGCAATGGGTGAGCAAGGCGTAAGAGCGCAAAAAATGCAGCCTGTTTATCCTACTAAAACGTTTCCAAATCATATTTCGGTGATCACCGGTTTATTGCCAGTTAACCATGGCATTGTAGATAATAAGTTTTGTGACAAAGCGCGCAATAATGAATGCTACAGCATGGGGAAAGGACAAAAAGACAGTACCTGGGTACGCGGCACACCACTGTGGAATTTAGTTAAAATGCATGGGCTTAAATCGGCGGTATACTTTTGGCCTGAGTCGGATGCGCGCTTTAATGGTATGACGCCTGACTATTACTTTCACTACTCTAAACAAGGTGACTACCAAGACCGAATTGATCAAATCATTCAATGGTTAAGCTTACCTAAAGCACAGCGCCCACGTTTTGTGGCGAGTTATTTTTCGTTAGTGGATAGCATGGGGCATGAATATGGCCCTGATGCGGTGCAAACGCGTGATGCCGTTAAACAGCTAGATGCGCTGATGGGGCAATTAAAAACCCGCTTGAGTAAGTTAGAGCAAGAGGTAAATCTGGTGATTGTGTCTGATCATGGTATGGCACAAGTTGAGCCTGAGCAGAGCATTGTTGTGAGCAGCTTACCTAAAGATGATAATTTTATGGTTGTTAATACCGGTCCTCGATTACTTATTTATACTAAAAGCGATGCTAAAAATGCAGATGTTGAGGCTTATAAAGCCCGTTTACAACATGCAGCAAAAGGACGCTACACGGTACTAACAGAGGAGCAGCTTGCAGGATATCACTATAATAAAGGCACTCGTGTGGGCGATATTGTAGTACAAACGACAGCGCCTGCGGTATTTAGCAATAGTGCGAAAGTGCCTTACTTAGGAACGCATGGCTATGCCTATACCGATGATATGGCAGCAACATTTATTGCTACCGGGCCGGCGTTTAAAAAAGGGGTGAGTATTGAGCGAGTGAATAATTTAGATATTTACCCTGTGCTTGCTAAGGTGATGGGTTTAAAGCTAATGAGTAAAGTGGATAGCGATGGTAAAACCTTACTCCCTGCCATACAACAGAAAATGATTAATCATTAAAAAAGAGCGCCGAGGCGCTCCGCAAGGGAAACTTAATTGGTTAGCATGGGTGATTAACCCATGCTGATATTGTTATTTAAGCTGAATTTTGAGAATACATTTATTATTCAGCATTGAGCTTATTTAAAGTTAGCGATACTGGTTTTTGTGTCGGTAACGGTACGAATTGCGTACGACTGATTGGTCACCCCAAATGGAATACCGTTTACGCTCCAGTTAGGGTTTGAGAAATAGTCGTACTGCGTTGCACTGCCAAATACAAATGGGTAGGCCATAATACTGGCAAATTCATTTTGTACACCGTGCCCCATACCATCAACGTATACACCACCGGCTGTATCGCCTTGCTTACGTGAATGCGCTAAACCTTGGTTATGACCAAGCTCATGAACAAAGGTTGTGGCTCCACAATCGATTGCGGTGATTGAGTACATGCGGCTGCTCATTGAGCTGTATAAATTACCATTTGTGCCTTGGCCAACCCATGCTAAGCCACATGAAATTAAACCGTTACCTGCACTTTGGCCTGTACCGAGTACGGCAACCATGTCGGCTTTCCAATCATTGCGTAAACCATTTACGTAACTACTATTTGTGACGGCATTTAACCAATCTTCAGAAGGGGTTACTGCATAGTCACCTAAATTTTGAGTCCCAACTAAACGTAGCGTAATGTCAACGCCATTTTGGCTGTATACTTGGTTACTAAAAGCAATAAGCTGATTAATTTTGGTATTGATATTACTGGTAGCTGCTGCAGATTGATCGGTATATAAAATACCAATATCAATGGTTTCTGCTGACACTGTGCTGGCCGCACATAGCGCCGTTGCAATAGCGGCTGTTGAAATTACTTTTTTCATTGTTGTATTTCCTTACTTTTTACGATTGCAGTGTTTACTGCTAGGTCTTGTTGCCTGCGTTGACAGGTTTGTTTAAAAAGAGGGCGTGTTTTCAGCACGAGGTGAAAATGGGTCTATGTCATCCGCATTTTTTGGTGCAGGTTCACCAACCTGATGCTCTATATGTGTTTTATATAGGTCACGCTTAGCTGCAATCCAGCCATATTGACCTTTACTTTCAAAAACATAATTACCACTTGGGGCTGTAAATTGACCGTAAACCGCATCATTGCCAACGGTTAATATGGTGGTGTGCATTGCGCCATTGGCCCCAATAACCTGACCAACAATGCTTTTATCGCCGTTACTGGCATGGGTAACATTGGTTATTTCAGCGCTGTAGGTTTCTGCGGTTTGAGGTATTGCAAGGTCAAAATTATCACCCGTTTTGAGGGTTTTTAGCGCCGCTAGATCAAATTCTATGTAGGCTTCATTTTGTAAATCGGTTGGCAGTACTTTTGCCGCTTTAAGTATTTCTTTAGCCTTTGCTGAAGGTTTATTAATTGCGTCAAATGAGTTTGAAGGTACGTTTGATTCAATGTTAGCGGGTTTTGCTGCAATAGGGTCTTTACTCATATCAATGGGCGATGGGTTATGTGTTTTTTTTACAAACTCAGAATCAACAGGAACGATATCAATAGCAATGGGCGCTTCTACCTCATCGGTTTTTTTCTGATCATTAAGCAGCGTATACAAGGCAAATACAGACAAAGGAATAGCGATAGTTAAAACAATGTAACGTTTCATCTGTTTCTCTTTTAGGTTAAATGGTGAACTAATTGTTAAGTTTTATCTTAAAAAAAGAATTAGATCAAATTTAAATTGTAATCATAAAGTGGTAATTGCTTTTTTTATAACTTATTGTAAGTATTTGCTTTACCTTTTTTAGGTATGCTTTTTTGGTTTAATAGGGTGGCTTTTTTGTAGTAATGGCGCACCCTGTGGCATATTTTTGGGTACGTGCGTGTTTTTTAAATTACACCGATTTTGACAAGTAAAACTGACCAATAAAATTTTTTAGTAACGTGATCATTTTTCATTATTCAAAGGGCTAATTGCAAAGTATAAATAGGCAAAGTATGTTGTATCGTTAAACACCTATTAAAAGAGGGAATTATGGCAGGGACTGATCAGTTACTTAGTCGGATTATGGCAGGACTTGTTGCGGTCATTATTGGTTTTTCAAGTTCTATTGCATTGATTTATCAAGTGGTGATCACCTTAGGTGGTACACCTGAACTTGTGGCAAGCTGGATATTAATGCTGGGGCTAGTAATGGGCGGTACGTCTATTGTGCTGTCGTTTTATTATAAGGTGCCCATTTTAATTGCATGGTCGACCACCGGTGCAGCATTACTGATCTCAAGTGCCCAAGGCTACAGCTTACATGAAGCGATAGGCGCATTTATGCTATCAGCCTTATTGGTATTGGTATCTGGCATTACTGGTTGGTTTGAAAAAATCATGAACCGTATTCCCAGTGAACTGGCCTGTGCTATGTTAGCGGGGGTATTAGTCACATTTGGTATTGATGTTTTTAACTTTATGAACGACTTGCCATTAGTGATTGGTTTAATGGTGGTGGTGTACTTTATTGGCAAGCGCTTTTTTGCTCGGTTTGCAATGCTAAGTGTATTGTTAGCGGGTATATTTTTAGCCTGGTATATGGGCAATATCGATACTAGCACCGTGCAGTGGCAGGCAAGCAGCTTTGCTTATATTGCACCAAGCTTTAGTTTGCAGGCATTTATAAGTATTAGTATTCCTTTGTATATAGTAACTATGACTTCACAAAACTTACCCGGTTTCGCTATTTTAAAAGCGCATAACTATAAAGCGCCAATATCATCGTCATTAACTGTGACCGGGTTAATAAATTTAGTAACCGCGCCATTTGGCACTTATTCAATTAATTTAGCGGCCATTACGGCTGCTATTTGTATGAGCGAAGAGGCCGATAAAAACCCCGATAAGCGCTATTGGGCGAGTATTGCTGGTGGGGTGTTTTACATTATTATGGCGCTGTGTGCTGCAATGCTGGTGGCGATTGTAGCAAGCCTGCCGCAAGCACTGGTATTGGCGTTAGCGGGTATTGCCTTGTTTGGCACCATCGCTAATAGTTTGCAGCAGTCTTTGCACAGCCCCGAATATACAGAGGCGGCCATTATTACCTTTTTAGTTACGGCTTCTGATTTAACATTATGGTCAGTCGGCTCTGCATGCTGGGGGATAATAGCAGGAGCACTCACGTTAATGGTGACACGTAAGAGCTAAGAGCAGCTTTTAGGTGCGGGGATCGGGTGTCGAGCAACGGGTTTGGTACTGTGCGCGCGAGGTAAACTCACGCCTACAGTCGATCACCGCACTTGGCTAATCTCTTGCTGATCGCTGACAGCTAAAACCTAACCGCTGCTCTTCCCGTTTTTATAGCATTGGCTTTAACACATCAAACATGGCGTCTATGTGATCGTCACGGTCGTTAAGCGCTGCTATATAACGGTATTTTTCGCCGCCGGCTTCTTCAAAAATCTCTCGGTTTTCACCTTCTAATTCTTCAAGTGTTTCTAGGCAGTCGGCGCTAAAGGCAGGGCTGATAATAGCCACATCTTTAATTCCTTCGCCAGGTAAGCTCTCAAGAGTTGCATCTGTGTAAGGTTTTAACCATTCAGCTTTACCAAAACGGCTTTGGAAAGTGGTGATCACTTTGTTTTTATCTAGGCCTAGCTTTTCTACCACTAAACGGGTGGTTTGTTGGCATAGGCAGTGATAGGGGTCGCCATTATCTAAAAACTGTTTAGGCATACCATGATATGAAAACACCATTTTTTGTGGCATGCCGTGTTTTTCTAAATCTTCGCTAATGCTGTTAGCAAGCGACTCTAGGTAGGTTGGGTTTTTGTGATACCCATTTACAAAGTGTAGCTCAGGCACCCAGCGCCATTTTTTTAATACATTTGCCACGGCATCAAATGTTGAGCCTGTGGTTGGACTTGAATATTGTGGGTAAAGTGGTAACACAATAATGCGGGTTAAGCCTTTATCTCTGAGCTCTTCAAGGCCCGCTTCGATTGATGGGTTACCATAGCGCATCGCCATAACCACTTCGGTGTTGGTATAGCCGTGCTGTTTTAATAAGGCATTTAATTTAATGCTTTGTTGGCGTGTAATGTGGGTCAGTGGTGAGCCATTTTCAGTCCATATGCTTTTATACAATTTAGCTGAGCGCTTTGGGCGTATACGCAAAATGATGCCATGCAGAATAAGCATCCACACTATACGCGGTATTTCTACAATACGCGGATCTGACAAAAACTCACGTAAGTAAATACGCAATGCACTTGCTGTTGGGGCATCGGGGCTACCTAAGTTGGTCAGAAGTATTCCCGTTTTTTGGTTAAAACGCCCGTCGTGGGGATTGTCGGTAACGGCAGAAAATCGCGACACGTTGTGCTCCTTCAAGCAATGGATTTAGAGGTATCTATTTAGGCTTAGTATAACGAATAAAAGAGTATTTTAGATCAATCATTTAGCCATTTTAACCATAATTCTAAATGGGGTCGGCTTTTTAGCTTCGAGTTGTTGTAGCTTAACAATCGATTTCGTATTGAAAATATGTCCTTTAGGCAAAAGCATAATACCTGTATGGCTGTGCAGTGAGTTTGCCAATATCATATTTTCTTCGAGTTCTTGTGCGCTCATCACCTTTATTGAACCAATAGAGCTGTCAGAGGCAATGAGTTTAGCGTGGCTGGCTTCAAGTGCATCGACAATACGCGGGTGGTATAAGCTGCCACTGTTTGATTTAATACTATTGAGCGCAAATTGATGGCGTTGTTTTGTTGTCAGTAACGGCTCACTTTGCTCGTAACCCTCCCAATAGTCACGAGCAACACTGAGCACCATAGCACCAATGGGAATATCGTTTTTAGCAAGTCCTTTGGGAATACCTTTGCCATTGTAGCGTTCGAATTGATGGTAAATTGCATCAGACACATCGCTTAAATGAGTCGCAGGCATGAGCATTAATTGTGAAATACTTGGGTGGGTGTAAAACGTTTTTCTTTGAACTTCATTAAGCTCGTTAATGGGTTTGTTGTAAAGCTCAGGATCCATAGCAAGTAAACCAATTTGAGCCAAATACCCCGCAATAGGCGCAAGTTCAATGCTTTTTTGCGATACGTTAAGGTAACGCGCTATTTGAGTACATGTACCGGCTATATTTTCTGCTCTTTTACCATCGAGATAAGGATTCGCATTGATAAAATTATAAAGCAGTTCAACAGTAGATTGGTGCTCTCGTTTTTCACTTTCATTAGCGACTTCAAGTTTTTTTAATACGCTTCTAATTTGTTTTGTCCGCTTGTCGACGAGTTGCTCTAGGTTAGTATTCAGCTCTTTTAATTGTTCATTTTGCTGATTTACATGGCGCTGTAAAATCTCATTTTGCTTTTTGAGTCTAAACTTTTCGACGCCTGATTGGATAACGCTAATTAAGTGATCGTTTTGCCAAGGCTTTTGCACGTAGGCGTGAATGCCTCCTTCATTAACAGCACTAATTGTTGACTCTAAATCAGAAAAACCAGTTAACAAAATACGCTGGCTATCGGGGGCAACTTTTCTTGCTTTAGCTAAAAACTCAGCACCACTCATTAGTGGCATACGCATGTCACTGATGACGACATCAAACTGTTTTTTTTGCATTTTTTCAAGTGCATCATGGCCACTGGTTGAAACACTCACATCAAATTTATATTGGCGTAAAAGTCGTACTAAAGATTTGAGTACATTGGCCTCATCATCTAGGCATAAAATGCTCGGCGGCTGTTCATTTAATTGCTCTAATACATCAATGTCCGTCATTTTTTTACCAATAAGATAGTGAGTTGTATGGCTAAATTTAGTCTAAGCTTTGGTTGTAAACAACTGATTTATTTAAGCCGTTTCCAAGTATAGTATTTGAACAATACGCAAATCATTGTTGTTAGGATTAAATAAGGTAACGCTGTGTTGTAGTTTGTATCTATTTTTACTGTAATTCTCTGTAATTCAACGTGAAGATGAGTACTGATATATAAGCAAAATCGAGAGTGTGACATAGCTTACTCAATTTGTTTGTTGACATGTAATATGGTCAGTACGTCGTCAGTTAATGTGGGCTTCTTAGGTAACGTAATATAAAAAGCAGTGCCTTGGTTTAACTGGCTTTCAACCCGAATTTGGCCACTATGTTGCTCTATAATTGCTTTACTTATAGCTAGCCCTAACCCTGTGCCTTGGCCTATTGGTTTTGTAGTATAGAAAGGGTCAAAAATTTTATTTAATTTGTCCTCATCAATTCCACTGCCATTATCGGCAATAGTTATATAGGCATTTTTTTTATCGGCTTTAGTGGTAATACTGATGACACCGACTTTGTCGCAAATGGCTTGAGCGGCGTTAAAAAATAAATTTAAAAATACCTGAGAGAGCTGGGTCGAACGTCCTGTGATGATAACGGGTTCTGTGTCGTAGTGTTTTTCAACGTTGGCGTTGTATTTAATTTCATTCCAAGCAACACGTAATGTATTATCAATGAGCTCGGTTATATCAATATCGCCAATTTGGGTTTGATCCGGATGAGCAAATTGCCTTAATCCTTGAACAATCTCCTTAACACGATCAGCCCCTTCAGTCATTTCAGCAATGATATCGCTTGAGTCTGTTTGTAATTCATCAAATTGATAATGTTGCAGCGTATCTGCTAATGGTTGCTGCGCTATGGCTTTTTCAGCTTTGAGTGCGTTAATTAAATGACTAAATTGCTCAAGGTTGTAAGCCAAATTTTGGATATTACTGACAATGTAGCTTAAAGGGTTGTTTATTTCGTGTGCAACGCCTGCCGCCATTTGCCCTAACGAAGCCATTTTTTCAGAGTTGATTAACACTTGTTCAATGTTACTTTGTTTTTCTTCCATTTCTTTTTGTTTAACAAGTAAATTTCGTTTTTCAAATTGTGAAATTGTATTCCCTGCAAAGCTGACAAAGCGTTGCATTAAAGTAATATCGTGCTGATTAAATGCGCCAATTGTTTCTGAAAAAATATAGAGCTGGTAGCTTTCTGTACTGGTACTTACTGGGGTGGTGAGCATTGCATGCTGCGAATGCCAAAAAGGATCAGTTACTTGCCAATCAGGAAGTTGGTGTAAGTTAAATACATTTTTAATGTCTCTATTGGGTTTATTTAGTGCTTTGAGTTGGGTAATTATTTCATCACTTTGTGGGTGCGATGCTGTAATTAACGTCGTGGTTTCATTGCTGGGGTTTATTTTAATTAAAATAGCCGCAGAAAAAGCAATGGCTTGCTGCAAAATATCAAAAAACTCAGTGAGTAAGGTTTCAGTTTTGTCGTTCTTTAAAATGGCATCTAAGCCATTTAAGATCAGGCTATTAAAGGCACGGTTTTCTTCAAGTGCTAAATTATGAACTTGTAATAAGTGTAGCTTTTCTAACAGTATTTCATTGCTACTCATTCAGGGCCACCAAAGATTTCGCATGAAATCATTAAATTACCATGTTTACTTGTTGAATCGCTGAATGTGCCGAGCTCCCCAAAAGTAAAGCCCATAATAAATGGGGTGTTGGGTAGTTGTGCTGCAATAGACTCTTTTACTTCTTGCATGGCGTCTTTAATTGACAGCATACAGCCTCCGCAAAAAATAATAATAGCGCCGGTAATATTTTTTATGGCATGGAGTTCTGCCAATTTAGTTAATGAGGTGACAACCATATCACCTCGTTTAATTAGTTGCTCTGGGCTTCCCGAAGCTAAATAAATAGTATCGCCAACGCTTAAATTTGAAAATAATTCTAGCGTGCCATTTTCAGCTACCGCTGGATGACTTAACAGTAATCGAGGGATTTCATCATTTAAAGAAAGGGCGCTTGCCAATGGGGTCATTGTTGATTGAGCAAGGATATTTCCTGAAGTTAAGGCGTTTAAACCTATGTTTTTTCGCCACTGATTATAAACATCAAACGCGGGCTGGTTATCAATTGTTTTTAATAAACGACCATCCACGTCTGTCACTGTACCTTGCTGGTCAGTTTTATCGTAGCCTGAACTATAAAAGCCGAATGTTTCTACACTGGGGTATAACACCGCAATAATAAAGCCTTGTTGGTATACATTTTCAGTATCGCTAAAACACCACTTGGCAGAAATATCGTTGTCGGCGCAACTTCCTCCAAAAACAGGTATACGCTGCCCGATAGCATCTTGAATTCCCTGCAAAACCAGCTCCTCATTACCTGGGACTTGAAAGCACCAGACCATTTTTGGGGCGAGGCCTGCTTGGCCTGCATTAGCAATGGCTTTAAGTACAGTTTGAGCGGCATTTTCTCTTAGGTTATCGGTTGCATTACAACTAGCAACACCATAATGCCCATTTGAGTCTTTAATCGAAAATAAACTAATACTTTGCTCATTTAATGATAGGGTTTGGTCGGTTGATGACCCAAGACACGAAGAGATGATTAAACAATTGTGAGTGTTTTTTAAAAAGCCTGGCTGGTTATTAAAAAGGTATTTAATGGTATCGGTTGTAGCAAACCCAAGCAGTAAATCTGGGCTGTTGTTCGTAAACTGACTAACAGGTTGGATAAATTTATCTATATCGCTGCCGTGAGTGTGAAAAGTATCAATGGCGAACATAGATGCCCCTTGGTAATAACAATAGCCACAACCGTGGATGTTTTAATTATTAATAATCGCTTAGAATTTATTCTAGACTATATATTAAATAGAATGAATTTAGCTGCTAATTATTAGTCGATATCACCTTTGCCCACGAGTTTTATTTGTCGTGCTGCGTTTAAATTTATGTTAGCGTTGCGTTAAAATCAAGCTAATAATATTGACATTTTCAGCCCCGGTAAAGCTGAATAAGGTTGCTAATTACTTATATCCTCATCAGTGTATAGAAACACTGGATCAATGTAGGAGGCCTAAAAGGGCACTCATTAGCTGAGCGAGGTAATTATAGCTACGAGTAAATAACTTTATTGCTTATGTGTTTAGGCACAACATGCTGATGTGAATTTATTTAAATCATTAAGTAACGATACATGGATGAGCTGTGTGAACAATTTACTAGGCACAAGTAAAACTCATTTGAGGTATAAATAGTGGCTTTGCGAATTTTATTGGTAGACGATGAACTCAATGTATTGAAATCTTTAAAACGAGTACTTGTTCGTTCAGGTTATGATGTAATGACGGCATCCAGTGGTTTTGAGGCACTTGAAATATTAGCGGCTAATCAAGTTGAGATAATCATTACTGACTTTAGAATGCCAGAAATGAACGGCGCTGATTTATTACGCCAAGTTAAAATTAATTGGCCCGATTGCGTAAATTTAGTGCTCAGCGGGTATGCTGATTTTAAGTCTGTGGTTGAGTTATTAAATCAGGGATTGGTATTTCGTTTTTTAGAAAAGCCATGGGTTGATAGTGAGCTACTTGAAAACATTAGCGAGGCGAAAGTAAAATATGAACAGCGCCGAGCTAAAAGAGTAAGAGATCAGTTATTAATGGGCAGTATGTCGGCATTAATAGAAATAGATAATGACGGCATTATTAATCGTTTTAATGCACCTGCCGCTGAAATCATTTCAGATATTCATTTATACGAAAACAAACACCTCGCCAATTTAGATACAGCTCAAAACAAAGCGGTAAGTCAGTCGTTTGTTGATAAGCAAAGCAGTACACTTTTTATTAATTATGCTTGCACTTCTGATCTAGCTAAAAGCGAAGAAGTTATGATTGAGCGTTGTTTACATGACGGTTTTTGCCAGCTTTTAAAGTTATCAATTAACTCAAATAGTATGAGTAATATTTTTCAACTTACCAGAACACCATCAGTGGTGACTAACGAGTCTGATTTTTATCATCATTTAGCCCTGTGTGAAGCGAATAAAGAATGTTATGCCCTCGTTTATATAGGTATTGCGCAGTTTCAATTAATCAATGATCTGTTAGGCGCAGAAGATGGCAGCCACCTTATAAAATTGGTTTTGGAGGTGCTAAAAGGCGTATCAAAGCAACCGGTGAAAGTTCTTCATAAGAGCGCCGATCGGTTTGTATTATTTGTTCCTGAAATTAAATCTGATAGTGAAATTTTAACCGATTTAAATAAGGCGATGAATGATCTGAAAAAACTACTCCCTAGTAAATATAACGATGCCCATGTGCAGCTTTATGGCGTGTATGGGTTGTTTCCTGAGGATAGTTTGGAAGGAAAAGAACTCGTTAATCAAATGCAGTTGACGATGAATTACCAAGTAAGTGAACAACAGCGTATTTGTTCTCGGTTTGATCCTCAGCTGGTAGCCGATTATAAAAAGAACTTTGAGTTAAGCCGTTTATTATTAACAGCGGTAAGTAATGATGAACTGTCGTTGCGTTTTCAGCCAAAAGTAGACACTAAAACAGGGCAAATATTGATTGCTGAGACGCTTATTCGCTGGTATGAGCCGAGTAAACATGGCTGGGTACCGCCAGCTCATTTTATCCCGATTGCTGAATGTGATGGCCAAATTATATCAATAGGACGCTGGGTTATTTCTCAAAGTTGTAAAACGCTAAAATATTGGGCAGAGAACAATACAGGCGTGCGTGTATTGGCAATTAACTTATCTGCTAGACAATTAAAAGATGATCCCGATTGGATTGACTTTATGCTCGAGTGTTTAAGTCGCAATAATTTAGAGTCATCACAGTTGGTTTTTGAGCTAACAGAAACCTATTTAATCGAAGATTTTGCTATTTGCGAACAACAGTTAATAAAATTAAGAACGTTGGGGTTTAAGTTATTGATTGATGACTTTGGTGTAGGATACTCATCACTTGGCTATCTTTCTAAGCTGCCAGTAGATGGTGTTAAACTAGATAGAGCCCTTATTGCTGATATTGAGTCGTCTTTAGCGATGCAAAGTATGATTCGTAATATTACGCGTATGTCACATGATCTAAATCTTAAAGTTGTTGCTGAGGGGGTAGAAACAGCCTATCAATGTGAATTAATTAAAAAGTTAGGGTGTGACTACATACAAGGCTATTACTATAGTGAGCCTTTAGAGCAGGATGACTTTTGTAATTACTTAAGCCATTTCAATTCTCAAGGTGCGCAATGAGTTCAATAGCGGTAGTCATACTAGATGACGATGCTTTTTTATTAAAAGTATTACAAAGAACTATTCATCGAGCCTTTCCAGAGGTTGATATAATGACAACCTCTGATATTGATGAATTTTGGCAACTACTAAACACTAAGCAAGACCTAGATTTAGTATTAAGTGATTATTTAATGCCGCAAATCAATGGTTTGGATGTTTTAGAGCAATGCTCGTCGCAAAACCCTTACCCAGTGAGGGCATTACTTACTGGCGATATGACACTGAGTACCATGATGCGACAGCCTAATGTTGTGCATGCTTATCTTGCTAAACCGTTTAATGAGGCAGACATAACCGCACTTTTTAACAATGTGGCGGCGTTAAAGTCGTTACCCTTTGCTTTTAATGTGCGCAGGCAGTTAGGGGCTATGATCAGCTTTCCTGTTTATCCTCTTATTTTGAAAGAACTCAGGGAGTTAGTACAAAGCGATGAGTTTGATTTACACGACATTGCCCATGTTGTTTCTCAAGAGCCAATAATAACTGCTAAATTGTTGCAACTTGCAAACTCATCTTATCTTGGGTTTGTAAGGCCAACATCGTCAATTGATGAAGCTGTGTCGAGGCTCGGAACAACGATATTAATGGCTATCACCACTTCTTTATTAGTTGCCAAAAATTTTGAATCGTCTATTCCTTCGGCTATCCATGAGAAACAATTGGATATAGCGGCGAATTACGCTAGTTGTGTTAAGCGTTTTGCTAAGCAGGCAGGTTTTAACTTACATGATCAAGAACTATTATTTTCAGTGGCATTATTGAGTTTTGTTGGCAAAATTATTTTGCTGTCTCAAGGGGAAAGTGAAGCGTCTTTTGAGCATGAAAAAGCCGTGAGTGAAGAATATGCTAGTTCTAACTTTATTTCGGCCTATGTTTTAAAGTTATGGGGATACGACACGAAAATGTGTAGCTTATTAATGAGTTGCCATGATTTAGCCGCCACTGATGATAATGAGTTAATTCCGCTTAATCATACGTTATTTATTGTTAGGCAAATTCTTTTTGATAAACACTCCCCCATGCAGTTACGCGCATACTGTGACTCAAAAGGTGTAGACCCTATACTTTGCCATCTAATTAGTGAATTTGATTGGCATAGTTATACCTCTTAAATAGGCCTGTATAAAATATTGTTTAAAAATGGACAGTACTACATAACTACCTATGTATAGTTTTTTCTGAGTACCCTTTCTTACCTTTAGTATCTACTTTAGTCTTATAAAAACCGCATAAAACCTCATTTGGAGTGTATTTTTTGCTCATTTCAGAGTAAAAAATATACAAAACCGTTATTTTCACTAATTATGAATAAAACCTCAATATTAACATTGTATTAACTTTGGGCGGTGTGATATTAAATTGCTACTTTGGTTTTATTTTGAGCTTTTATAGGTGTTATTTTCCTGTTTTTAAAGTTATTTGCATTCTTATGCTAATTTTATCAAATTTTTTGTTTCTTTTTGTTTGTGTATGTTGCTAGGATGTTGGCAATGGGATACAGGAATATACCCCACACACATTATAAGAATACACAAAACAGGGTCATCATTATGTCAACATATCGTTTAAACACCTTGGCTGTAGCGGTTGCTTTTGCTTTCAGTGCGCCAAGTATGGTTAATGCACAAGAAGCGCCTGCTAAAGCTGAAAAAAATATCGAACAAATATCTGTGTTAGGGTCGCGAGTTTCTAACCGAACAGCAACAGAGTCGTCATCACCTATTGATTTAATTGACGCGGATGATTTAAACAAAGGCGGCTTTACCGAGCTTGGGCAAAGCTTACAAGCGACAGCGCCATCGTTTAACTTTTCTCGTACACAAGTTTCTGACGGTTCCGATTTATTTCGCCCAGCAACATTACGCGGTTTACAGCCAGATCAAACGCTGGTTTTAGTCAACGGTAAGCGCCGCCATAATCAATCTATTTTTGGTTTAACTAGTACCGTGGGCGGTGGCTCTGCGGGGACTGATATGAATGCGATCCCGCTTATTGCCTTAAAAGGGGTTGAGGTTTTACGTGATGGTGCGGCGGCGCAGTACGGCTCAGATGCGATTGCGGGGGTTATCAATTTATCACTTAATAACTCAACAGATTTAACCACAGGTTATGTGCAATACGGTGAAACGGCAGAAGGCGATGGGGAAACAATTTCTGCAGGTTTAAATCGTGGTTTTGAACTAGGCAACGAAGGTGGTTTTATTAATTTATCGCTTGAGTATCGCGATGCAGATAAAACCAATCGTGCCGAGCGAGATACTGGAGGTTCACTTAATGTCGCACCAGGTACTTTATCGGACGAAGTTCGTTGGGGACAAGGTAATGCAGAAAGTGAATTTACTTCGGTATTTTACAATATGGCATTGCCAATGAGTGAGGGCGAGCTTTACTCATTTGGTGGCTATTCTGAGCGTACTGCACTAGGTAACGGCTTTTATCGTAACTTTAATGAAGCATCTAAAAACGTGATTCAAGTCTATAGCGATGGATTTTTACCGCAAATAGACAATGAAGCACAGGATATCTCTGTTTCAATCGGTTTTAGAGGTGATATTAACCCTGATTGGAATTACGATGTATCGGCGGTATATGGTGAAAACCAATACGACTTTACCTCACGCAATACATTAAATGCCTCTTATGCTGCTGAGTACTTATTTAATAACCCAGGTGCAAGTGATGCCGATATTGCTGCTAATGCAGGGCCAACTGAGGGGTATTCGGGTGGCTTTAGGTTTGACCAAACAACATTCAACGCGGATGTGAACGGGATTGTTGATATTGGCCGCAGTGAGCCTGTGTACGTGTCAATTGGTGCTGAATACCGTAAAGAAAACTATGAAATTGTACCCGGTGAAGAAGCCTCATACGCGTGTGGCACTGCTAACACAGATACTTCATACCCATCAGTGAACGATCCGAATCAATTTGCACAATGTGGTTTTCAAGCTTACAACGGCCTTCGCCCTGAAGCATCAAATAAAAGTGATCGCGATAGCTACGCCGTTTATATTGACGCAGAAACCATGGTTACCGATGCGTGGAATGTTAGCGGTGCACTTCGTTACGAAGATTTCTCTAATGCGGGTGACGACATAATTGGTAAAGTAGCCACGCGTTATGAATTTAACGATGATTTTGCGGTACGTGGTGCATTATCAACGGGTTTTAGAGCGCCATCATTACAGCAAAGCGGTTACACTGCGTTTACCACTAACTTAGGTTCTGACGGCACGTTAAGCCAGTCGTTTACAGCAACAACGGGCTCAGCATTTCCAGCTGCATTAGGCGTTGATAACTTAAAGCTTGAAACATCAACGAACTACAGTGCAGGCTTTGTTTATGATGTGACGAGTGATTTATCGTTAACGGTGGATTTTTACCGTGTAGAAATTGAAGACCGTATTACACTGGGCAGCTTGTTATCGGCTGATGATGTGGCATTTAGTCCTGATGCAGTTGCCGCGCTACAGGCAACGGGGGCAGTACAAGCGAATTACTTTTCAAACTCAGTGAATTCGACAACGCAGGGTGTTGACATTATTGCGTCCTATCGCACCGATTTATATGACGGTAATTTTTCTGCTACGTTTGCCGGTAATTTAAACGAAACTAAAATTGACAGTGTTAATGCAGCACCGGGTATTCCTGAAAATGTAGCACTTGATGATATCCAAAGTAGTTTTTTAACTGATGGGCAGCCGGGCGAACGTGCAACGTTAACGTTTGATTATGAGCGTGACGCGTATAGCTCAATGATCCGCTTTAATTACTTTGGCGAAACCGATGTGAAGTACTTTGGTAATGACCATATTGAACTTGCAACAGATGGCTCATTTAAAGCAACCAGTACGGTAGAATCAGCCGTATTAGTGGATTTAAATGTAAGTTATCAAATTAACGATATGTTTGCTCTATCGGTAGGTGCAGACAATGTATTTGATGAAACACCGGATGAATTAGGCGATGATGAAGTATTAAACGCTATTTCAAATGGGGCATTTAAATACCCGTTACGTGCCGTACCCTATGGCTTTGATGGTCGTACTTACTACGCAAAAGTAAGCTTTAGTTTTTAATTTTATAAGCTAAATAGGCGCCGTTATAAACGGCGCTTTTTTTATGGCTAAAATATATTTAAAACAGCATTAAAAATGATTGCATGCTTGAAAATTAAGCATACAATCGCCATCAATAACACAGTGGGATATATATCCCTCGTTATACTCATTTTATTAATAGGAAAAAATAAATGGCGAAAAAAAGCAAAGCAAAAGCGGTTAACAAATCCGCAGTAGACACTGGGCGCGGTGTGATAAAACACAACGCATTGGCAGCACTGGTAACCTCTAAAGTATTTAAACCGCAAGTGGTTAAAGCCAAAAAAGGCAAAGGCTCGTTTAAACGCAGTAACAAACATGCAGGACAAGAGTCCTATTTAATCGCGGCTTAAATAGCACCGATCAAATAGGGCTTTTGACTTACCGAAATAAGGTTGACTTCGAGCTAAGAGCTTCGGGTTTCGAGTCACGAGCAGCGAACACAACCTAGCACCTTTAGCCTTCTCTTTCCGCGCAGCGTCTCATGACCTCTTTGTGAATTAATCACTTAAAACATGTTTGCACAAAGAGAAGTGAATGAGGAGTAAATGAGAAGGCAACGGGTGACGAGTAGCGAGCTTGTGCAAACAGTCTAGCATCTAGTCATATCAGCCCTTAAATCTATTCTTTCAGCGCAGCGCCTCCCGCAGCTCGTAGCTCGCCACCCGAAACCCGTATCCTCGTTATCCATGTATTATCGATTTAGAATTTGCCAAATAAGAAGCATGGTTTATCACTGTTTGCGAAGGGTTTTCACCAAATAATTGGGTGTAATCTTTAGTAAATTGCCCTGCATGCCAAAATCCCCAATTGGCTGCGATGACAGAAATTGGCTTATCTTGTTTTGCTAATTTTAGTTCTCTTCTGACATTATTTAATCGGGTTAAACGTAAAAATCGCAGCGGATTAATCCCTAAAATACTTTCAAAACTGTATTGTAGCGTGCGCCTGCTAACAAAAGTGAGCTCACATAGCTGAGTAATGGTCACGCTACTTTGTGGGTTTGCATTTACAAACTCTTTAACTTTATCAACCACCGCTTTTCGGTGTTTATAACTGGGAGCGATACGTTGACACGGAGTCTGTTCGTTTAGTAAATGTAATGCCAACATATTAAGCATGTCTTGCTGTAAATCGGCATTTAGGCCAAAAGCGTTGCTGCTAACCATACTGTTTATTATACCCCGGGCACTTTTTAACATGGCGTTGCTTGTTGTATGTCGCTCAGTACCTGAAGAGGTTATATTTTTTAAGTATATCCCTTGTATATGAGCCATATGTTCTAACGATTGCGTGTCTATTACTAAACCATAAATATTAAACTGCTCAGGTGTAATAAGCTCAAAGTTACTCTCACTGGTTCGACACATAAATTGATTACTTGCCACATTTAAGCCATTAATTTTGCTCTGCTGAGACTGCTTTGGGATCCCAAGCCAAATAGATTGCGGCGCTATTGCACATTGTTGGTGAAGAGCACGCTCTGTGTATTCTTCAAATGCATGAATATTAGAATAATCCACGCTCTCTATACGCCCAAAAAATCGCCCTTCACTGAGCTGATCATATTTTTGCTGCCACTGCGTTAGGTTATTCGCTTGCTCATCTATATCTTGGGTATGCACCATGCTCTTTTGTGGTGCGCTAGCTAAATCTTGCTGCGTCATAATGGAGTTACTCTTTGCTTTTTTTATTTTTATTAAGATTAAGTTACCACCAGTAACTATAGTTAACTATATGAAATAAAGCCAAAAATGATGATTTGCCAAAATTCGATAGTGTCTTGGTACGAATTAAGCTCTCTTGAAACTAAACAAAATTGATTTATAGCTTATAGGTCAGCAAAACCTGTACCAAGGTTTGAACTAGTTGTTATGTGGAGTAGATCATGGGGCAAAGGTACCGATATACGTTAGGCAAGCAGGTGTACAATTTTAAAAACTTGGCTGAAGTAATGGCAAAGGCTACCCCTGGGCGATCGGGCGATCGTCTTGCAGGAGTGATAGCAGGCTCAGCACAAGAGCGAGCTGTTGCGCAAATGACACTGGCAGATATTCCGCTTAAAACGTTTTTAAATGAGGCGCTGATTGCCTATGAAGACGATGAGATAACCCGCTTAATTATGGACGATCACGACACCAATGCATTTATGGCGATTGCTCATTTAACCGTAGGCGATTTTCGTAACTGGTTATTAAGTGACTTTGCAACTCCCGCTGTGTTGGCAAGTATTAGGCAAGGGATCACCCCTGAAATGGCTGCGGCTGTAAGCAAAATAATGCGAAATCAGGATCTTATTTTAATTGCTAAAAAATGCCATGTAACCAGTGCGTTTAGAAATACCATTGGCTTACCAGGGCACTTATCCACGCGTTTGCAGCCTAACCACCCTACGGATGATATTAACGGTATTGCCGCCTGTATTTTAGATGGGCTTTTGTACGGTAATGGTGATGCGGTAATAGGTATAAACCCTGCAACCGATAACGTAGCGCAGGCCATTAAGTTGATGACATTGATGGATGAGGTGATTCAAAAATATGAAATTCCTACCCAAAGCTGCGTCCTTACTCATGTTACTAACACGATTGAATGCATTGAAGCGGGAGCGCCGGTTGATTTAGTGTTTCAGTCTATTGGTGGAACAGAAGCAACCAACTCGAGCTTTGGTTTTAATTTAAATACCTTAGCTGAGGCACAAGATGCCGCACTGAGTTTAAAGCGCGGAACTGTAGGCGATAATGTGATGTATTTTGAAACGGGGCAGGGCAGTTCGCTTTCGGCTAACGCACATCATGGGCTTGATCAACAAACCTGCGAAACCCGTGCTTATGCCGTTGCACGAAAATTTAATCCGCTACTAGTTAATACCGTGGTGGGCTTTATTGGTCCTGAATATTTGTTTGATGGTAAAGAAATTACTCGCGCAGGGCTTGAAGATCATTTTTGTGCCAAGTTATTGGGTATTCCGATGGGCTGCGACGTGTGTTACACCAATCATGCCGAGGCCGACCAAAATGATATGGATAACTTACTTACGCTACTTGGGGTCGCAGGGTGCTCGTTTGTGATGGGCATTCCGGGCTCTGATGACATTATGCTTAATTACCAAACCACCTCATTTCATGATGCGTTATATGTGCGCCGAGTACTGGGCGCACGCCCCGCGCCAGAGTTTGAAAAGTGGCTTACTGATATGAATATTATGCGCAACAGTCACGATATTATTTTATCTGATACGTTACCTGCCGCTTTTGCTAAACCACTGAATGCGATTAAAGGGGGCTGAGTATGAAATCAAATTTTAACGCAACGTCTGTTACAAACAACAGCGATAATACACATAAAAATAATGGCAACGTGGTGCATAACCCATGGCGCGATTTACGCCGTTTTACTGATGCACGGATTGGCCTTGGCCGCGCAGGAATAAGCTTACCGACCAGTGAAATGCTGGCGTTTCAATTATCCCATGCACAAGCGCGTGATGCGGTGAACTTTCCGCTCGATATTAATGCAATAACCGAACAGCTTAGCAAACTCAGTGCTGAGAAACAGCTGGCTGCTCCTTTGCGCTTACATAGCCAGGCTGTTGACCGAATGACGTATTTACAACGCCCCGATTTAGGACGCAGGTTAGATGAAAACGGCCGACAAACCCTACTTAATTTCACCGCTGGGCAGCAAAAAACGGCTGCAAAATATGATTTAGCCATCGTTGTGGTTGATGGCTTATCGTCGCTAGCGGTGCAAAAAAATGCTTATCCTTTTATTAATGAATTATTAGCGCAGCTAGGTGATAACAGTGAGTTAAACATTGCGCCTTTTAGTGTGGTTGAGCAAGGTCGGGTGGCGATTGGTGACGACATTGGAGAGCTTTTAAATGCACAAGTAGTCATGGTGTTAATTGGTGAGCGACCAGGGCTTAGCTCGCCCGATAGCCTTGGTTTATATCTAACTTGGGCACCTAAAACAGGTCTTAACGATGCCTGTCGCAATTGTATTTCAAATATTCGCCCTGCGGGCTTGCCTTACTGTGAGGCTGCAAGGCGTGCAGTTTATTTATTACGTGAGGCAAAAAAATTAAAACTAACAGGAGTGAACTTAAAAGATCGTACACAGGATGATGTGATTGAGCATCAACAATCGAGCCGTCATTTTTTAAATGCGGAATAACGGTAACTAAAAATAAAAAATCGATAAAGAGGATGTTATGTCTACTAATAATTCAGAGTACTTAGCAAAAAGGCAACTTAAAAGTGGCACTGCAGGTTGGTTATTGCTGGCAGGGTTAGGGGTATCGTATGTGATTTCAGGAGACTTTGCTGGATGGAACTTTGGTATTGCAGAAGCAGGCTGGGGCGGCTTTGCCATAGCGGCAGTATTAATGGCTATTATGTATCTCACCTTAGTGTTATCGCTGGCTGAAATGTCGGCTGCTATTCCCGCTGCGGGAGGAGGGTATAGCTTTGCTCGCCAAGCAATGGGTCCAACGGGGGGTTATTTAACCGGCCTTGCGGTATTAATTGAATATGCGTTAGCACCGGCTGCTATTGTTATTTTTATTGGCTCTGCGGTGGAGGCGTTAACGGGGTTTAATGGCCCTTGGGTTTATGCGCTCTTTTACTTGGTGTTTGTGGGTATTCATTTAGCTGGGGTTGGTGAAGCGCTAAAAGTAATGATGGTAATAAGCGGTTTGGCGGTACTTGCCATTGTTGCCACCGCTGTGGTGTTAATCACCAATTTTGATGCGACAAATTTATTTGATGTTGCCGTAACCGATGCTGCTGGCGCGAGTGAATTTTTACCTCTGGGTTGGTATGGTGTATGGGCAGCATTACCTTTTGCTATGTGGTTATTTTTAGCGGTTGAAGGGGTGCCATTGGCGGCAGAAGAGGCAAAAGATCCGGCGAAAGATGTGCCTAAAGGCATTATTGGCGCTATGGTGTTTTTATTGTTTACCGCGTTATTAGTGGTTGTGTTAGTACCCGGGGCAGCAGGTGCAACAGCAATGGGCGCAAGTGCAGTTCCGCTGGTGGATGCGTTAAATGCGACGGGCAATAACGATTTAGCAACCGTGGTTAATATATTAGGGTTAGCAGGGCTGGTGGCTTCATTTTTCTCTATTATTTATGGTTATAGTCGATTGGTGTTTGCGCTGTCGCGTGCGGGATATTTACCCCGTTCGTTATCAATTACTACCGCGCGTAAAGTGCCCGCACGAGCGCTTATTGTACCTGCTGTATTTGGTTTTTTAGCTTCACTAAGTGGTGAGGGCGATTTAATGTTAGCTATGGCGGTGGTTGGTGCAACCGTATCGTATGCGTTAATGGCGTTAAGTCATATTTTACTGCGCTATAAGCAGCCAGATTTACCTCGTCCTTATAAAACGCCTGGCGGGACTGTGACTTCAAGTATTGCATTATGCTTATCGTTGATTGCACTGACCGGTGTGTACGCCTTTGATCCCCGCGCTTTTTTATACACTATGGTGTTATTTATAGTGGGAGCTGCGTATTACTTTGGCTTTAGTTCTAAACATTTAGTGGCCAAAAGTGCAGATGAAGAGTTTGCTATGCTAGCCGATGCAGAGGCCGGTTTAAATATCCCCATAAGTGAGAGTTAATTTTACTTTATAAATACAGACTTAATAGTGGCGCGGTAGGTTTTAAACCTATCGCGCCTTTTTATTATTTAACTAGCATCCAGATACCGGCTGCTATCATAAATAGGTTTTCGGTTAGTGAAATAAAGCCAAGTGGTACATTGCTATCGCCGCCAACACAGGCACATTTAAGTTCGCGTTTGTCTATATACACGGCTTTAATCACGGATATTGCGCCGACACTACCAATAAACAAAGAGATAGGTGCAACCAAGTAAACTGGAAGTGCTACAATCATGGCCACGCCAACAAAGGCTTCTAAAAATGGATATACATAAGCGTAAGGAATCACTTTCATGGCAAGTAAGTCGTAAGTGATAAAGGAATTTGAAAAACTGTTTAAATCTTGAAGCTTTTGAATGGCCAGTACCGCCATAGTTAACGCAACAAATAACTCAAGCGTATACACGTTTAACCCTGCGCCGCTCAACGAAAAGGCTAAACTGAGTAACAAGGTAACCGCAAAAATAGCAATGACCGGCGTATACGTTGTGCCTTGTTGGCCTGCGGGGGATTTATTAAAGTACTCTCTGAGTTCATCATAACCACCGATACGCTCATTATCTATAAATGTTTGTGGTGTTGTTTCTACGTCGTATTTTTGTTTGAAGGCATCGGTATCGGCTCTTGAGGTGAGTAATTGATCGTCTACTTCAAAGCCTTGACGTTCAAGTAAATCTTTAGATTTTAAACCAAATGGGCAAATATGTTCATCGGTTGCCATTCTATACAATTGGGCTGACTTGGCCATATTTTACTCCTGTATATTTATACCAATTTGCAATAATACTTAATCATTTTGAGGGGGCAGATTAGACGCTAACAGCGTTAAAAACGTCTCATTTAGAACAACTCAATAACGAAATTTTTTGCCTTGCTATCGACACGATTTTCCTCCCTCAAAATAGCTCAGTTAATTAAGCGAATTGGTATTAGAGGGGTTAACTGAGTTATATAACCTTGAAAGATCAACAGACCCTAAGTGTAAAATTTACAACATGTGCCGTTTTATTGTTAATAAACTCAGTGGTACAGGCTATGCGTTCAAAAATCAGGCCGCTTTTAATGCTTTAAGCGCTGAAGGGGGACTTGCAGCGCGTGCCAGCTAATTAATTATAAAGCTATAGGAGGGGCTGTTGAATCTCTGACAACCAGTTCTGGTGTGTATAGTTTAATAATATCGCGGTCATTGCCATTACGAATTTGCGCTATCAGTAAGCTGGCTGCATCTTCAGCAATTTTATTATTTGGCTGATGCGCTGTAGTGAGCTTTGGCCATGTTTGGCGTGAGAATGGGCTATCCTCAAACCCTGTAATAGAAAGCTCGCTGGGTATATCAATGTTCATTAATCTGGCTGCAAATAACGCACCGGCGGCTATTTCATCGTTACATGAGACGATAGCGGTTGGCCTGTTTTGTTGATTAATGAGTGTTTTAGCACCCTCAACCCCGGATTCAAATGAGTATTCGCCATCAATAATTAAGCTAGGGTCTATAGTAATGTCGTATTGTTTTAAAGCCGCTTTGTAGCCCTCTAAGCGCTCTTTGGTGGAGTTATGTTCGCTGCCCCCAGCTAAAAAGCCAATGCGTGTGTGGCCATTATTTATAAGGTGTTCGGTAATTGATTTAGAGGCGAGGTTATCGTCAATCATAATACAGGGCGTTAATGTATCGGGGGCGTCGTGTCCTGATAAAATACGCACAACTTTTAGGTCAAGCTGTGTCAGCTTTTCAACAAAATGTGGCATCTCTGAAAATGGCGGCGTGAGTAAAATACCGGCAATTCGGGTGCGTTTTATCATGCTGGTTATTTCGTCAATAATATGTGCTTCTTTGGCATCGCATGGGTGGATAAGTAGTTCAAACCCTTGCTTTTTACACGCATCTAAAATGCCGTTTTGCATATCTATAATATAGTAGGCATTTGGATTGTCGTAAATGTAAGCAATGCTGTAAGCTTTTGTTCCTGCGAGACTTCTTGCAGCAAGGTTAGGCTGAAAGTTCAACTTTTTAACCGACGCCATGACTTTCTCACGGGTGTTGTCACGCACCGAGGTTTCGTTATTTATTACTCGTGATACCGTTTTTATTGATACCCCGGCATCTTTTGCCACGTCGTTTATTGTTGTTCTCATAGGCTTAATAGACCTTTACATATCATTTTGGGTACTAATTTATCTTTATCGGTTAACAACTACAGCAAAAGCAGTTAACAGTGCTCGGTTTTTATTATTTGACGGCTAAATTATAAAGACATCATTGAATATTAACAGTTAATTTATACGCCTTTCTTGTGAGAATGGTAGATAAAGTTTTAGGTAATAATTTAGTAATATTTAAATTTAATTTAAATACAATAGTTTAAAAGAATATTAAGCACATACATGTAAATTTTTTGTATCTTTTTTGCCCTTCTGTGTAGCTATAAAAGAAAAAAAAGGATACATTAACAACTTAATGACAGCGTTGTCATGGCTTGGTGCGCGCTGTTAATTATTATTTAAACCCTAAGGTAGCGGATTGTGTGCGCTAAGGTGGCAATTGCTAGATGTGAATAGTGATTGATTTAAAAGCGGGATTAATTTAAGTATCTGAAAGAGATACTTGAGTGACTAAGTTAATAACAATAGAGGGAAAGTAGCGAATGAAGATTAAATCATTACTGACAGCATGCTGCTTAGCACTGGGTTTGAGTGCGTGTCAGGGCAATGTTGATGAACAAAATACGGTATCGGTTCAGCTAAGCCCTGCAAACGATAGCGCCGTAGAGTTACTTGCTAAAACCTTACAAATAAAATATCAGCAGGTTGATAACCGTCCATCAGCACAGTGCGATCCAGATATAGAAAACGGTCACTGTTTTAAAGCGTATTTACATTTAACCGCCAACTCGGCGATTAACGTTGACCAATGGAAAATTTACTTTAGTCAAATTACACCTATTCAAACCGCGGTTAGCGATGAATTTACTATTAAACGCGTTAATGGCGATATTCATGTCATTGAGCTTAAAGACGGGTTTACTGGCTTTAAAGCGGGTGAGACTAAAACGATTACTTTTTATGCGCACTTTTGGTCATTATCGCAAAGCGACGCAATTCCTAATTATATAGTTGTTAATAATAATGACACCGCTAAAGTGATTGAAAGCACAAAACCTAAAATTGACCCAGAGACAGGGTTAGAGGTGTTGCCACATGTTATGCCTTACACCGATTATGAACGTCAGTTTAAACGTACCGCGAATGATAAAACGAAGTGGCTTAGCGCTGAACGCTTGTTTGAGCGCAATGAAAAATATGACTTTTCTGCTTATTTAACGTCGCAAAATCAAGTGAGCAATGTGATTGCTCAACAAATTATTCCGACCCCACGTTTTAGCGAATTTAGCCAAATTCAAACGCTAGATATAAGCCAAGGGCTTAATATTAACTACTCAGGAATAGATAAAACACACTTATCTGCCGCAACACAAAGGTTAGCACTACTAGGTATTAATATAAGCGATGATGCAGCGGCCATTAAGGTCACACTTAATACAGTAACTAAAAATGATGAATTTGAAGGCAGCTATAAGTTAGCGATTAAAGCTGATGAAATTGTGATTAATGCCGCTGATGAAGCGGGCATTTTTTATGCTTTGCAAAGCTTAGCGAGTTTATATCAGGTTAACAGTAATATGTTACCAGTGGGAGAAGTAATTGATGCACCGCATTATCAGTTTAGAGGTGTGTTGGTGGATGTTGCGCGTAACTTTCGCGACAAAGGCTTTATTTTAAAGCTGCTTGATCAAATGGCGGCTTATAAACTTAATAAGCTGCATTTACATTTAGGTGATGATGAAGGTTGGCGTATAGAAATCCCATCACTTCCTGAACTTACAGATATAGGTGCAAAGCGCTGTTTTGATCAAAGCGAGCAACAATGTTTAATGCCACAGTTGGGTGCAGGGCTTGATACTTCTAGTGCAGCAAACGGCTATTATTCGGTGGCTGATTATCAAGAAATACTTAAAGCGGCGAGTGCGCGTCATATTCAAGTGATCCCATCACTTGATATGCCAGGGCATTCTCGCGCTGCAATTAAAGCCATGCAAGCGCGTTATAATAAATACATAAAACAAGGCGATAAACAAAAAGCCGAGCAGTTTTTACTCTATGATCCGCTTGATACAACCGTGTATTCGTCGGTACAGCACTATAACGACAATACAATTAATGTGTGTTTAGACTCATCGTATGCGTTTATTCGTGAAATAATGGAACAGGTAAAAGGCATACACAGTGATGCACAGCATCCGTTAACCCGTTATCACATAGGCGCCGATGAAACCGCCGGAGCGTGGGTTGACTCACCAGCTTGTGCTGATTTTATTAAACAAAATAAGTTAGAAATTACTGAAGCGAGTCAGCTGGGCAGCTATTTTATTGAACGTATTGCGAATATGTTGGCTGATATGAATATTGAAACCGCTGCATGGAGCGATGGTTTATCGCATACTAACCCAGAGAATATGCCAGAGGTTGTACAAGGTAATAGCTGGGATTTATTAATGTGGAACGGCCATCAACGTGCCCATGAATTTGCTAATAGAAATTGGCAAGTGGTACTCTCGTCGCCAGATGTGCTGTATTTTGACTTTCCTTATGAAGCAGACCCACAAGAGCATGGTTATTACTGGGCTTCAAGGCACATAAATACCGAAAAAATATTTCAGTTTATGCCAGACAATTTACCTATTCATGCTGAATTTTGGCTCGATAGAGAAGATAATCCCTATGTCGCTGATGACACGTTACAGCGTGATGAGCAAGGCAAGGTAGTATCAGCGCCTTTGGCAAAAGATAAACGCTTTATTGGTATTCAAGGGCAGTTATGGAGTGAAAATACGCGCACCAATAATATGGCCGAATATAAGCTCTTCCCACGGTTATTATCGTTGGCACAAAGAGCATGGCATAAGGCAGATTGGGCGGTTCCGTATGATCACAATGGCTTTGTTTATAGCCAACAAACAAATCGCTTTAGCTCAGCATTAAAACAGCAGCGCGATCAGCAATGGCAGACTTTTGCAGCCACAATGGGATTAAAAGAATTTCCTAAGCTAGAAATGGCTGATGTGCATTATCGTCTTGCAAATGCGGGCGCAAAAATTGAGAACGGCATGTTGTACGCCAATATTGCCTACCCTGGTTTGGTAATTGAATACAAACAAGGAAGCGGCCAATGGCAAACCTATAAACAACCCGTCAAAGTAACACAAGATGTATGGATTCGCTCTAAGACTCCATCAGCAAGTCGTGTAAGCAGAAAGCTCAAAGTAACGCACCGATAAGGTGCGTTTTCCTTTAAATTATTGAAGATGAAAGAAGTTATTTATTTGTAAATAAAAATAATGACAACGCTGTCATTTGTGCTAGTATAAGATTCATACAGTATGACAGTCCGGTTTTATTTTCAGTGTTTTGCAAAACGGTCGAACAAATTAAGAGGCAAAAATGATCACCAACAATATTAATAACAATGAACTCTTTGTGGGGATCGATGGCGGTGGCACTAAATGTAAAGCAATTATCGTCAATAGCTGTAATGAAATAGTAGGCACCGGTGTGGCAGGCCCTGGTAACCCGTTACATGGATTTAGCCAAGCAACGCATTCCATTGAGCAATCAGCGCGTTTAGCCTTGCAAGATGCAGGACTCAAAGAGACGCCTTTATCTGCATTAATCGCAGGGGTTGGCCTGGCGGGAGTTAACTTACCAAGTTTGCATAATCAAATGACCCAGTGGCAACACCCATTTAAAACTATGCATTTAACGACTGATTTACTCATTGCTTGTATGGGCGCTCATCAAGGTAGTGATGGCGCAGTGATGATTGCAGGTACTGGCTCGTGTGGATTTTCATACGTTAATGGTCAATCGTTTATGATTGGTGGTCATGGTTTCCCACACGGTGATAAAGGCAGCGGTGCATGGATAGGCTTTACTGCTTGTCAGCAGGTGTTGTTAAGCCTAGACAAGTTAATCCCAAGTGGTGCGCTTACTAATTTGATTATGAAGTATTTAGAAGTGCGTGATGCAATGCAACTAGTTGAAGTGATTGCGAATAAACCAGCCGCCTTTTTTGCGCAACTTGCAGGTTGTGTTTTTCAATCAGCACAAGCAAACGATGCCATTGCGATTGCCATTTTAAAAGAAGGTGGCGCGTACTTAAGCGATATTGCACGTCAACTATTAGATAAAAACCCACCAAGGCTTTCGTTTATTGGTGGCTTATCAGCCGTGATGACAACATGGTTAGATCCAGACATTCAAGCTATTTTATCAGCCCCATTATCGTCACCAGAAATGGGGTCTGTACTTTACGCTAAACAACAGCACGTTAATTACAGCAGCCAGGAGTTATGATGTTTAACACCCTAATGGAAAAAGAAGCGGCGCAAACGCCAAATGTTATTGAAAAGCAAATTATTGCCAACCAACCTTTAGTGGAAAAAATTGGTCATAAGCTTCGCGATATGGCCCCTAAGGTGGTGATGATGATTGGTCGCGGTTCATCAGATCATGCTGGCGTTTTTGGTAAGTACTTAATTGAAATTGAAGCCGGTGTACCGGTCAGTTCAGCAGCGCCATCAGTGGCGAGTGTATATGGTAAAACATTAAAGCTTGAAGGCGCTGTGGTGATTGTAATTTCTCAATCAGGACGCAGCCCAGATATTCTCGCTCAAGCAAAAATGGCGAAAGAAGCGGGCGCTTATTGTATTGCACTGGTTAACGATGAAGCGTCACCATTGCAAGACATAGTGGATGATTTTGTACCCCTTAAAGCCGGTGATGAAATTTCGGTGGCGGCAACAAAAAGTTACCTAGCAACGTTATCAGCCCTGGTGCATATTGTTGCTAATTGGACGCAAAATGAGTCATTATTACAAGGACTTAAAGAGCTGCCTAGCGCGCTTGATGCAATGATAGACTCGCCAACTCAGTTACAACCTACTGAGTTTGCAAACATTAAGAATATGGTGGTATTAGCCCGTGGTTTAGGGTTTTCTATCTCAAAAGAAATGGCACTTAAGCTTAAAGAAGTGTGTGCTATTCATGCTGAGTCATTCAGTAGTGCAGAATTTTTACATGGTCCGGTAACCTTAGTTGAGCAAGGGTTAGTGATTTTAGATTGCTCGGTTGATGATGAAACTAAAGAGTCACATCAGCAGCAAATTGTTGAGGTTAAAAAACGCGGTGCACACGTGATTAGCCTTAATCAAAACGGTATTAACGTACACCCTCGATTAGCGCCATTTTTAGTATTGCAGCGTTTTTATCTTGATGTGGCAAAAGTAGCGTTAAGTCGTGGTTTTAATCCTGATGAGCCTAAGGGGCTTAAAAAAGTAACAAGGACATTATAAATGTCAGTAAAACGTATTCATGTAGCAGAGTTTTTTGATGGCGAGCAATTTGTTAACGACAAAGTGTTAAGCATTGATGCGGGTATTATTACGGCAATAGATGATAACGTGCAACAGGCAGATGAGCATCTAACGGGGTTAGTTGCGCCAGGCTTTATTGACGTGCAAGTAAATGGTGGCGGTGGTGTATTGTTTAATCGTACTAGCAGTGTTGCTGGGGTTAAACAAATGCTGCTGGCACATGCCAAGTATGGCACAACTGCCATGTTGCCGACTTTAATTACTGACACGGTTGAAGTGATGCACCAAGCAGCCGATGTCATCGCTGACGCTATTGCTTTGCAGACTCCCGGTATTATTGGCATTCACTTTGAAGGCCCGCACTTATCTGTTGCAAAAAAAGGCGCTCATAGCGCTGATTATATTCGCCCTATTTCTGAACAAGAATGGCAGGTATTATCTCGCCAAGATTTAGGTAAAGTGGTGGTAACGGTTGCACCTGAAAATGTTCTGCCAAGTGATATCGCTAAAATGCGTGAGGTAGGCATACACGTTTGTTTAGGTCATACCAATGCAAGCTTTGCTCAAGCTCAGCGCGCAGTAGATGCCGGCGCAACCGGGTTTACGCATTTATATAATGCTATGTCGCCATTACAGGGGCGTGAGCCAGGTGTTGTAGGCTGTGCATTATTAAACGATGACACCTATTGCGGCCTAATTGTTGATGGGCATCATGTTGATTACGCTGCATGTCAGCTTGCGTTAAAAGCAAAGCCAATGGGTCGTGTTTTTTTAGTCACTGATGCGATGCCACCAGTGGGTACGAATGACACCGAATTTGCTTTTTTTGACCGTACCGTCACCTTAGATAATGGTAAGCTCACCTCTACCACGGGTGAACTGGCAGGATCTGCGCTTGATATGGCAACCGCAGTAAGAAATACAGTAACCCATTTAAAGCAGCCATTAGCGCAAGCGCTTAATATGGCAAGTTTATATCCTGCTCAGTATTTACAGTTGCCCGCCACACACGGGCGATTAATACCGGGCAGTCCAGCAGATTTTGTACAATTAAACACACAACAACAAGTCATTAGCACGTGGATTGGCGGCGCTCAGGTTTGTTAACAACATAATAAATATAAATAAAGGAAAATAACATGACAACCAATGTTATGGATACGTCCAAAAATAGTAGCGTGGTTCCAATGGCCATTGTTGCGGTATTATTTTTTATACTGGGCTTTGCTACTTGGCTAAATGGCTCATTAATGCCGTATTTAAGTCAAATTTTACAGTTAACTCCGTTTCAAGGGTCGTTAATTTTATTTTCCTTTTATATTGCCGTCACCTTTACTGCGCTTCCCTCGGCCGTGTTAATTAAAAAAGTTGGCTATAAGAACGGGATGGCGCTTGGCATGGGGTGTATGATGTTAGCGGGTTTACTGTTTATTCCTGCTGCTATGTCACAGTTTTTTCCTCTGTTTTTATTAGCCCAGTTGGTGATGGGGGCAGGTCAAACTCTATTACAAACTGCGGTTAACCCGTACGTAGTGCGTTTAGGGCCAGAAGAGTCGGCTGCTGTGCGTATTAGTATTATGGGTATTTTAAATAAAGGCGCAGGGGTTATTTCTCCGATGGTATTTACGGCCTTAATTTTAAGCAACTTTACCGGTACGGTAGGCACAGAGCTTAGCCAAGAGCAAGTTGATGATATGGCCAACGGCCTTATTTTACCTTACTTAGGCATGGCCATATTTATTGGTTTATTAGCTTTTGCGGTTAAAAAGTCGCCGCTACCTGAACTTATTAATGATGAAGTTGAAGCAATAAACGATAAGGGTGAAATTCGTGAAACACTATCTCATCCAAACTTAGTGTTAGGCGCTATTGCGATATTTTTGTACGTGGCGGTTGAGGTTATTGCAGGCGATACCATAGGTACTTTTGCACTATCGCTGGGAGTCGAAAAATATGGGGTAATGACCTCATACACTATGATGTTTATGGTGTTTGGTTATATTTTAGGTATTTTACTTATCCCTAAATTTATTTCTCAGCAGAGCGCTTTAACCGCATCGGCTGTATTAGGGATTGTTATTACATTATGTATTTTACTGCTTGATGCACAGTCGTTTGTTATCGCCAATGCGCTATTGGTGCCTTTAGGCGGCGCTAATTTGCCTGATGTTTTACTGCTGATTGCCTTTTTAGGCTTAGCAAACGCGATTGTTTGGCCTGCGGTGTTCCCACTAGCATTATCAGGATTGGGTAAACTTACTAGTACTGGTTCTGCGCTTTTAATCATGGGGATTGCCGGAGGTGCATTTGGTCCCGTTTTATGGGGGCTACTGAGTGGCTTTACCTCGTTACAAACAGGCTACTCGGTGTTGTTACCTTGTTATCTATTCATATTATTTTATGCCGTGAAAGGCCATAAAATGAAAAAGCAATAACCTCCACCAGCTATCCCTAGCTCAGTGCACTTTGCAGTATAAAGTGCACTGATTATCAGCTTAATCGCGTTACTTTAAGTTTTATCCTACCGGCATTCGCACCATAAAAACGACTTAAATCATTAGCGAATGGGCAAAATTCTCCTGATTTTTTAATGGTTATTTCAACGCCTTCGGCAATTTCAAAGGCATGTTCATCGCTTTGACCAATCGTGCCGATTAAACTAAACCACTGCGCTGTAGCTAAACGTCTAAATGGCTCAAGTAATGCCATGGGGATTTCTTTAACGCCGAGTTGCACGTTATCGCGATGCCACCCAGAAGGAGAGCACTTTATACCATCGTCATACCAATATTGATTAGGATAAGGTGTAAAACGGTAGGTCGCACCTTGGGCAAGCATTAAGCCGGTGGCGTTGTAGGCTTCACTGGCATATACCATCACATCTTGGCTTTGGTTTATGCTAAGTAAACTCATATTTTGGTTGGCTAGCATTATATGGGCACTGAGTCCCATAAAGTTTAACGTGCTGTCGTCGCTGTAAATCATTTTATAATGTAAGTTTTTTAACGATTCGGGGCGATAGCTGGTTAGTTTATTAATTCGCTGTGCAACACTGTGATGTATTAATGGGGCGACGTGGCTGATTTCATCGTCAATTAATACACAGCACTGCCTATCAACAAGTTTAAAAAATGGGTTTAGCCAAAAGTAATTTTGCTGATGACTTAACGCCAGTGGATCGGGAATAACAGTCACATCGTCTTGGGCAACCAAGTTACTCTCAGGTAAAAGGTTTTCGTAATCGATGTCATGACTGGTTAGCAATGAAACTGACAGCGGCTGAGCAATAAGCCACTCAAGTGCATAACGCAAGCAAATATCGGCAAGTCCATCGCGATAGTAGCCGCCTCCCACATCGGAATGGGCTCCTGCAAACCACAGCTCGGTAATGTTAGCTTGCTGGTTCATTAACGTCGGTTCAAAGGCGCGACGTTTTTCATCAAGCGCTACACAATGCAGCGCCTCAGAGACATTACTGGCAATGGTGTGATTTTCAAAAATAACATGCTCTGCACCCCAAGTGGCTTTACTCACCTTTGACATGCCAATCGAGGCCACTGTATCAAACACACATAAATACACCTTTTCATGTATGAGAGGCTCTAAGCACTTTGCAAATCGCCGCGCTAATGCAGCGCCTCTGCTAAAGCCGGTAAGTAGTAGGGTATCGCCGCTTTGGTAATGCTGTTTAAAATCATTAATAGCTTGATTTAAAATGCTGGCTACATCGTCTGAACGTGGGGCGAGTGCTTGATTTAAAATTCGTTTTAAACGACTGCCTTTAGTGCCTATGCCTTGGTAATAAAAACTTAACTGTTTGGAAAATGGGGTGGTGGGAGAATCATCAAGTTTACCACCGAGCAATAAGTGTAGTTTTAAAATATTAGAAATACTGGCGTCTTCTTTAAAATGCTCTGTACTAAATTGATCTGCGTCTCGGGGTTCACTGCCGGTACCATCAAAATTAAAAATAAGCGTTTTATCCGACATAGCCTGTTTCCTTAAAATTTTTGTGTACTTTATATAGCTAATATTAAAAATTAAAGACAGTGGTAATTTAAATTACCACTGTCTTTAATTTTGGCTAGTGCAGCTTCATTTTAGGACGCACAACACGCAGCACTTTTTCGCTGATCCACAAAGCAAAGGTTTTGGCACTGCCATGAATAGCGCGCTGATGCATTCTATATAATGAAATATACATAAAGCGGGCAATTTTACCTTCAATAAAAAAGCTATTACTGGTTAGGTTACCCATTAAGCTGCCTACTGTGCTGTAGCGCGATAAATTAACCAGTGAGCCATGGTCATTATACTCGAATTTTTTAAGGGGCTGCTCACGTAATGTGGCGATTAAGTTTTTTTCAACGCATTGTGCCATTTGATGTGCCGATTGTGCGCGTGGCGGCACTTGCGTACCATCATCTTGCGTAAACGCGCAGCAATCACCGAGCACATATATTTGTGGGACAAGGTTGCTTTGTAAGTAC
This sequence comes from Pseudoalteromonas sp. DSM 26666, assembly GCF_900116475.1. Classification (NCBI taxonomy): domain Bacteria; kingdom Pseudomonadati; phylum Pseudomonadota; class Gammaproteobacteria; order Alteromonadales; family Pseudoalteromonadaceae; genus Pseudoalteromonas; species Pseudoalteromonas sp. DSM 26666. The sequence continues at coordinate 465,085 of NZ_FPAR01000002.1, read as the reverse complement.
TCGTTTACTTTTATTTGGTTATTACGAGTCAGCTCAAAAATACCCAGCTCTTTAATAAAGTCAGGTGCTTTTACGCCCGCCGCCCACACCATAATATCCGCATTTATTTGCTCATCATCATTGGTGATAAAGCCATGTTCGGTTGCTTGTTTAACTTGGGTATTTTCCCGAACGGTGACGCCTAATCTTAATAACTCACGCTTGGCTGAACTGGCAATTCGCTCAGACAGCGCCGGAAGAATCCTGGGGCCCGCTTCAATCAGATGAATATGTAAACGCTTAGCCGACATATTGGTTAAACCGTATATTTTTAGTAAATCAGAAACATGATACAGCTCAGCCGAGAGCTCAACCCCAGTTGCTCCACCGCCAACAATGGCGATGTTTAATGAGTGTAATGGGTCATCGTCTTGATGAAGGCGAGTAAAGTTATCCAGCAGCGCGTGTTGAAAGCGCTCTGCTTGTTGATTTGAATCTAGGTAAAAACAATGCTCTTTAATGCCTGGCGTATTAAAGTCGTTACTCACACTGCCAATAGCAATAACTAAATGATCATAGTGAACGGTGCGTTTAGGTAAAATTTGATGCCCTAACTCGTCATATAGAGGGCTTAAGGTGATGGTTTTATTGTTGTTATCGAGGTTGCAAAAGGTACCAAGTTGAAAGTTATAGTGATGTTTGGCAGCATGCGCGGAGTAAACAACCCCATCTAAATCGGCATCAATAGAGCCAGTTGCAACCTCGTGCAATAACGGTTTCCATATATGAGTGCGATTTTTATCGATGAGTAATATATTTGCGTGTTGTTTCTTTCCTAGTTTGTGACCTAACTGAGTTGCTAGCTCCAGCCCACCAGCGCCACCGCCGATGATGACGATTTTTGGTATGGTTATATCCATGACTATGCCCTTAAAAATAATATACCGAAGCAATTTCTGTACGTTGATTTTTAAAATGACTTGGGTATCAAAAAATTATTTTGGCAAAGCACGTTTTTATGGGGCTATAGTGTGCGCCTAATTAAAGGATATGTCAGCAATAAATCACGTCATTTGATGTATACTGATATGCAAATATTTCATCTACTGCGCATTTACAGCATTTATGGGCACCGACATAAAAAGGACGCTTTTATGAGTACCTCGCTAGTTCAGTCTCTTGAGCAACATTTTGGTTTTAATCAGTTTAGAGCAGGGCAACAACAAACCATAGAGCAGCTGCTAAATGGCCAATCATCACTGGCAATATTTCCTACAGGATCGGGTAAGTCGTTGTGCTATCAACTCACCGCGTTACATTTACCGCATTTAACGCTGGTGGTATCGCCGTTATTGGCCTTGATGAAAGATCAAATTAGCTTTTTAAATAGCAAAGGCATCTATGCCGCCAGCCTCGACTCAAGCCAAGACCAAATGCAAAGTAGCACTGTAATGAACGACGTACGAAGTGGTAAAGTTAAAGTGTTAATGGTGTCGGTTGAGCGCTTTAAAAACGAACGCTTTAGGGAGTTTATAAGCCAAGTGGCGCTTTCTATGTTGGTTGTTGACGAAGCGCATTGTATATCTGAATGGGGGCATAACTTTAGACCCGATTACTTAAAACTACCTCGTTACCGTGAAGAGCTAAATATTCCGTTAGTGCTACTATTAACCGCTACCGCCACTAAAAAAGTAAAACGCGATATGGCCGAGCGCTTTGCTATTGAGCCACAATGTATTGTGCAAACGGGGTTTTATCGCGCTAATTTAGATTTAAATGTGCTGAGTGTTAAAACGGCGGATAAAAACAATGAGCTTACTAAAATTGTCCGTGCGCAAACCGGCCCCGGTATTGTGTATGTCACGCTGCAGCAAAGTGCTGAGCAAGTGGCCAATATGTTAAGCGCGCAGGGCCTGCACGCGGTGGCGTATCATGCAGGGCTTGAAGACACCCTACGCGGGCAAATTCAAGACGATTTTATGGCAGGCAAAATAAATGTAGTGGTTGCTACCATTGCCTTTGGTATGGGGGTTGATAAATCAGACATACGCTTTGTAATTCACTACGATTTACCTAAATCAATAGAAAACTACAGCCAAGAAATTGGCCGCGCAGGGCGTGACGGCAACCCATCAAATTGTAATACCCTGGCTAATTTAGATGGCTTAAATACAGTAGAAAACTTTATTTACGGCGATACTCCAGAGCTCAGCGGTATTGAATATGTTATTAACGATATTCGCCAAGCTCAACAGCAATGGGAAATGCAAGAATATAGCCTTTCAAGCGAGAGTAATATTCGCCAACTTGCCCTTAAAACCTTGCTGGTACAGCTTGAAATGCAAGGCGCAATAACCCCGCAGTATGCTTATTATGCCGATTTTAAGTATAAATTTTTGGTTGATAAAAATGAGTTACTTAGCCAGTTTGATGAGCAGCGCCAAGCTTTTTTAACACAAATATTTAGTCATACCGACTTTAAAAAAATATGGGGCACACTTAATTTTGACTCCCTAACGCAAGCCGCGCAGGTTGACCGTAAACGTGTGGTAGCCGCGCTTGACTATTTGGCTGAAAAAAACCTTATCACCCTTGAAACCAAACGTATTACTCACGTGTACAAAGTGCATAGCGAGGTGATTAATAATCCTGCACTTGCCCAGCAGTTAAACGATTATTTTACCGATAAAGAGCAAGCGGAAATAAAACGGATTGCTGCTTTAGTGCGCTTTTTTGAGCTGCAATCTTGCTTAAGCTATAACTTAGCCCGTTACTTTGATGATGCGAATGCGCCACAGCAGTGTGGACATTGCTCGGTGTGTCGTGGGCATTCAGTTAAGCTTGAATATTCAATTCCCCCTGCAACGATTGATACAGCGCTTATTTATCAAAAGGTCGATGAGTTTTTAGCGCACATGGCAACTAAAGGTGTGCACAATGTGGGTATTGAAACCCAATGCCGGTTTTTAGCGGGAATGAGCGTGCCACTGTTTGCGCGTAATAAAGTACGTCAACTAAGTGGTTTTGCACTGTGCGAGCAACAGCGCTACAGCGAAATTAAAGGGACATTGCTATCAAGGTCGATGGCTAAATAATATTAGAAATCAGTATAAAAATAAAAGAGTGTTAATTTTTTGTTTCTTTTTATTGCTTTACTATACTCAATTTGGCTATGACAGCCATTATAATAATGAGGTGATCAATGAAACTGCAAAAAATTATACTATTGGGAGCATTTATATCAGCAAGTAGTTATGCTGAAATTAATATTTCGGGTTTTGCAAGTATTAATGCAGGTAAGGTACTGAGCGGTACAGGTGTCCCGCAATATGGCGTTGAACCAACATTTCTTGCGGACTATCCAAATGTTAGTGCATACACTGAAGATTTATCCTTTTCGCCAGAGTCTTTGATTGGATTACAGGTATCAGGCGATTTGGGTGAAGGTCTTTCTGTCACAGGTCAGCTAGTTGCCAGAGGAGTCAACGACTTTGAGGCAAATTTTGAATGGGCTTATATTTCTTACGATATTAATGATAATTGGACTATTCAAGCAGGTAAGAAGCGTTTACCACTATTTTACTACTCAGACTTTTTCGATGTAGGTTATGCATATGTATGGATGCGAGCCCCTGCAGATAACTATACATGGCAAGTATTTAACTACGAGGGCGTTAATTTACTCTACTCAGGTTCTATAGGTGACTGGGGAGTGTCTGCGAATATTTATACCGGTAAAGAGGACGATGACGATAACAAGCTATTATCAGACTTCTTCTTTCAAGAGCCAACAAGAGAAATTTGGGAAGATATGTTAGGCGGCGTACTGTTACTAAATCGTGACTGGCTCGAACTAAGAGTGACCCACATGCAATACACCAACAAGCGTTTTCGTGCGGGTGAACCGGTTTTGTGGGACGGCAAAGATAGCAGAGATGGTAAATTTTATGGTTTAGCTGCAAATCTTGATTTTGGTGATTTTTTCGTTTTAAGTGAGCTTAACCGCTTAGACTTAGATGGTAATCTCGACACTTATATGATCAGTGCGGGCTATCGTTTTGACTCTATTACACCTTATGTCATGTTTTCAGACTTCGAACAAGAAGGTGAAGGTGATACAGAGCAGCATAATACATTTGCTGTTGGTGTGAGGTGGGACTTTCATCCGTCAGCTGCATTTAAAGTGCAATACGATAGAGTCAAAGATGACTCGTTTGATTTAGCTGTGGCCGGTGATAGTAAAGCTATCACGCTTGGTGTCGATGTTGTATTTTAAGGAGAGGTAAAATGAAAAAATTAATATTAAGTGTAATATTCCTGTTTACGAACTTCGCCTATGCAGATTTTGCTATTATCGTGCATCCTTCAAATGAAAGTAGCTTTGATGAGTCTGTTATCAGCCGAATTTATACAGGAAAAGAAAAGTCATTTAGCAATGGCAATAAGATCATTCCAATATCTCAAGAACCAAGTAGTGCTGCAACCGAGCAATTTAATAGTAAATTACTTAATAAAACGTCTTCTCAGTTAAAAGCATATTGGTCAAAACTAATTTTTACAGGAAAGGGCACACCACCTAAAGAGTTAGAAAATGACAGTGAAGTAATCAAAATGGTCGCAGCTAACCCTGACACCATTGGCTTTGTCTCTTCATCAGCTGTATCGGATAACGTTAAAGTGGTTTTCAATTTTTAATCTTAAATAAGCGTGCTGGTTAATCAGCACGCTTTTTTAGTGATTAGTTAATTACAATATAACGATGTTTAATATCTGACGTTATTTTACTGTCACCCTTGCCTCGCTCGTGTATCCTATAGCTTGTATATCATTTATCAAAAGTCTGTATGCCAAACTCAATCATTGCTGTTGAAAATATCAATACCCAACCAGTCACTTGCGCTAACTGCCAAGCGTGTTGCTGCCAATTAGAAGTGCGTATTGTCACTGATACCGGTGTTCCTTTTCGATATATTGATTACGACAAATGGGGCAGTGAGGTCATGAAGCGCGGCGACGATGGCTGGTGCGAAGCACTTGATAGAAATACCCTCATGTGTACTATTTACGAAAATCGCCCATTAACGTGTCGAGAATTTGAAATGGCATCGGGTGAGTGTATTACTGAGCGGGAGCTAGCGGGTATTTAAAACGCGGGCTGATTAACCCGCGTGAATGTTTGTTAGCCAATAGAGAGTTGCGCGCTTGGGTATCTTAGCTTTTTAGTGCGTGGACTTGCTAAAAAATAGGCGATAGTGAGCGGACCTATTCTGCCCATGAACATTAAAAACATAATAATAAACTCTCCCAGTGGTGATAGCGAGGATGTTAAACCACGTGAAAGCCCTACCGTCCCCAGTGCAGATACCGCTTCAAAAGCAACATCTAAAAAAGGCGCATCTTCGACGACCAGTAAGGTAAAAATAGCTAACCAAGTGACTCCTGCTGAAATAATGGTTAAAGCTAATGCTTTATACACAGATTCTTTGTCTATTTCTCGGCGTAACACAGTGACGCCTTTGTCACGTCTTAGGTAGCTATAGGTTGCTAAAATTAAAACGATAAACGTAACGACTTTAATGCCACTTGCGGTACTTAAAGAGCCGCCACCAATAAACATAAGCATCATAGTTAAAGCGGTGCTGGCATTTTTTAATTCTTCAATAGCAATGGTATTGAATCCCGCAGTACGGGGAGTGACAGCTTGAAACCAAGCAGCTAACCATTTACCTACTTCAGACAGTGGTTGCAGTGTTTTTGGATTATCGTATTCAATCGCGTAAATAAGCAATAATGCAATAACGTTAATAATAACTGTGCTGATCAACATTAATTTACTGTAGGGACTGAGCTTTGCCCAACGCTTTGATTTATATAAATCCATTAATACGGTAAAGCCAAGCCCACCAATAATAAACAAACCGGTAATAGTTAAATTCACAACGGGGTCTTCAACATACTGCATTAAGCTGTTAGGACTCAATGCAAACCCTGCATTGTTGAAAGCGCTAATGGTATAAAAAAGAGCATGAAAAAAGCTTTTCTGTAAACCCATTTCAGGTAGCCAATACAGCGTTAAAATAACAACGCCTATAGATTCTACGATTAGTGCAAACAGTAAAACAGACTTAGCGGTATTGACCAACGTAGATGTATCTGTTTGATTAAAAGCAGCTTTGGTGACTGTTTTTTGAATAAAGCCAACTTTATTACCCAGTGCCATTAAAGTTACAACCGCAAAGGTCATTAACCCCAGACCACCCAGTTGAATTAATAACGCAATAACGCCTTGTCCAAAAGGGGTAAACACTGAACCGGTATCCACTACAACCAGTCCAGTTACAGTCACCGCAGAGGTTGCCGTAAACGCACTTTGTATCCATGAAATAGGCTCATAGGTTGCAAAAGGCAGTTTTAATGCTAATGCTCCTAGCGTTATTAATATTAAAAAACTGCAACATAAAATAAGAGGCGGAGCCGCATTGATTTTTTTATGCCCACTGACTTTGCGCTCAATAGGCGTTTTGAGAGGGTGCCATAAAACCATGATTATAAGAGCCTTGGAGCTAGATAGTTTAATTCGACTCGGCTACCTGATAGCAGTAAGGTGTCGTGGGTATGTAACTCAAAGTCGTCATCAAGTTTGACAAACGTTTGCTTGGCGCGCTTTACCAATAGAGGGTCTACAGTGCCTTTTATTTCTCTGAGTAGGTGCCCTAGTTTTGTTTTATGTAGGTGAGCTTTTATACTTACTTCAACAACGTATAAGCCATTGCCTAATGAAATATAGTCGTTCACTATCGGGTAATTAAGCGCTTGTGCAACGCGCACCCCCATTTCTTCCTCAGGGTGAATAATGCGTGTTACACCTAATTTAGAGATAATAGTGTGATGGGCTTTAGTACTCGCTTTTACCCATATTTGCTCAACAGCTAAGTTTTTTAATGCAAGCGTGCACAGAATGCTCGATTGCATATCTTCCCCAATCGCCACTAAAACAGCCTGACTACTCGCTAAATCAAGCTCTTTAAGTGCGGCTTCATCGGTGGAGTCGCAAACGACGGTTTCAGATAAATGCTCAACATACTTTTCGGCGAGTTTTGGGTTACTATCTACGCCAGTCACTGTGTGTCCTAAATGAATTAACTCAAGACTTGCTGCAATGCCGAAGCGACCTAAACCAATCACTGTAAAATGTGCCATATTATTCCTCGTTATTTTTTCCAAAAGCTATGAGTAAAAAGTGCAAAAACAGTAAAATATTCTAACCGGCCCACGATCATAGCGACCGAGAGTATCCAAATACCGGTATCTGAAACGGGTTGAAAGTTAGCGCCAACTTCACCAAACCCAGGGCCAAGTACATTGACGCAAGCAGCTACCGCAGTAAATGCACTCCAAAAATCAAGACCCGTTGCCATAAGTAACATTGTAAACAGTAAGCTTGTACCAACAGCAAAGGTCATAAATGCCATAATTGCATGGCGTACATCTTCTTTAACGGGCGAACCTTGATATTTAAGTGTAAATATCGCTCTTGGATGAAGTAGCTGTTTAATATTGTTATTAATCATTCTGCCAACAATAATGTTACGAATTATTTTATTTCCGCCAGCGGTTGAACCTGCGCAACCACCAAGATAGCCAGCAATTACCAGTAAAAACCCAGCCTCAGCTGGCCAGTCAGTAAAGCCTGCTGCGCCATAACCGGTGCTGGTAATAAAAGAAATAATATGGAATGTGGAGAAACTAAATGCTTCAAGTACATTTGAGTAGCTGTCTTTAAGCAGCAACATAGTGGTTAAAAGAACTGATAAAAACACGACGATATAAATAAAATAACGTGTTTCTTCATCGTGATAATAACTAGTAATGGCTCTTTTGTGCGCCACTTTGAAGTGCAAGGCAAAGTTAATCGCACCTGCAAGCATAAAGACATTAGCTATCCACAGCAGTAAATGGCTGCGGTAATACCACATACTGGCATCATGCGTTGAAAACCCCCCAGTTGAAACTGTGGTAAAGGCATGTGCAATCGCATCGTATAAACTCATTCCACCAGCATAATAGGCTAAAATACAAAGTACCGTGATTGCAAAATAAACACCCCATAAATAATGCGCGGTACTGGCAACGCGCGGAGTTAATTTTTCGTCTTTAATGGGGCCTGGGGTTTCTGCTTTTAATAATTTCATGCCACCAATATTCAGCATAGGTAAAATAGCCACTACAAAAATTACTATGCCTAAACCGCCCATCCATTGTAAAAATTGTCGATACAATAAAAAGCTAGCAGGCATGTTATCGAGCCCTGATAGCACGGTTGCACCAGTGGTAGTTAAGGCGCTAATTGACTCAAATACTGCATCGCTAAAGTTAACGCCAGTGACAACCAAAATGGGAATAGCGCCTAACACACCGGCTATAATCCACGTTACTGTGGCGTAAATGAGTGCATCTCTGAATGTTGCGCCGGTATAATCTGTTTTACGTAAATTGATAAGTAGCACTAAAGCGACTGAGATCATCGTTGCGCCAGAAATAAGAAACGCACTAATAACGCGATCTTTAAAAATAAATAATGAAAGCGCTGCGAATACTAGTTGCACCACTCCCATCCAAATAATAGGAAAGGCGAGTAGTCTTAAGGTGATTTTCCAATTTATCATCAATACGCCTTATCAAATACCTATTGCAGGTAACACGCAATCACTAAAGTTGAGTTGAATATACGGGATCAAATACTAAAGTCAGCGCTGCACTGCAAAGCTTTATAAAGATTTAACGAACGAGATAAAAAACTTTATAAAAACTTTATAGAGGCAATATCGAAAAGGCAGTAACCTAAGTGCTCAAATGTTAGAGGAATAATTAATGAATCAGGTCGAGGCCAAATCAAGGTGGTATAAAGCATTTTTTTTGGCGGTAATAATGCCATTAATTGTGGTTATGGCCATTTTCCCTGTACGTAACTGGTTTACTACAACCGATATTGTAATGCTTCAGTTATTGTGGGTGACTTGGGTTGCTGTACGTAGTAACCGTCGCCTTGCGATACTGACCACCTTAGTAAGTGTCGCATGTACAGATTGGTTTTTTGTTGCCCCTAATTTTACTTTTCATATTGAAAACATAGAATATTTAGTAACTTTTATTGTTATGCTAATTGTTGGTTTTGTGATCAGTCAATTGGCGGGGGAGCTCAGTACTAAAGTCAGAGATGTGCAATTACACGCAAGTAATAGCCGCACTTTGTATGAACTGGCCAAAGACCTAAATAGCCTAGATACGCTGGACGAACAAAAAAAGTACTTTGTACAGCGGATCGGTAAGCATTTAAATGCATCTTGCACATTTATGCCTGCAGCACCGCGAGGCAACAGTGAATTTATATTACTTAGTGAGGCTAACCCGAGCTGGGGCGGGTTTAATTTTACTAAACGGTTAACGCAAGGGCAAAAAGCCTTTGCTGATACCGCTATTTCGCTACTTTATCAAGTACATGAAAAAACGTTATTACGCCAGCAGTCGGCTGCTATTTCGGTGCAAGCGGAATTAGAACGCGCTAAAAATGCACTTTTACGTAGTTTGTCACATGATTTACGCACACCATTGGCAACTATTATGGGCGCATCCAGCATGCTTGCAGATGATGAAATTACCCTCAGCGACAGCGTGATAAAAGAGCAAGCGAGTAATATTTATGAGCAAAGTAAAATACTTAATCAGCACTTTGATAAAGTCATGGAGTTAAGCCGAGTTAATAAAATGGGTGAAAACCTATGTTGGCAAACAATAAACTTACAAGCATTACTCAGTGAAGCCAAAGCTCGCAGACAGCAGCAACTCACTCATTTTGTTATAGATACCAATATAGACGCTCAGTCAAAATGCGCAGGGGATGTGACTTTATTAGAAATTGCGCTAGCTAATATGCTCGAAAATGCATGGCGTTATGGTGATGGGAAGGTGAGCGTTGAATTTACTCAAAGTAGCAATCAGCAAAAGGTATGTTATCAGTTACTTCTCACTAATAACGTGATCACTAAAGCGCAAACAAGTAGCGATGAAGGCGTTGGGCTGGGCAGTATTATTTGTGATGTGGTGGCTAAATTTCACCAAGGTACATTTACATTAACAATTAACAACGAGACACAGATGGCGTACGCAAAATTGATCTGGGAAAAAGACAATGACTAAAATCTTAATATTGGAAGACTCTCCCCCTTTACAAAGCTTTTTAAAAACCTTGTTGCAAGCCAGTGGTTACGAGCTAAGTATTTGTGATAAAGGCTTAGATGGTTTTGCACGTTTAAGTGAGCAAAGTTATGATCTTGTGTTATTAGACTTAGGCTTGTTAGATATGGACGGTCAAGACTGGCTGATTGAGTTTCGACAATGGAGTGCCTTACCTGTTTTAGTGCTGTCAGCGCGAGATGGCGAAGTTGAAAAGGTAACCGCGCTTGATAATGGAGCAAATGACTATATTACCAAACCGTTTAGCGCGAATGAGTTACTCGCCAGAATTCGGGTGTTATTGCGCACCCAAAGTCAGCCGAGTGTGGCGTTTACCTGTGGGAATATAAAAATAGATCCACAAAAGCACATAGTAACCACCTCGGGGAATGAGATAAAACTGACTAAAAAAGAGTACGCAATATTATTATTGCTGTTTCAAAATAAAGATAAAGTACTCACTCATAATGCAATTTTAAGCCATATTTGGGGAGCGCAGTACATAGACCGTCCTGAATATGTGCGGGTACATGTAGCGCAGCTCAGACAAAAACTAGAAGCTAACCCTGCTAGTCCAAAATACATATTAACTGAACCCGCTGTGGGTTATCGGTTGGTCGATTAAACAATAAGAACTTTACAGTCTGCTCTACAACTCAGCGAGTCTGATAAATTATATAAATAACGCTTTTGTTTCCAAGCGATACTCTATTTAACAACCTTGTCCGTTATATAGCGGGTATTTTAATACCCCGCTTCTGCATTAATTTCTACACAATTGATTTGCCTAGAAAGTTTTTATAGTCTAATTTTTAAGCTTAATACTTCAGATCTCAGGATGTTGGCTTGCTTGTTTAAGCCTAAAATTATGCGACTACCACTTATACACTCTTTGCAAGGAAAGATGCTGCTGTATTTGGCATTGCCCGTCATGCTCATTATTGCCAGTATCTTGAGTTATTGGTATTCAACTAGCCTTAATCAGGCTGTTATACAAGCAAAACTAAATTTAAGCCAGACGGCAGATACGATTGCCGCGAAGGTAAATGAAGAAACGCAATTAGCGGTACGCACTACAGAGATTATGGCCTTAGCACAGCAAAATGGGTTGTTTGGTGATAGAGAGGCAAGTATTAATTTTGTTCGTACAGTGCTTAAAATGAACCCTTCATTTGTGGGGGCTTCGTTTGGTTATGAGCCTAATGCCGATAATCAAGATCAAGCCTATATTAATGCTCCACCGTTAAAAGAGGGCGTTTATGTAGACCAAACTGGCCGTTTTTTACCTTATTGGCATCGTGATTTTAATGACTCTGAACGTTTGTTACTTGAGCCCTTGGTCGATATGGAATCAAGTCTTTATTATGAGGGAGTACGTCAACAGTTTTTACGTGATGGTAATACCGAGACGATGATCACTGAGCCCTATGTTTACGAGGGAAGAATGCTGGTTGAACAAAGTTCGCCAATTATTATTAATGGCGAATTTGTCGGTATGGCAAGTGTAGATAGAGCACTTGCTGATATAACGGAATTCTTACAAACCATAAAGCAGCAACTAAAAATTGATGTTTTGTTACTCAGCCAACGTGACAACGTGATTGCCACGACATTAAATCATTCAGGACTAAAAACGAAAGCCATTTTAGACACAGATTATGCAAGTATAGCCAAACAGCTAAAATCACAGGGGCAAGCAAGAGAAATATTATCTGCTAACGATCCTTTTGATTCTGGAATATTCTATTTTGATAAAGCCAAGGTTGCCACTGGGCATTGGACAGTGATAGTGCGTCGCTCTGAAACCGATATTATTGGGCCTATTCAAGCGCAATTTAGCCCATTATTGGCAGCGGCTTTTGCAAGTGTATTACTGGTGTTTTTACTCTTTTGGTATTTTATTAACCGAACAACCAAGCGTATTAATATTGCGATTAAATCTGTTGAACAGCTAGCTAATGGAGATTTATCTATTCATGTTCAAAAGTATATGACTCAAAAGGATGAGCTTGGCACCATGTTTAGAAGCTTTGAGCGTTTAATTAAAGCCAGTAAAGATATTGATCAGGTTTGCTCTGCGATTGCGGCTGGGGATTTTTCTCAAACAGTTTCTAAGCGCAGCCCTTATGACAGTTTAAGTGATTCTATTAATTTAATGTCGAGTAAACGCCATGAGGCAGAGCAGGCTCTACTTGAGCAAACCATAGAGCTTCGTCGCACTCAGCAGGAACTTGTTGAAGCAGAGAAAATGTCTTCACTTGGAAGTTTAGTCAGTGGTGTGGCACATGAGGTGAATACACCGTTAGGTGTTTGTGTGACAGCGACATCTCATTTGCGAGAAATGTTAATCGAAACTAAAAACAAAGTGGCTTCTGGCACCTTAAGTAAAACAGAGTTTAGTGAGTTTATTAGTGAAGTTGATTTAAGCTGTGACATTTTGCTAAAAAACATGCAACGTGCCGCTGATTTAATAAGCAGTTTTAAACGTGTAGCGGTTGATCAAACAACCGAAGAATTACGTAATTTGTATGTAAGTAGTTATTTTAATGAGGTGCTAAAAAGCCTCTATCATACCCTTAAAGCAACACCGGTTGATATTACCATTAGTGCAACGGAGCCTGAGCCAGAAGTGTATTCTGATCCTGGTGCCTTAGCGCAAATTTTCACTAATTTAGTAATGAATTCAATTATTCACGGTTTTCAAAATGGTAGAAAAAAAGGGCAGATAAGTGTTCATATTGAGTACTCAGACTCTGTCTGTATTCATTATCAAGACAGTGGTCAAGGCATGACAGATGAAGTTCAGAAAAAAGTGTTTGACCCGTTTTACACTACAAATAGAGCGGGTGGCGGCAGTGGCTTGGGGATGAATATTGTTTATAACCTCGTAGTTCACCGCCTGAAAGGGCAAATTGCAGTAAAGCAAAAAGAATCCACAGGCGTTTATTTTTTCATTCAATTTCCGGTAACGCCACCGAATTAATTAATAGCAGGGTGTGTTTATGGAGTGGTTACAAGATGATGTAGTGTCAGATAAAGCGGTTGCCAACAGCAATGCTAAGCCATGGAAAATCTTAATTGTTGATGACGATGACTCGGTGCATCAGGTAACTCAGCTTGCAATGAAGCGCTTTGAATTTGAGCAACGCCCTGTTGAACTACACAGTGTTTACAGTGCATCTGAGGCGAAAGAGAAACTACAAAGCTCAGAACGTTACGCATTAATTTTACTAGATGTCGTAATGGAAACAGAACATGCAGGATTAGATCTTGCGCGATTTATTCGCCAAGACTTACAAAATGGTTATAGTCGAATTATTTTGCGAACAGGCCAGCCTGGGGTTGCGCCTGAGCGCAGTGTTATTCGCGATTATGATATTGATGGCTATAAAGCGAAGAGCCAACTGCAAAGCCAAGATCTTGAATTGATTTTTTATACCTCTTTACGAGCCTACCGCGATATTTGTATGCTACAAACTCACCGCTATAATTTAAAAAGACTAATAAAAGCTATCTCTACCATTACCCAAATTGGTGACTTGGTAGAGTTTACCTCTGTTGTCATGGAAGAGTTAAAACTTGTACTGAATATGAGCTCGGCCAATTTATATATTGATGCGCCTAAAGTATTTGGTATTTGTCAGTTAGATGAAAAGTTGCAAATGATTGAAGGGGAAGTCTCAGGTATACATCTGTTCACGGGAAGTGGTATTGATAGTATTCCGAAAAAGCATCAAGAGTACTTTTTAAGGGCGAAACAAACCAAGCAGAATTTTATTGCAGAAGATCATTATGTTTATTTTCATCATTCACAAAAAGGTCTAGATTCAATACTCGCATTTCAATCATTGCAACCGGTTAAAAAAGAAGCGCAACAGCTTGTTGACTTGTTTTTGGGCAATGTTGTTCTCACATTTGAAAGTTTATTATTAGCTAATTCAATTGAAGAAACCCAGCAGCTGGCTATTTCACTGATGGGAGGTGCCATGGAGTCGCGCTCCAAGGAAACGGGATCTCACGTAATTAGGGTTGGCTTATATGCAAAATTACTCGCGCAGCTGCATAATCAAAATCAAGCGTACTGCGATAAAATTAGCCTAGCTGCGCAATTACATGATGTAGGAAAGGTAGGTGTACCAGATCTCATTTTAAACAAGCCGGCAAAATTAGATGCTGACGAGTGGGAAATTATGAAACAGCATACCACTAAGGGCTGGGAAATTCTCAAAGGGACAGCTAATCCTGTTATTGATATGGCTGCAAACATTGCGATTGATCATCACGAGCGTTGGGATGGAGCCGGTTATCCGCACGCAAAAAAACAGCAAGAAATCAGTTTAGAGGGACGAATTACTGCGATTGCTGATGTGTTTGATGCGTTATGTTGTCGCCGTTGTTATAAAGAGCCTTGGAGTATGGATGACGCAAAAGCGGAAATAATTAAAGGTGCAGGTAATCATTTTGATCCAAACTTAGTTGCACTTTTTGAAGCACATTTTAATGATTTTAAACAAATTTATCTTGATAGACCTGAGTAGAAAAGCGGGTATCGCTTTGACTGTGAAACCACAATCAAAGCGAAAGGTAAGTTAGTCGTACTTGGCTTCTAACTCGTTAGCGGTATGAAATTTTTCATGAGATTGTAATTGCTCATCGTATTTAACCAGGTTTTTAAAGTGCTCTAACTGGCCTGCATTTTTAACGATTTCAACAATAAACGACATCATAAAATCGGCACCGGTTAGGGTCTCGCCCACTAAATAACGCTTGCCTTCAAGACGGCTGTTAAAATAGCTAATCACTTTAGCGGTTTCTGCATCAGCATAGCCCTCTAAAAACTGGGTTTTAGCACCATCTTTTTGCACAAACATTTTGAGTAAAAGCGGTAAAATTGCTGAGCTTTCTGCAAAATGTAGCCATTGCTGGTAGTCAACGTAATCAGGGGTGCCTGCTTTTGGGGCAAATTTACCTTTGCCATATTTAGTGATCAGGTAATCTGTGATAGCGCCAGACTCGGCAATCACTAAGCCATCATCTTCTATAACTGGCGATTTACCCAGCGGATGCACATTTTTAAGCTCATCAGGGGCTAAAAAAGTCTCAGTGTTACGCTGGTAAGCAACAATTTCGTAATCGACCTCAAGCTCTTCTAGTAACCAAATAATACGTTTAGAGCGAGATTTATTTAAATGGTGTAGTTTAATCATTTTCTTCCTTATTGAGCTGTGTTGAATTACAACACAGCCTGAATGTTATTATAGTGGGCTGTTAATCTTTACTACGGTTTTACCAAAGTTCTTCCCACTGATCATATCGTTAAATGCACTGATGGTGTTTTCAATGCCTTCTACTAGATGTTCGCGGTATTGAATTTTTCCGTCTTGTAGCCATTTTTGCATGTCGTTTGCAAATTCGTCATAGCGGTGGCCATAATCATCAAAAATAATAAAGCCTTGCATTTTGATGCGCTTAGTTAGTAATTGCCCCATTAGCATGCCCATGCGGTCTGGGCCCTCAGGCAAGCTGGTCGCATTATATTGCGATACCAAACCACAGATAGGCACGCGCGCTGAGGTATTAAGCAAAGGTAATACGGCGTCAAACACTTTTCCGCCCACATTTTCATAATAAACATCAATACCTTGGTCACATGCTTTTTCTAATTGTTCGGCAAAGTCATCGGCTTTGTGATCAATACAGGCATCAAAGCCTAGCTTTTCAACGGCATGAGCACATTTTTCGCTGCCACCGGCAACTCCAACCACTTTACAGCCTTTAATTTTAGCAATTTGGCCAACCGTTGCACCGACAGGCCCCGTTGCAGCAGCAACGACTACGGTTTCACCTGCTTTAGGGGCGCCAATATCGAGTAAACCCATGTAGGCGGTAAAGCCAGGCATACCCATAATACCCAATGCGTATGAAGGGTTTGTTGGTTCTTTACCTAATGACATTAAGCCTTCGCCATTTGAGATGGCGTAAGTTTGCCAACCTGTGTACGCTAATACCCATTCGCCTTCGCTAAATTTATCGTTTTTAGATGTTTCTACTTGGCACACCGTTGCACCAACCATTACATCACCAATTTCGACAGGATCGGCGTACGATTTAGCATCGCTCATACGGCCACGCATGTAGGGGTCTAGTGATAAGTAAATTGTACGCAGCAGTACTTCGCCCTCTTTTAACGATGGAAGCTCTTTGCTTTTAAATTCAAAGTTGTCATTGGTAGGGGCGCCATGTGGGCGCGAGGCTAAAGTAAATTGACGGCTAGTTGTAGACATAAAAATCTCCAAAATAAAGTGAAAAAACCACCTATTACCGAATGTTTAAGCTTTAAAACAATACACGGCTCAACAATAATGCGCGGATAGGCAGATAAAATTTGTACCTTGATACACGAGCTTTGGGCGAGAGGGGGTTAATTCAACCTTTGCAAACATTTAATTAGAATAATTACTCTGTTTTTAGCATGCTAAATATATGGCTATCAAAATAGTGACCATTTTTATAAATTGCTTGTTTTAAAATAGCCTCGGTATTAAAGCCACTTTTAAGCAGCGCCTTTATTGAGCCCGCATTACCAGCAAATACAGCCGCATAAATACGGTTTAAATTAGTACTTTTAAACACTTCTTTAGGGTCTGTTGACCTTTGCGGATTACAATTTGTTCAAACTAGGGGCGGTTTAATCGCGGCGCGAGGTTTGTAACCTAGTGGGCTAAGTCAAAACCGAGCAACAAAGAGTAAATAGCCCCTAGGCAGAACCCGAAGGGCAGCGCCTGTTTAGCATTAATGCTGCGTTATCGCCTATTTATGTGGAATAACCACACCTCATAGGCTCTGCCTTGCCTAAATACCAAACAGACTGTTGCAAATTTAACCTTGAAAGGTCAACAGACCCTAATAATCAACCCAATGGCTTGGGTGATAATACCTTGCCCCCAATATTGCTGACTAAGCCAATAGCCTATTTCGCCACTGCGGCTATACTCAAATTCACCAGGAGTAATACCAATACACCCAACGCACAGGCCATCAACTTCGATGGCTTTAATGATGCCACATTTTGCTCCCTCGTTTACCCACCAATTCGCATCTGCCTGCGTATACGGAAATGGAATTTTAGAGGATAAATAGCGTGCTACTTGCTTATCGTTCAAAATGGTTACTATTTGAAAGGTATCGTGTTGCTTGAACTCACGTAAAATCATCATATGGTAAATAAGTTTATTATTATCAACCAATAACCTAGCAAGCTTTAGGCGTTTAAACAATGAAACTATCTTTTTAAAATTAAAGTGTATACAGCTATAACTTTGCTTTAAACTCTTTTAAAATATAATAAAAAGTACCTACACAGAGTCACTATGCACCCACACATTGCCGCCCTTTATAATAGCGCTAAAAAGCCCAGTCGTTTAATTATTGGCCTAATGAGTGGCACCTCTTTAGATGGTTTAGATGTGGCGCTATGTAAAATAACCGGAGCGGGTTTGCATACCCAAATAGAGGTATTAAAATTCACCACGGTTGAGTACAACGACGAGTATAAAACTAAAATAAAACAGGTGTTTGCTAAGCGCGAATGCGATTTAGAAGTGCTGACTTTGTTACATCCGTGGGTAGGTAAACTCCATGGTGCTATGGTTAATCAGTGTTTAGCACTGTGGCAAGTAAATCCAGCCGATATTGATGTAATAGCCAGTCACGGGCAAACTATTTATCACTGCCCGCAATCCCAACATAACCACCACGATTTTAAAAATGGCACGCTACAAATTGGCGACAGCGATCAAATAGCGGTTACTACAGGCATTACCACGATAGGTGACTTTAGGCAAAAGCATATTGCTGCTGGTGGTGAAGGCGCACCATTAGCTGTGTATGGAGATTATTTGTTTTTTGCCAGCCCAAATGAAAATCGTATTTTACTCAACATGGGGGGCATTGCTAATTTAACATTTTTACCTAAAAACGGCGATACTGGAGCGGTCTTTAGCTCTGACATTGGCCCTGGCAATACTATTATGGATGCTTATGTACAGCATTATTTTAAAGGGCTCCATTATGATGAGGGAGCTAAACTTGCCAAAGCTGGTAAAGTGAATACAAAGCTTCTTGCTGCGCTTACAGATAACGCGTTTTTTAAATTACCTCTGCCTAAAACAACCGGACCTGAGGTGTTTAATTTAGCTTATTTACGGGCGGCACAAATGCATTCAACGACACAAAGACTAAACCACGAAGATGTTTTAGCGACTTTAAATGCCCTTTCTGCCACTACGATTGCCAAGGCGTTAAATGACTGTGCTCAACATACTCAAGACTGTGTAGTATATGCCAGTGGTGGAGGTATTCATAATCCATTATTAATGGAGCAATTACTGATGCACTGCCCAAACATTAAGGCGTTTAAAAACACCGAGAATTTAGGCGTAAATCCTGATGCCAAAGAGGCCGTGCTGTTTGCTATTTTGGCAAATGAATGTTTGGCAGGGCAACGTCAAGGCTTAAATAATAACAACCAAGGTATTTTAGATATCACTATGGGTAAAGTGAGCTTTGCTGATTGAGTAATAAAAAACCAGTGGAAAAGTGTGCGCCAATAACTAAAAAAGCGAAAGTAAAGCTGTTCCCATATTAGCGAAATACTGACGTACCCGATGCGGCCTAGGCGGCGCTATATAAGTTGCAGGTGGAGTATAACCACTACCAAATTGGTTAATATGCATATCAAACTGCAAACTATTTTTTAACGTGCCGTGCTTACCATGCAAAATCATTTGCATCACAAAATCATGACTATGTGCTATTTGACTCAAAGTCAGGTTGACTCGCCCTTGTTCTAAATCAGATAAATTGAGTGTTTTTTCTGTGTAGTATTGAGCCGCTCGTGCATTTGGCTCAGTTGCGCTGAGTGAAATAATATCACTTTCATGAGCAGCCTCAGGTAAAACGCATTGCAGTGTGATTTGATGCTGACTGTTAGCATCCTGCGATAGCGTTTCAAATTCCATGCTGTGGCTCATTGCCGCAGACATAGGATCTTCAAATGACGGAAGTGCAAAAGTAAGTTGCACTATAGATTCGCTCATGAGGGGCTTCAAATGCTATTTTTGATTAATAATACAGCTATTATTACCGATCATTATTGCAAAATTATGACTAAACAAAGCGACTTCATACATGGGCTGGTTTAAATTACATTTTACAACTAAAGCTATTGTTTTAAATCAATATTATATTTAATAAATAAACTACAATGGTCGCTTAATAATATCGTTTATTAAATGCAAGGATACAACGAGGCCTTAGCTTAGCAATAACAATAATGCTTTTATCGAGCTTGCCGGTTGTTAATTAATGTTACTTTTATTGTTAATTAAAGGTGTTTATTTGTGTGTGTTTTCTTAATTTTGCAATAAAATTGCTTGAAAAAAAACCAAGCTAGCCATAAAGTGCATTTAAGAGCCCAAATACATAACACACTACCAAACAGGTTGTGGCGGGGTTGTGAGAATTAGATGGCACTAATAAAAAATAATTTATGGAAACTCTTCTGTTTTTTGCTGTTGGGTGGCTTAATTTTATTAAGCGTGCTTTTGGTTTACGAGTGGAAAAACATCAAAAAAGATTACCGCACGAGCTCCCAAAATCGTGTGGAATTTTCTGCGCAAGCACTTAAAAGCACCCTTAGAAATAAAGAGCTGATGCTAGATTTAATTGGTAGAGATATTCTCTCTAATAATAATTTACATGAAAAAACGTCGACAATTAAACTTCTTGATAATATTTTGCTAGAAAATCCCGTGTTATTAGGCTTTGGACTGTTTAATCCGCAAGGCGAGATTATTTATTACAGCTCAAACTTAAACGCTTCAACCATGATCAACCTGAAAGAAAATAAAAATACACGCCAAAGCTTTGCGCAAACCCTCGTATCAGACAAAATGGTATTAGGACAGACTTACTTTAATGAATCTTTACAAGAGTGGGTGATCCCAATAAGAAAAGCATTACGCGATAAGAGCGGCACAGTAATCGCGGTTATGACGGCAGGTATGGCGGTGTCGAGAGGGACTAAGTACTTAAATATTTTGCAAAGTAATCGTGATGATTACATCATGCTAGCAAGAGAAATAGATGGCTTTATTCAATACAGCTCGGTTAGAGATGCAGATATAGCAAGTTATATAAAAACCCAGACTAAAGAGGCATTGGGGTTATCGGGTAATGCTTTGATAGAGCAAACAGGTAAAACAAAGCAAACACTTAAATCTTCCGAGGAAGTGTTTAGCATAGAAACGACGGTAAAAGGCAAACCGTATATCACCTCAGCAAAATTTGATAACCGTTATCAGTTGTGGACTCTGTCACAAATGGCGATGCAACCAATAAAAAATCTGTATTATTGGAAAGTTGGCTTGTATGTCCTAGTTTATGTGTTTATTTGTATGGTGCTATTTTTTGGTTTTAGGCTTATTGCACGTGCTGAAAAAAAGCGTATTGATGAGCTATTCCATCTTTCAAGACATGATGATTTGACCAAACTCCCAAATCGAAAAGCGTTACGAGATAGCTTTGAAGAGAAAAAAGAAACATCGTTTAGCTTAGCAATCATTAACATTACCAACTTGCGTTCTATGAATAATCGCTTTGGCATGGAGTTTGGCGATAAAGCGATAAAAACCTTTGCTGGCTTTTTAAAAACAACATTTTTATCACCCTATTTAGTATTTAGAAATAGTGGGAATGAATTTTGTATTATTGCACCTCACACTTTTGATGAGCAAAACAGACGTGCATTCGAGCATATTTTAGAGTCAGCAATCCAGCAATATGAAACCAACAATAGTGAACGATTACTTAATATAAGTGTGGGCATAGCCTGTTATCCAGAGCATGGTATAACAAAGAGCAAGCTCGTACGAAGTGCGCATTTAGCGAATCAATGGGCAAAAGATACCGGCCAATGGCTGTGTCATTATCATGCTGATATTAAACAAGCTTACTTACGTCGTTTAAAAGTAGAAGAGCGGCTTAATATGGCGTTAAACGAGCAGTCATTGTCTATGGCGTATCAGTGCCAAGTAAATGAACAGGGTAAAATCCATGCTATGGAGGCACTCATTCGTTGGCAAGATGGTGAGCTTGGTATGGTATCACCCGCTGAGTTTATTGCTATTGCAGAGCAAAGTGATTTAATTTTTAAAATTGGTGACTTTGTTTTAGCGCGATCTATTGGTGAGTTTGCAAAAATGCAGCAACACAGCGATACCCCTCTTGAATTGGCAATAAACATTTCAGTAATGCAATTTCAAAGTAGTGTATTTATTCCTACATTATTACACAGTTTAGAGACGCACAATGTTACTGCGCAAAGTATCATTTTAGAAATAACAGAATCCCTCTTTATGGATAATCTTGAACATGTGATTGATACGATTAAGAGCTTAAAGTCACGTGGAATACGCTTTTCAATGGATGATTTTGGCACAGGCTATTCATCACTGAGTCTTTTGAGACGCTTACCGATAGATGAACTGAAAATAGATAAGAGCTTTGTTGATGATATTTTGGTGGACTCTAAATCAAATAGTATGGTGCAAAGTATTATTGCCATTGCCAACAGCCATAACTTAAGTGTTATAGCTGAGGGCGTGGAAGAACAGGCACAGTTTGATATGTTAGTTGATATTGGCTGTAAACGTTTTCAGGGGTATTACTTTTATAAACCAGTGGCAGCAGCAACGGTTATTGAATACCTAACGGTTAATTAACTTATCCTGCAAATACTGTGGTGGCACGGCTAAGGCGGTCATTCACAGCCCCCCACTTACTGCTTACTGGCGGCTTTTCGATATAAATATTCATCGGTGTTGTCTCATCGATATGATGCAGCGTTTTATACATGTTTTTAGCATACTCAACAGGGCAAGCACTAAGCTTAGTAATATACTGAGGCGAAATGTGATTAGCTAATAACTGTTGCTCTGCCTTGGTTGAATAGATTAAATAATGTGTTTGCAAATGGGGAGTGTTACCCAAAACACTTGGAAAGTCTGCGCTATTAATAAGTGTTGCAGGAGCATGTGGCTGATAATGCGCCTTTACATTACCAGGCACTGCCTCATTGTGTGAAAGCGGTGTAGTGACATTCAGTCCGGTTTTTTGCAAAATATCTGCAGCGGATATAGGTCCTGGGCGTAAAATGCGAAGCTGCTCAGTGGTGGCATCAACAATCGTTGATTCAATACCCACATCACATTGACCGCCCTCTAATACTGCGCTAATTCGGCCATTTAAATCGCGCATAACATGGGCTGTGTTTATTGGGCTTAGTTGTTTGTAGCGATTAGCTGAGGGAGCTGCAAGCCCAGTATTTAATTGTTTTAAAACGGCTAAAAATTGCGGATGTGCTGGTACGCGTAAACCAATGCTATTCAAGCCACCTGTTACAGGGCTATTTAAATTATCTTTTGCATTTAAAATAAGTGTGAGCGGGCCTGGCCAAAAGGCTTCAGCAAGTGTAATCGCTGCCTTATTTACATTTTTTGCCCAGTAGTGCACATGTGATAGTTCAGGAATATGCACAATTAATGGGTGGTTTGTTGGGCGCCCTTTAGCGGCAAATATTTTTGCTACAGCATCACTATTGCTCGCATCGGCAGCAAGGCCATATACAGTTTCTGTGGGTAAGGCAACGCATTCGCCCGCTTTTAATAGTGCCACGGCTTGGTTAATACGCTCTTCAGTATTCAATAATTGAGTAGGTTGTAATGATGTCATAATAACTCTTAAGGATTACAAAACTGGCAATATGTTGCATCAGCAACGCGTTTTTTATTCGTTTCAATGTGGCTAAAGCCGCAACTATCACACACTGAAGTAGTTGATTTCATTTGTTCTGTTGGCATATTACATAGCTCACAGGGCAAGCCTTTTGTGACCTGTTTAGCAACAAAGTTAGGATTTTGGCACTGTGGGCATGTTGATGATAATCGCCTTGCAAGATCTTCTGCAGCTCGGCTAATAATTACTTGGCGTTGCGGGCTATACATGGCCCTCAGATCAGGCGTGATTGTACCTGTGCTTGGCGTTTTTTCTGTATACAAAGCAATAAGCGCTTCTATGCTAAGCCCTTTATGAAGCGTTTGGGTGTCGTCAAGTATCCAATGCTGGTTTTCATAGCGCTGACATGCAGTAGCGATTGATTCAGCACTGGTTCCACTGCTAATGCTTAAGCTGCTGGGCGAAAATGGCCCGCCAGCATATCCATAAATAGCATTGTTATTGTGTTTATCGTAAAAACAAATAACTTCTTCGTCCCAGTTCATTAAACCCGGGTATGGCCCACCCCCAAAACTGCCTTCACTGCCAAGCCCAAATTGCTCGCCTGTGAGTTCACATGCGCGCTGAGCTTTTGTCAGTGCCGCTGTGTTGGCACTACCATGACGTTGTACTTCGTGACTAAACATCCCAAGTGTATCGGTATCAAATAAATCAGTAGTGAATACCTCAAAACCAAGTGGCTCTAGAGCAGGGGCCACTAAAGGTGCCTTTTTATGTTTAGTAGCAATGACTATCTTTGGCATAGCTTATATTGGCTCATTAGAGGCTGAAATAGTTGAGAAATGTCCATTTTCGAACTGCTCTAGGGTATTATCATCGCCCCAGCGAATGAGAGTGAGCCAATGGTTATCAATCAGCTCCTTCACCATGACATGTTTGTTATAAATTGCCGCGATTGCCGATTGCGGCGCAGCAATATATACATTAAGGCGAATTGGTTCGTGCATCCATTTTTCCCCATTGTGCAGTGACTGCATGGCTAAGCCAATACGAAGGTCACCGCCATTTCCTTCAAATAATCCAATATTACCGCCGACTGCATTGTGGAGTATTTTATTACCACTGCCGTATTTATGGTTGTCGGTAACCGAGGCATTATATTGACTATTGATCCAATGGGTTACTATCATGGGGGCGGTCATAATCAGTTCTAATACCGCAAATTCGTTATCGTTTTCCCATTCATAATCATGTAAAAAACAGCGTCCTTGTAAGTTAACACTGCGAGTCCATGCTCGTGGTGCAACAATAAAGGCGGCGTTATTAGCAAGCCCCCATTCTGGGCGTACTTGCGACCAATCGCGGGCACGCTGATGATAAGCATGGTTAATTTCATCCGCGGTTTTATTAACTAACTGTGGGTCGATATTTACTAAGCGTTCTTGCTGAGCGGTTTGCGTGGCAACGGTTAGCCATTTTTTTAGATTGTCATTAAGCTCGGTATCGTAAGCGGTGATGACATCCGTGGTTGTGTTATGAATAGCGGCAATAAATTGCGTGCTCTGTGCCAGTGTTAGCCCTCGCTCTTTAAGCGCTTGGCGCACTTGGGTATCGTTTAGTAAGTTAGCCAGCACGCGTACATTAACTTCGCCACTTTGCCCGCCACAGGCTCCACATTCTAGGCCAGCGCTGTGCAAGTTATTAGTTGTATGACTGGCGTGACCTACCAACATAACATGCGGCGCAAACTCTTTTATTCCTAAGGTGTTAAGCACTTTTTGAGCTAAGTCGGTTTTGTCTTTTAGGGTCAGTTGTTGCTGGTTTTGTGTTAATTGCCAGTCGGTGGTTGCGCACTTTTTAGCTTTACCTTTAGATAAAAAGGTATTTTTTATTAATTTAAATGCATACAGCCAGCCTGCTGATTCAACCATAGAAAACGATGAGGGGGCTGATTTTGACCAACTTTGCCATGTAGCACTATTTTGACGAGATGCTTCAAGCGCCGCGTCTTTGTGTGTTTGTGTGGCATGTATGGCTGGTTTGAGTAGCCCTGGTAGTTGAGGACGAGTAATTGCACTACCATTTTCTTGATATTCTAGTGGCAAGCCAAAAAAACCGGCAAAGCCGAAGGTTTCTATATTTTTACTTTGCGATTCAAGCGCGCGGCGAATAACCTCTGAGCGTACATCAATACAAAACACTGCTTGTAATTGAGCGTTGTTCACTGGCGTTTTAGTGGCGTTTTGTAGCGCATGATTAAGCGGGTATTGATAGCTCAGCTCCAGTGCTTTTGCCCACACCCATAATGGCTTTTGTGCCAATTTGTGTGCATGCAGGCGCTCAATTACGAGTGACTTTTCTTGCTGCCACTGACTTTGTAGTTGTTTAAATGAAGCACTATCATGATCTGCCAGATACTGCCAAATAACCAAGTCCCATGCCATTCGCATGGCCAGTAGCTGTTTCATATCATCTTTGGGTTTAGCGTAAAGTTGGCCTTGGAATCGTAAATACGCCAACCACGATGCCCAACCATTAATATCTAAAAGCAGCGAATGAGCATATAACTCTAACGAGTCGTTATCTATATTAAGGGTTGAGAGTGTTAGTGCAATCAGTTCATCAGCGCAAGTGGGCAGTCGCTTAAAGTAGCCATTTAAATGCTTTTCATCCATTACAATACTAATGCCTTTATCCGCTTGAATAACGGTTAACCAATGGCGATATAAAGGTGATTGTGATGATGTGTCATCACCATGAAGCATAGGGCCAAGCTGCTGATAATGCGCGGCACAAAACTGGCTCAATTGATGGGTGATTTCATCATGCCAAGCCATTTTATGTTTATTGCGCTGCTGGTCGAGTAAATCTGCAATGTTGTGCCAATCCACTAAAGGAACATCAATGTGAAGGGTTTTTATGAGTTGCTCATGCGTAAAGTCACTGTTAAGTAACTTGGCTGCATCGGCTAAGTGGTTATCAGTAATAATGCCGTTGTCGTACTTGTGCTGATAAAAGTCTTTAGGCATGAGCATATTGGCATTACATAAGGTATCAATGCGTGCGCTTACATCTTCAATAGGAAGGTGGCGCATTTCCCAAAATGGGTTAACGGCAATCATCTGATCTAAAGGCCAGTTTGGTGCTATGTAACCGCATACTTTATTAAGTATGTTGTTTTCAGTGTCACTTAACGATAATGCCGTGTGATTTGAATGCGTTTGATTGCTCATTTTGATTCCTCAACGGTGATTCCAGCTGCATGATTTTTTAAATCGGTGTGGCCATTATTAGGTAAATTTATCGGCCATATTTTTAGGGTTAACCGCGTAAACCACTCATCTAAATACAAACCTGCAAATAATAGGGTGGAAAGTGATTTAACCTGTGGTCGCCAAGACTGGTAGCGTAAAAAGTAGCTGGCAATCATTAACGTTAAAATAAGGGCTATTACCCAGCTATCGGCGAGGCTAAATGCAGCTTCGCGCCACTGCTCAAGCTCTAGTGCTAAAGTAAATATATTTTTAGCAACCACATAACTAATAACAACTAATAGTGCGACTAGCAGTTTTTTACTGTGAGTTTGCACGCTAGAAGCGCCATGTTGGTTGGCCAGTAAAATAGTTAAAGCCGATGCTAAAAGTAGCCACACACTGACCGCGCCTTGATAGCCACTAATGGTCCATGCAGCGCTAACTAGGGTAATCGACACCAATGCCCCCGTTAACCAAGCAAAGCACGTGGGTGATTGTTTTGGAATGTGGCGGCGAATCAGATCTTCGTTTACACCGTTGCCTGAGTTTAAAAATGCAAAGGCTTTATAGGTTGAATGAGTAACAAGGTGAAGCAGAGCCAGTTCAAATAATCCCAGCGCACATTCTATGAGCATTAATCCCATTTGCGCACTGGTAGACCAAGCAAGCCTTACTTTAACGCTTATTCGGGTAGTCATTATCAAAGCGCTGATCACCGTAGTTAAACCAGCAATAATTAAAATTAACCACTGTGCAGCCGCAGCTTGAATAAACAAAGGCGCAAATAAAATTAATAAAAAGCCACCTAAATTTATCACCCCAGCATGCAATAAGGCACTGACGGGTGTAGGCACCTCAACCACTTTGATTAGCCAGCCATGCATAGGCAACTGAGCACATTTGATTAAAGCTGCAAAAGCGATTAAAAAGGCCGCGAGTTGTTCAGCCAAAGATAGCGGTAGTGTGGTGATGTGATAAAAAGTAGTGATATCGCTAATGTATAGGCTATTGTGAGTAACCGATAATATAATAAATGCGACGAGTAATAAGGATTCAGCTACGCGTGCCACAATAAACTTTTTATGAGCGGCGAGTACCGCACGAGGGCGCTCAGGATAAAACATTAATAGTTTATGCAGTGCTAAACTAATTGCCACCCAGCCTAGCCAAAATAGCGCTAAGTGATTGCTCATAACTACAATCATCACTGCGGTTACGGTTAATAGCAGCCAGCGCCAAAAGTAGTTTACACGTGGCTCACCTTGCATATAGTGTTTGCAAAACCGAATTAATATTAGCGTTATGAACAGGATTAGTCCTAGCATAATAGCGCGGGTCACTGAGAGCGATAAGAAACTCAGTAAATCAAAGGCATAAATACGATAAAGTGCAACGGCACTGATAAATGCAACACTATTAAATAGCATCACTTTAAACAGTACATTGCCATTTGAGGCACAAGGTTGTCGGCCAATTAGCCACGCCGCTAAAAATGTGCTTAATGGCATCATTAGTAATAATAACGAAATAATATACTCGCTCATTCAGTGCTCCTTATTTAGTTATTGGAGTATGACAAACTAGATAACTAAATAAAAATAGATATAATGCATATAAACGTTCTATAAAAGAGAACTATAATGAGCCGTTTGAACTACCATCACTTGTATTATTTTTGGTCTGTTGCCCGAATTGGTAACTTGACCCAAGCCGCTAAAGAGCTGCATTTATCGCAGTCAGCACTCTCCACTCAAATTAAACAGCTAGAGCACACCATTAATATTGAGTTATTTGAACGCAAAGGACGTACTTTGGCGTTAACCGATATGGGAAAGCGGGTGCAAATGTACGCCAACGATATATTCACTAAGGGCGAAGAACTGTCGTCTTTTATTCATAAAGGGGTGATTTCCCAAACTCAGCATTTATCAATAGGGGTGCTTAATACGCTCTCTCGTAACTTTATCGAGGAATTTATTAACCCTTTAATGAGTAACGACGAAGTACGCTTTTCGCTTACTGCAGGGCGTATGGATGGGCTGTTAAATGGCTTGGCAGAACACGAACTGGATTTAGTTTTAACTAATAAACCCATCGGGCTTGAGCATTACGATCAGCTTTGGCAGAGTCAGTTGGTATCTCGCCAGCCATTAGCCATAGTGGGTCCAGCTGATAAAAAAATACGTGGCCAATTTCCTACCGGTTACACAGTTGCACAATGGGTGCTACCCAGTAAAACCTCCGCGATTAGAGACTCATTTAATGCTTTGTGTGCCCGCTGGCAGTATCAGCCAAAAATAAAAGCAGAGGCTGATGATATGGCTATGCTGCGATTACTTGCCCGTGATAGTGGTGCACTATCGGTATTGCCCTCAGTCGTCGTAAAAGATGAAATAGAACAAGGCCTATTAGTTGAATACCAACGTTTACCTGATGCATTTGAGCACTTTTATGCCATTACCGCACAGCGCAAATTTGTACCTGATATATTAAAGTCGTTGCTTGCCAAAACCTGTTAATTACTTTTAAACTAACGTTTTTATTAAAATATTTTATGCTTGAATAATAAAAAAAAGAATTAAAGGTTTTAATTAGATGGCCGACAAAGTACTTAATTGTACTGAAGATTAAGGATAATCATGGTTAATAAACTACAAGGAAATTATGCTAACCTAAATGCGTTGCTTGCCCAATCAGTCAATAATTCAAACCACAGCAATGTGTCCACAGGCTTACAATCGCGTGCTCACTTAGCGCCAAGCACGGCAACAATCACTGATGAAATGCTCAGTCAGTTTAGTGACGAACAAGTCGATGAAATACTTAATCAGCA
The DNA here is from genome assembly GCF_900116475.1 of Pseudoalteromonas sp. DSM 26666. Taxonomy (NCBI): domain Bacteria; kingdom Pseudomonadati; phylum Pseudomonadota; class Gammaproteobacteria; order Alteromonadales; family Pseudoalteromonadaceae; genus Pseudoalteromonas; species Pseudoalteromonas sp. DSM 26666. Next base: position 435,991 of record NZ_FPAR01000002.1, on the reverse strand, counting down.
ATTATCCTCGTTACTCACGATTTCCAGCGCACCCAGTGGCTCAAATTATAAACTCTCCAGTGAAGAGGTTGCGCTGCGAACGGTTATCAGCTCTCAGCAAGAGGGCTTATTAAAAAACGAACGTAGTGATCAGTTAATTGAGCGTTTAAACAGCTCGGTAAAAAATATTCAAGGCGCTTATGCTAACACTAGCGATATTTTATCAAACTTGGGGCAACTGGGATTTAATCAAAAAACATTTTTAGCATCTAGCCAACAGCGTGTTGAACGCTCACTTAACCCTTTCATGGAAAGTTTTAACCGCGAGCGATATGAGGATGATGATAACTATGGATTTGAGCTGTCGGTAAAAACCAAAGAAGGTGATGTTATTAAAATCACTTTTCATTCTGCGCAAGGTTACGATGAAGAAACCGGCGAAACCACTGACGAATTTAGCGTAAGTTATGAAGTAGATGGCGACTTATCTGAGGCTGAACATCAAGCATTAACGCAAGTACTTTCTGGTGTTGGTGAAATGGCGGATGAATTTTTTAAGGCCAAACAAAGCGCTTACAGTCGTTACGTACCCGCAAACCAAGCTGATTTAGATTTAAGCTTTCTAAGCAATTTTGATAACAAAGAACTTTCGGGTTTTGATTTGTATTTTTCAACGTCAGAGGGAAATACTGTCGATGCTGATGGAGCGATGCTCGGAACAGATAATGAGCTTAATTTAAGCTATACCCTTGATGAAGATTCTGAGCAGCAAATACTGGAGTTCGAATCGGTAAACGGACAAAACAATATTGATTTTTCGCTCGATATGTCAACCATTGGCGCTCAAGATAAAAGCCAAATGCAGCAATACATAAAAGCGCTTGATAAAAGTTTAGAAGATAGCCAGCTCAATAGCTCAGAGAAAAGTACGCGTTCGGCGTTTGGTCACAAAAGTGATGAAGTGATGAAACAAGGGCTCGCTGTTTTTAAAAGTGCGTTTAGTAGTATGTCATCAGCCGCTGAGCGCTATAGTCAAATAGAGTCAGTTGCTACACAGCAGTTTACTAACGGACGCGAGCTGGTAGCTGATTTAGTTGACAATATGATCACCCGTGATCCACGCTATCAAGGACTAGGAAGTAGTGATAAAAACTCCCTAGGCGACGGGATTTCTAAGTTAGCTGATTTTGATGCAAAATTCTCTTTTGCAATGGATCAAGGTGATTACATAGCAACAAGCACCACAAAGCTGAGTCAAAATACAGAACACCAAAAATCAGCAGGGTTAACTGGAGTTACTCAAGATAAAACGGCGAGCACGCGTTTTAATTATGAAGAAGGTAACCGCTCTGATATCCCCCCTGATTATTATGACAAACAAGAAAATTACACTATTGGTACCGCTGTAAAAAATAACGAATTGGTTGCCCTTGATCAGGCTCATGAGGTGGATGTAGATAAAAAAGTGTATCAGTTTAATCCCGAAATATCTCAATACGAGCTAAAAAAAGAATTGAAAGAAACCACCACCAGTGAGAGTAATATTCGTCTTATTAATGATATTTGGCTCGAGAAAAATGAAGATAGTCATCGTATGGATGAAAGAAAACGACTCAGTGGTGTGGGGGCGTCGAACGAGTTTAGAACAACATCGAGTTATTCACATACGCAATTAGTAACGTTAATCGGTGACTTAGATAAATTAGAACAAAACAAAGAAGCCAAACGTGAGTACTTAGCCGTTTTATCACAAGTGGATGATTTTATGGATAAAAGCAAGTAACTGTTATTTACTTAAGCTCGATTGTGGGTATAGTAGCTAAAACACTATTTAAGTATAAGGTTATGTTTAAACAATTAATTTTACTCTTTATTTTGACTCTACCACTGGCAGCGAATGCAACGTTCAAACCACACTCGGACGCTATGACTGCTAAGCGTTTATTAAGCGAGCACGATAAATTTGCTAAGCAATACCAAACATTCTCGCCTACACCGCAAGACGTTGCATTGATGCAAAAATTAGCAGGTAAAGAGTTGTTAGTGCTTTTAGGTAGCTGGTGTCATGACAGTGCTCGCGAAGTACCTCGATTAATAAAGTTACTTGATGAGTCTAAGGTTGAACTTTCGAAAATAACCTTTGTTACTGTAGGTTATGACAAACGTGATGAGGCAGGTATTGCGCTAGCGCATGACTTACAATATACCCCCACTTTTATTATTAAGCATAACGGGGTTGAAGTTAACCGCGTAGTAGAAAAACCCAGCGGCACTCTCGCCCAAGATCTAACCTTGGGCTTATAACGAGAGTCAGCTAGCCAGTATTATGTTCGAGGTTTTATTTTTACACTGGCCAATCAGCGGCGTCTAAGTCATCTAATTGTGCATCGCAGTGCTCATTCCCTTGCCATTTGGCAATATATTCACCGTGTGGGTCGTATTGCTGGGTTTGTTTTGCCAAATTAAAGTGTCGCCCACCGCGCGGATCGACCCCAACCCCAGCAATATATTGCCAGTTGCCCCAATTAGCGGCTACATCGTAATCAATAAGTTGTTGTTCAAAGTAAGCAGCGCCATAGCGCCAGTCTAGTTGTAGTTCGTTGACCAAACAGCTGGCTGCAATTTGTCGTGAACGGTTAGTGATAAAGCCCGTTGCGTTAAGCTCTTTCATAATAGCGTTAACTAGCGGAAATGGGGTACTGCCTTGGCACCATTTTGCAAAACGGTTCGGGCTAAAAGTGGTAAGTGGCGAGCTTTGTTTTTTACCTTTAAAAGTAAATAACTGATGCTTCACATTAATTGCATGCCACTTAAAATACTCACGCCAGAGCAATTCAAACTTGATCCAGTATGTTGATTCATTTTCCCCATGCTGCGCTTCATAAGCATCTACTGCACAAAAAATTTGCTTGGCACTAATACAACCAAAAGCCAGCCAGCTACTAAATTTAGTCGAGTTATCAAAGCCATCCAGCTCATTACGGGTGATTTTATAGCTGCTTGGTAAAGCTGATGAAAAGTACTGTAGACAATGCGCAAGGCCGGCTTTGTGTCCACCTTGGAGTAAAGGGTTTCCTGTTGGCGGCTCTGATATAGGCTGTTTAGCACATAAAATAATAGGCGGTGGAAGTCTTTTTGCTGAGAATGGCACTGCGGATAAACTGATACCAGTGGCTTCGATTTTTTTTCTAAAAGGGGTAAAGCCGGTTGGTAAATCAGTAAGTTCAAAGGGCAGTTGTTGCTGTTGATATAAGGTATCTTGCATCACAGATTTAAATACCACAGTAGCGCATTTCGATTTAAGCGCGGTAATTTGGCGTTGCTCATAAACGCCTATTTGCTCGCTATAAACAACTTCATCAATGCCAAGCTCATTAATACGCTGTGTTAATACCCTTACCGGATCGCCTTCTAAAATATGCAAGGTTTGGCCAAGCCCTAAAACAGACTCCTGTAGCTCGTATAGGCTTTGCATTAGAAAGCGTTGTTTATGTACACCATAGGGTTTTTGTTGATAGTTATTGCTTTTAAACCAAGCAGGATTGATCACAAATACGAGATCAAGTTCACATTGTTGTTGTGATAAATCATTGAGTATGGGGTTGTCATCAATGCGCAAATCATTTTGCAGCCAATACAGAATACGTTTTTTCATACTTAAGCTCTGGTTTTTAAAATCATTAACTTTACGAAGCAAAAGCGGGTAGGGATTAGTTTTGAGGTGTTTAATAGGGCTTTAAAAAGAGGCGGTAACAATACCGCCTCTCAATTTGTTTCCGTTGTATTTTAGATAGCTGATTTTTGCTGTGCTATCCAGTCATTAATTACATCTTCTAGTACCGCCATAGGGAGTGAACCTTGACCAATAACGGTATCGTGGAAGCTGCGAATATCAAATTTTGCGCCTAGCTGTTTTTCTGCTTTGGCACGTAGTTCGCGTATTTTAATTTCGCCCATTTTGTATGAAAGCGCTTGGCCTGGCCAAGAAATATAGCGGTCTATTTGATCTTCCACTGCGCTTTGTGGCAAAGCGGTATGATCAGCCAAATAATCAATCGCCTTTTGGCGGCTCCAGCCAAAGGCATGAATACCGGTATCAACCACTAAGCGCACAGCGCGCCACATTTCGTAGCCTAAACGGCCAAAGTCACTGTATGGGCTTTGGTAAAAGCCCGCTTCTTTACCTAAACGCTCTGTATAAAGTGCCCAGCCTTCGCCAAAAGCAGAGTGGCTCAGTGTGCGTCTAAACTCAGGAACGTCTAACTCCATCGCAATGGCGTTTTGTAAATGATGCCCAGGTATGGCTTCGTGTAGGCTAAGTGCTTCTAAATTATATAAAGGCTGCAGTTTTGGAGTTGAGGCTAAAAAGTAAGTCCCCGGTGAACGATTATCTGGCGGTGGCATATAAAATGCGCCACGACTCGCTGAGCCTTTAATAGTAAAAGTATTGCGCGGTAAGTGGCCAAAGTAAGTAGGGAGTTTGCCATACATTTTTTGGGTTATAAAGGCGGTTTTTTCGAGCAAGTCTTGGGGATCGGTTGCGTAAAATTGCTCATCGGTTGCCAAAAGTTCTAAAAACTCGCTATAGCTGCCATCAAAGCCAACTTTATCAATAATACTTTGCATTTGCGCTTTGATGCGTGCCACTTCTTTAAGGCCAAGCTCATGGATTTGCTTGGGGGTCGCATTTGTTGTGGTGTAATAATTTACTGTATATTTGTAATAATCAAGGCCCCCTTTGATGCTTGCAATACCGGGCTGCGCTCTACAATGTGGCATATATTCGTTTTCAAAAAAGTCATAAAAGTGCTCGTAAGCAGGCACGACTTTTGAGGCAATTAACGCTTTAGCTTTATTTTGGTAAGTTTCTTTTTGCGCTGCGCTAAATGTATTAGGGATACGGGTAAATGGCTCATATAAGGCGCTATTCTCAGGTTGTATAACTATATGGGCGCTAATACTTTGGCCATAATTTTTAAACGTTTCGCAGTAGTGGGTAAAACCAGTTTGAATGCCTTGCTTCATTAAATTAATGTTTTGCTGATTAAAGCGCGGGTAATCACTAAGGCTGATTAAAAATGCATCGTAATCCTCGGTGGTTAAAAAGGCCATGTTAGCCGGCGCTTCTGCAAAGTAAGTATGCCAGCCACTTAAAAAATTAACCGGAAAGTATTTATCTTGGTAAAGGTAGCTTTGCTGCTCGGTTTCTCGCTCATATTTAAACAAGCGGTAGTTCATTAACTGCTCGCTGTTGAGCGTTTTAGGATCAATGCTGGCTAAGTTTTTTAGTACGCTGTTGTTGTAAGCTTGGCGCTTCGCAATGGCTTGCTCGCTCCAATCGGGTAGGGTGCCGTTGGGCTTCCAACCATCAGGATCGGTTCTAAAAAATATTTTCTCAGCTTTGGCATTTTGCCAATGGTTATCAATAATGGTTGTTAAGTCGCTGTTACTGTCGGCTAAGCTTGGCAGCGAGGTGGCTGCTAAGGTAATAGCTAAGATTGTTTTTTTTAGCATGTTGAATTTCACTTTTTAAAATTTTAATTATTACTTATGCGCGCTGATTTTATGATAATAACAAGTTCACTCAATTAATGCGTTGTTTTATAACATTAAGGCGTGTGTTTAATTGCTCTCCTTACTTATTTTATTTATATAAACAATGGAGAAATAATTTTTTAAGAATAATGATTTAAACAGTACATAGACAGCTTACCAAGGGTATGTGGGGCAACCATACGCTTTGCACTTTGACGTCAAATAACCCTTTTACGAGTACTATTACTTTATTTTAGATAAAAAAATAGCGTACTTTTATTGTACGCTATTTAATTTTGACCTAGCATCTAGCATCTAGCATCTAGCATCTAGCATCTAGCATCTAGCATCTAGCATCTAGCTTTTATTGCGGTTTTCTTTACTAAACGCGCGAATTTTACGTTTTTGCGACAAGGTTACTTTATTAGTACGCCCTGCAAATGGATTATCGCCCTCTCTAAATTCAATTTTGATTGGCGTTCCCATAATTTTAAGTGCTTTACGGTAGTAGTTCATTAGGTAGCGTTTGTAGCTATCAGGTAAATCATGAACTTGGTTACCATGAATGACGATACGCGGCGGATTATAACCCCCAGCATGCGCATATTTAAGCTTAACACGACGACCGCGAACAAGTGGCGGCTGGTGATCCGCTTGTGCCATATCCATAATACGACGTAACATAGCGGTGCTAATTCGTTTAGTTGCCGACTCATACGCTTCGTCAACTGATTCAAATAAATGACCAACACCCGTACCATGTAGCGCAGAGATAAAGTGCAAGCGGGCAAAATCAATAAAGCCCAAACGACGATCAAGCTCAGTTTTAATACGATCTTTAACGTAGTTGTCTAGGCCATCCCACTTGTTCACGGCAATTACCAATGAGCGCCCTGAGTTAAGGGCAAAGCCTAATAAGCTTAAATCTTGATCTGAAATACCATCGCGGGCATCAACCACTAATAGCACCACGTTACAATCTTCGATTGCTTGTAGTGTTTTAATGACTGAGAACTTCTCAACCACGTCACTTACTTTTTTGCGTTTACGCACACCGGCTGTATCGATAAGAATATATTCTTTATCATTACGGGTCATCGGAATATAGATAGAGTCGCGCGTTGTACCTGGCATATCGTATACAATAACGCGATCTTCACCCAGTATACGGTTAGTAAGGGTTGACTTACCAACGTTAGGACGACCAATAATAGCCAGCTTTACCGGCTTGTCGGCAAACGCTTGGTGATCTGTGTCATCTTCTTCACCTTCTTGATATAAGTCGATAAGTTCTTCATCGTCATCGGCTACATCTTCATCAAGTGCGGCAAGTTCAGCAATAACTGGCTGAAGTGTTTGCTCAAGCAGTAAAGTAATACCACGACCATGAGCGGCTGCAATATGATGAACTTCACCGAGTGAAAGTTGATAAAACTCAGCACAGTTCGAGTCAGCATCAATGCCGTCTGTTTTATTGGCTACCACAAAGCACTTTTTCTCTTGCTTACGTAAGTGGTTAGCAATAGCTTGGTCAGCCACTGTCATACCTACGCGAGCATCAACTAAAAATAAAACAATATCCGCTTCTTCAATGGCTAGTAATGACTGATCAGCCATTTCGGTTTCGATACCTTCTTCTGAGCCATCAATACCGCCCGTATCTACCACGATAAATTCAAAGCCATCGTAATTTGCTTGGCCATATTTTCTATCACGCGTTAAGCCAGGAAAGTCGGCAACGAGTGCATCACGAGTACGTGTTAAACGGTTAAATAATGTGGATTTGCCCACATTGGGTCGCCCTACAAGAGCGATCACGGGAAGCATAAACTACCTCTTTAAAAAACAACAAAAGGCTTCGCAGTGCGAAGCCTTACAAAAAATAATTAACTATTAGTGCCTTACACTAATAGTAGACAGTTAGTTCGGTATTTTTACCGCGCTAACTTCACCATCACGGGTGTATAAAATCAACTTATCGTCAGCAACAACAGGCTCAACAAAAAAACCTGAGCTGTCAAAGTCTTCACGAGATACTAGCTCGCCAGTGTCTTTATTTAACCAATGCAAATTGCCTTCTTGGTCACCTAACGCTAAATAATTACCGGCAACCGCTGGGCCTGTTAAGTACCAGCCACGAAGAGCGGGTTGGCTCCAACGCTCAATGCCTGAATCTTTATCAAGTGCATAAACAACGCCGTTACTATCAACAACGTAAATTGTTTGCAAATCCATGGCAATTTCACGGTAGCTGCTGTATTCACGTTTCCATACAACATTACCAGAACGAATATCAACTGCTGATAAGTTCCCATTGTATGCAATAGCATAAGCAAATGGGCCACTAATAAGTGGTTGTGTATCAACATCAACTAAACGCTCAAACTCTGATGCGCCTTTTGCTACTGCAATTTCTGCGCTCCACGCTGAGTAGCCGCTCTCAGAAATTAAAACACTGAGCTTACCTGTTTCAAGGCCAACCAACACACCACCATTAGCGACGGTTGGTGAACTTTGACCGCGTAAGGTAAGTGCTGGCACTTCTTGCTCAAAGCTCCAGCGCTCTTCACCCGTATCAGGATGCAGGGCCAGTAACTTACCTGATGCTAAATTAACAAACACTAAACCATCGCCTGCAGCAGGTTTAGACAGTGATTCGCCTGGCACTTTTTTACGCCATACCTCTTTACCTGTCTCACGATCAAGGGCAATGACATAGCCATGTTCTGAACCTAAATAGATTTTACCATAAGCTTGTAATATTCCGCCTGATAATTTTGCACTATCGTTATCGCTCCAAGGCCAAAACGATAAATCATGACGAACATCGGTTTCCCAAAGCGTATCACCATTGGCAAGTGATAACGCTTCTACTTGGCCTTCGCGACTCGCTACATAGACAGTATCTTTATAAACAGCTGGTGATAGGCGTGAGAAGTAATGCTCTACACCGCTACCTATTGATTCTTGCCAAACAACTTCTGTTTCAAACTGATTGGCTATTTCAGGAAGTACCAGTTCTTCTTCATCATCACTTGATGAACAGCCCATAAGTGTTGCCATACAAAGGGCGAGCGTTGCTGTTGTTATTTTTCTCATGCCTAAAACCTTATGCCGCTGGGCTAGTTACTGCTAGGTCATCTAACTTAATTTGTAATAGAGGATTGCTGGTTAATCCACCGGCATCAACCGCAGCTTGGTAGGCTACGCGTGCTTGTTCTTTATTGCCTTGCTGAGTGTAAATATCGCCTTTTAACTCAGCAACATTTGCATTAAATGCCTCTGGCAACGGCGAATTTAACGTAGTTAATGCATCATCGTATTGTTGTTGAGCAATTTGCACACGCGCTAAACGCGTAGTGGCAATGGCTTTTAACTGCGCGTTATCGACATTTGATACAATCCAGCTTAGCTTTTCATTAGCTACATCTAATTTTTGTGCATCTACCGCTTCTTTTGCAGCAACAAATGCCGCTAAAGTTGCGTATTGAGTGTCTTTATTTTCACTGATGAAGGCATCAGCAGAAGCTAATACGTCATCACTTTCAACAAGCTTAGTGTAGGCATCAGATGCTTGCTCTGCTGTTGTTATTTGGTTTTGATCATAGGCTTTCCAGCCATATAAACCACCTAAACCTACAGTTATAACTAGTGCAAGTGAAACGCCGTTTTCACGAAAAAAGCGTTTAATCGCTTCTGCTTGTTGTTCTTCAGTTGAATAAATTTCCATGCTTACCTCTATTAAAGCGCTTTACTCGCTGCGCTTTATGTAATTTTAACTATTAATTAGTTCTGCAAGTAGCTCTTTAGCTTGTTCTAGTTCTAATGTGACTTGTTCTTTACGCTCACGTAAATACTTTATGGTCACAACGCCTTGCTCTAATTCATCTTCACCGATAATAACCGCGACTAATGCATCGCTTTTATCAGCACGTTTTAATTGTTTTTTAAAGTTACCACCGCCAGCATGCACCATAACGCGTAATCCAGGTACGTCACGACGTAACGTAGATGCAATAATAGGCGCTTGAATGCTGGCTTTGTCGCCCATGGCTGATAAATATACATCAGTACTACGGCGTATGTCACCTACACATTCAAGTGCTTGAAGCAATAAAACTAGGCGCTCTAATCCCATCGCAAAACCAACTGCTGGGGTTGATTTACCGCCTAATTGCTCAACTAAGCCATCATAACGACCACCGGCACATACTGTACCCTGTGCACCTAAGCTATCGGTTACCCATTCAAATACAGTACGGTTGTAATAATCTAAGCCACGAACTAGCTTTTCATTAACCGTGTATTTGACGCCTGCGGCATCTAATCGTTCACATAAATTTTCAAAATGTTCTTTTGATTCAGTATCTAAATGTTCAGATAATTTTGGCGCATCCACTAATATTGCCTGTATATCTGGGTTTTTAGTATCCAAAACGCGCAGCGGGTTAGAGTACATACGACGCTTAGAGTCTTCATCTAGTACATCGGTATGTTGTTCTAAGAAGGCAATTAAGGCATCACGGTACTGCGCGCGAGCTTCATTTGAGCCTAATGAGTTAAGCTCTAAGCGTACATGATCGCTTATGCCAAATGCTTCCCAAAGTTGCGCCGTGAGTAATATAACTTCAGCGTCTATATCGGCGCTGGCAATACCAAAGGTTTCTAAACCAAATTGGTGAAATTGACGGTAACGACCTTTTTGTGGGCGTTCATGGCGAAACATAGGGCCCATGTACCAAAGGCGTTGTTCTTGATTGTATAACAGGCCATTTTCGTTACCTGCACGTACACACACCGCGGTACCCTCAGGGCGCAGAGTTAAATTATCACCGTTACGATCGGCAAAGGTGTACATTTCTTTTTCTACAATATCGGTTACTTCACCAATAGAGCGTTTAAATAGGTCGGTTGATTCTACAATTGGAAAACGAATTTCTTGATAACCAAACGATGATACGGTCTCGCGTAAAATGTGCTCTACTTTCTGCCAAACTTGCGTATCGCCTGGCAGGCAATCGTTCATACCGCGAACTGCCTGAATTTGTTTTGCCACTGATAAATCCTAAATCTGTTTATGTGCAGTCTTAGACTGCAACCACGTAAAACTAAAAAAATCGACCGCGCATTATAACCCTAACTACAAGGTAATTGCGAGTATAGCGGTGTGTATGTAATTTGTACTGCGCTGTGAATGCCGCTACTAAAAAAGTCAATTGAATGCATATTGCTGGCGTTTAAATCACTCTACGATTTTTATATCGATTGGTGTTTGTTGCTGCTTTTGCTCGATAAAATCGCGCACATAGCCTTCGAGCTGATCAACAATATTATTGTTATCAATACGGGCTTTTTGGCGTTCGCCATTTATGTATAAGCCTGAGCGACGGTTTGCACCGGCAAGGCCAATATCACTGACTAGCGCTTCGCCTGGGCCGTTGACAACACAGCCAATTACAGACACTGAAACCGGTTCAATAATGTCTTCTAAACGTTCTTCAAGTTGGTTCATGGTGCTCACAACATCAAACTCTTGGCGTGAACAGCTTGGGCAAGCAATAAAGTTAATCCCGCGCGAGCGAATACGCAGTGATTTTAATATATCAAAGCCAACTTTTATTTCTTGTACTGGGTCTGCAGCGAGAGATACGCGCAGCGTATCACCAATGCCTTCTGCTAATAACATCCCTAAACCAACGGCCGATTTAACAGAGCCAGAGCGCATGCCGCCAGCTTCAGTTATTCCTAAATGCAGTGGCTGGTCTATTTCTTTAGCGAGCAAGCGATACGCGCCTACCGCTAAAAATACGTCTGATGCTTTTACTGAAATTTTAAATTGATCAAAGTCTAAACGGCGTAATATATCTACGTGGCGCATAGCCGATTCTAATAGGGCTTCTGGAGTGGGTTCGCCGTATTTCTCTTGTAAATCGCGCTCAAGTGAGCCGCCATTTACCCCTATTCGAATAGGAATGTTATGCTCACGCGCTGAATCAACTACCGCTCTAATGCGCTCTTCACTGCCAATGTTACCTGGGTTGATACGCAAACAATCAACACCGTATTTTGCTACTTTTAATGCAATGCGATAGTCAAAGTGGATATCGGCGACAAGGGGTATCGACACTTGCTCTTTAATACTTTTAAATGCCTCAGCGGCATCCATGGTCGGTACTGACACGCGAACAATATCTGCACCGGCATCTTGAATAGCTTGAATTTGGGCTACAGTGGCATCAACGTCCATCGTATCTGTGTTGGTCATCGACTGCACGGCAATAGGTGCACCATCACCAATAGGAACATTACCCACATTTATGCGTGTGGATTTTCTGCGTTTTATAGGAGATTCTGAAAACATAGCGACTACTCTGCTAAGGGTAATTTAAATTTAGCTAAACGGTTTTTAGGAAAGGCCGAAATATCAACTGGCTCACCATTTAGGGTAATACGAACAACATCATGCTTGCCTAATACCACTGAAAAAGGCGCTACTCCGGTTAGGGTCATTTCGTAGCCTGCTTTTTTTACACCAAAAGCAATTTTTTCATCATTGGCATCGTGAATTTCTACCCAGCTCTCATCGTTAAACATCATAAAAATGGTGCTTAAATCACTGTTTTTTGGCTCACTGGTGCTCTGTGCATTATTAACTGGCGCAGCTTGAATTGTTTGTTGTTCATTTTGTAATGCAGAATCTACTTCTTCTGTAGATTCAATGTCATTTAATAGTGCCTCGTCGGCGGCTTCAGCTAACAGCTTGGTGTTTTCTTGTTGTTGAGTTATGAGCGAGTTATTAGCGTTAATAGTTTTAGTTTGTTCATCAATAGGCATTGCATTTTGCCACCACCACACTGCAGAAGAACCAATAACGATAGCTAAAATTAAGTAACTTACGGTCATAAGTCGGCTGTCATGGGCTTCTTTTTCTGTGCGCCTTGAAAAGCTTTGCATATCGACCGGTTTATCTGATGTGCTAAAAGCCGGCAGCATCGCTAAAATAGCTGTGCTATCAATGTTTAGTGTGCGGCAGTAGTTTTTTATATAGCCTTTAACGAACGTTTTTGCACCGAGTAAATGATACTCGTCGCTTTCAATATGCTCAACTTGTGATTCTGTTAGCTTTAATAGCGAGGCGATTTCAGCAATGCTGATATTTGCATTTTCTCTATGCGATTTTAGTATTTGTCCTACAGAGGGTTCGTCGCTCTGCGGTTGTGTATTATCTTCATTCATAATATGTATGAGTCTGGATCCACGAGTAAAAGTTAATGTTTTGGCTTAATAACCAGAGTAAGACTTTGTTTTTATTTTTTAGTGTTCGTTTATTCTTGCTACTAGAATGCACGCTTTTAAAGGGTATCATCAGCTGCGGTTTTATAAAAACGTTAGTATCGCCCTTTTAAAATTTTTGCTGTTTTTATTTTTAAAGCCCTTTAATGCACCTAACATATAGCAGTTTAGCATTGAATCACACTGAAATGCTAAATTGGTTTACAGTAAAACGAGCGATATCAACCGATACACTCGTTTTTACTCTTATTTATACTAATTTAAAAAGGTATTTGTGTCTCTGTTGTATTTTATGCAGCTTACTTTACTGAATCATCAGAGTTTACAGCAGATGTTGGGCTTTTTTTACGAATAATTTTTATTTTTGGCTCCACAATAATTTGATTGTTATTACTGCTTTCTTGCAATTCATCAAGTTGTGCTTGACGGTACTTTTCTCGCAGCACTTCAAACTCTGTTTGCCTTAATTGGTTGTCACGAATGGCGTTAGCTTGAACACTATTTGGGTACGTTTGCAAAATGGTAGCTGCAATTTTTTCAGCATCTTCTATTCTACCCATGCGTTGTTTAACCAAGTAGCTGAGTAACAATGCTCGCGAAGAAACCTGTGCAGTATCGTCATAACGTTTTATTAAAGTACTGGCTTTATATAAGTCACTTTTGGCGTAATACAAAGCCGCTAAGCTTATTAATGTAGAGGCGCGTTGCGAGCTGTGGTTTAGCGCTTGTTGAAAGTAGCTTTCTGCATTGGTAAAGTCATTAAATTCAATGGCGCATAAGGCTAAATTTTCATAGCTTTGTGCTACACGAATATAGCTAGGAATTTCAATCGCTTTTAAAAATTGATCGGTCGCGCGATCATACTCATCAATACTACATAAAAACGTACCGTAGTTATTTAGGGTGTTCGGATCGTCAGGCTTAATCGCCAACGCTTTTTGATAGGCTTTGTCGGCTAATGCATTTTCGCCAACTTGTTGGTAGTAATAGGCTAAAGAATAATGAACTTCGGGAAGATTTGGTGCATATTCGCTCGCACGCTCAAGGTTGTATTTTGCTTGGGAATTATTACCGGTGTTTAAATATTGTAATGCCAAAGCAATGCGGGTACGTGCTGCGCCTGCGTTGTTTATTTTATTTTCGACGACGGGTTTGTCACTGCCGTTGTAACTATTTTCAGTCACACAACCGCTTAAAAGTAGTGTTGATAGTGCTAAAGCAAGTAAAGATCGCATTACCTTGTCTCTTTATTTATTTCCATAGCCTCTATCTTACCTCAAAGCCTTTGTGTTGCATCATTTATTTAAAAATAAACAATTTATCACAAAGGCACAGAGTTACTTAGTTAGGCTTGGTGAATATTTACTGCAATTGCATTGTCATCACGCATTTTCTTTTTAGCCATACGTTTTGTTCTATCAACCACATCGCCAGCTAACTGACCACAGGCAGCGTCAATGTCGTCCCCTCGTGTACGACGAACAATACAGGTAATCCCCGCAGCTTGTAATACCTTTGAAAAACGGTCAATTCGGCTGTTGCTTGAACGCGTATACTCATTACCTGGGAACGGGTTAAACGGAATAAGGTTTACCTTAGATGGCGTACCTTTTAGCGTTTTAACCAGTTCATGTGCTTGGTCGGTACTGTCGTTTACGCCATTAAGCATAACGTATTCAATGGTGACATCTTTATTGGCTTTTGAGCCATCAATATAACGACGACAGGCCGCTAAAAATTCTTCAATTGGGTACTTTTTATTGATCGGTACTAAAATATCACGCAGTGCGTTATCAGGAGCGTGAAGTGAAATAGCCAGTGCTACGTCTATTTTTTCTTTTAATAAATCAAGGGCAGGTACTACACCCGAGGTACTTAATGTAACGCGGCGCTTAGATAAACCAAAGCCCCAGTCGTCCATCATCAGCTCCATCGCTGGTACGACGTTTTTAACATTCAGTAGCGGCTCGCCCATTCCCATCATAACGACGTTAGTGACAGGGCGTTTTTCACTGTTTCCATCAAGGCCAATGTCTTTGGCTACACGCCATACTTGGCCGATAATTTCAGATACTTTTAAGTTACGGTTAAAGCCTTGTTGTGCCGTTGAGCAAAAAGTACATTCCAGGGCACAGCCCACTTGAGATGATACACATAACGTGGCGCGATCTTTTTCTGGGATCCATACGGCTTCAACTTCTTGGCCGCCTTCTAGTACTAATGCATATTTAATAGTACCGTCGCTGGCTTGCTGGCGAACTGAAATTTCAGGTGCAACGATTTCACACTCATTTTTAAGCTTTTCTTTTAGCTTTTTGTTTACGTTGCTCATTTCGTCGAAATTATCTACGCCAAAATGATAAATCCATTTCATCACCTGATCGCCACGAAATGGCTTTTCACCGAATGATACAAACAACTCTCGCATTGCATCTCGGTTTAAATCTAATAAGTTAATCTTTTTTTGCTCGGTCATGTAACAACCTCAATCGGTGGCGGTGATGGTAAAAATTTACAAGGGCGAATTGTACACAATTCATCCACTATAATCATTAAGTAAAACATCATAAATAAACGGTTAATACTTTACGTAATGACTAAAAAAGGGCTCGAAAGCCCTTTTCATACTTTGCATCACAGGGTTAGCTGTGAACTCGAATTAACGAGTACGTGGGCAAAGTTCTTCGTCAGCGAAGAAGTACGCGATTTCGCGAGCAGCAGATTCAACAGCGTCAGAACCGTGAACCGCATTTTCGTCGATGCTATCAGCGTAGTCTGCACGTAAAGTACCCGCTAGTGCTTCAGCTGGGTTAGTAGCACCCATGATTTCACGGTTTTTAAGAACAGCGTTTTCGCCTTCAAGAACGGTAACCATTACTGGGCCAGAAGTCATGAAAGATACTAAAGCACCAAAGAAAGGACGCTCGCTGTGCTCAGCGTAGAAACCTTCAGCTTTCTCTTGTGAAAGGTGAACCATTTTAGCTGCAACGATTTTAAGACCTGCAGTTTCGAAACGGTTGTAGATTGCGCCGATGTGGTTTTTAGCAACTGCATCAGGTTTTACGATTGAAAAAGTACGCTCTAAAGCCATCTTTGTGCTCCAATAATTTAAATAAAAGGTTGAATATTAACGGGCGCGAATTATACGCGTTTTAGTCAAAAAAACCTAATTTATTCTACCTTGCTTGCTTTTTTTAATTTGCTAACCCCGATTTATGAACTAAAAACAATGTTTTTACGTTTACTATGTGTTTATAAACATGAGCTATACTTTTGTTTAAGTGGTGAGACTTTTTATTCATAGTACACTTTTTATAGACTCAATATGCATGCCGATACATTTAAACACTAAGGTAACAATATGTTTTTTAACCAATCTTTAAAAAATCAAATCGCTGATTTACAAAGTAAGCTTTCTGTAAGGGAGCAGGTTAAGCAAAGCTTAGACAGTGAAATGCTGGTGTTAGAGCTTGATAAGCAAGGTGCTATTTTAAGACAAAATAAAAATTTTGAGCGAGAGTTTAACTACTCAAATAACAAAATAATTAATAAAAACATTTTAGACTTCATACCTGAAAATGCTAGAAATAACGCGGACTTTCATGTCTTTAAAAAAGCGCTAAGTAAAGCAGAACATTTTGCCGGCGCTATCCAAGTATCCCACTCAAACGGACAACGAGATTGGTTACGCTGCATTTTACATCCTATAAAAAACGAGCAAGGTCAGTTAGAGTATTTAACCCTGCATTGCACTGTGCTTACACAAATAATTGAGAGTTCAAGAGAGAACGAAGATTTAATCAAAGCATTGCATCGTTCAACAGCGGTTATTGAGTTTGATACTCAGGGTATAGTTCTACGTGTTAATGACAACTTTTTAAAAAGTATGAGTTATTCAAGACAAGACGTGGTGGGCAAGCATCATGGTATGTTTTGTGACGAACAAGAAGCGAGTAGTAAAGAGTATCAGGCCTTCTGGCAACGTTTGCGTAATGGTGAGTTTATTGCGAGCAGATTTAAACGTATTGATAAACACGGCCATGTAGTTTGGTTAGAGGCTTCATATAATCCGATTTTTAATGAAGCAAATGAGCTCTATAAAGTAGTTAAATTTGCCACAGTGATCACTGACCAAGTAGAAAGAGAACTGGCTACAGAGCAAGCGGCGAGTATTGCGCATGGCACTTCTATCGAAACTGATAATAACGCTGATAAAGGTGCTGAAGTGGTACAAAAAACAGTTCAGGTTATGAACGAATTGTCGGTACAAATGGAGCAAGCAGCTCAAGAAATTTCAGCATTAGATAAACAGTCGCAACTCATTGCGAGCATAGTGCAGAGCATTAGCAGTATTGCTGATCAAACTAATTTATTGGCACTTAACGCGGCTATTGAGGCCGCGCGTGCCGGCGAGCAAGGCCGTGGATTCGCGGTGGTGGCTGATGAAGTGCGTTTACTTGCCTCCAGAACCAGTAAAGCTACCGAAGAAATAGTGGATGTTGTACAGCAAAACCAAAATTTAACTCAATCAACCGTTGCAGTAATTGAGCAAGGTAAAAATAAAGCGCAACAAGGCCTAGCGCTCTCCAAAGAATCTGGTGATGTAATGAGTGATATTAAAAAAGGCGCGCAACAAGTTGTTGATGCCGTTAGTCAATTCTCGAACCAATTAAGCAGTAAAAAATAACTTAAATTTACAGCTCTTCATTTATTAGAGCAGAAGAGAAATTTTGATGATCTTGATCAAGGTTTCTCTTTTGCCATCTCATTATACTTGCGCGCTTTATTTCCCTTAATTATTCATGCAACCGGCTTGAACCCGGTTCGATGTATGGAGCGCACATGTCAGCTGTTTCTTCTTCAACCTTATTTGTACCTGAATTACTTTGCCCCGCAGGCAGCTTAAAAAACATGCGTTATGCCTTTGCCTATGGTGCCGACGCGGTTTATGCCGGCCAACCGCGTTACAGTTTAAGAGTGCGCAATAACGAATTTGATTTAGATACATTACAAATAGGGATTAACGAAGCACATGCGCTGAATAAAAAGTTTTATGTAGTGTCGAATATTGCCCCGCATAACGCAAAAGTTAAGTCGTATTTACGTGATATAGAGCCGGTGATTGCTATGAAACCGGATGCATTGATCATGTCAGATCCTGGGTTAATTATGCTAGTACGTGAAAAATGGCCTGATATGCCTATTCACCTTTCAGTACAAGCCAATGCAGTGAACTACGCAAGCGTACAGTTTTGGGCAAAACAAGGTATTGAGCGGGTAATTTTGTCTCGCGAGCTATCGCTTGAAGAAATCAGCGAAATTCGTGCTCTGTGCCCAGAAACAGAATTAGAAGTATTTGTGCATGGCGCACTGTGTATGGCTTATTCAGGGCGTTGTTTACTCTCAGGCTATATTAATAAACGCGATCCCAACCAAGGCACCTGCACCAATGCATGTCGTTGGGAGTATGATGTTAAACCTGGTACAGAAAACGAAACCGGTGAAATGGTACATAAAATTGACCCTAAAACGGTTATACCTACGTTAGGTGAAGGCGCACCAAGTAACGATGTATTTATGCTAGAAGAGCAAGGTCGCCCGGGTGAATATATGCCTGCATTTGAAGACGAGCACGGCACTTATATCATGAACTCAAAAGACTTACGCGCCGTGCAATACGTAGAGCAGCTAACAAAAATGGGGGTGCATAGCCTAAAAATAGAAGGGCGTACTAAGTCATTTTATTATGTTGCCCGTACCGCACAAGTATACCGTAAAGCGATTGACGATGCGGTTGCAGGTAAACCATTCGATGCTGATTTATTTAAAACTCTTGAGAACCTTGCACACCGCGGTTATACCGAAGGTTTTTTAAAACGCCACGCTCATCAAGATTATCAAAATTACGAATACGGTCACTCTGTATCTACCAAGCAGCAATTTGTAGGTGAAGTATTAGAACGTAATGCTAATGGTTTGGTTGAAATAGATGTAAAAAATAAATTTTGCGTTGGCCATTCATTAGAATTAATGACGCCAAAGGGTAATATTAGCTTTGTGCTTGAATGTATGGAAAATAAAAAGGGCGAAAGCATTACTGATGCTAAAGGCTCAGGCCATATCGTAAAAATCCCACTGCCTGACAACATTGATTTAGAGCACGCGATACTTATGCGCAACTTGGATGAAAACCAAGACACCCGCAATCCTTTCAAACAAGCTGTTTCATAATAGAGAGTTTAATCATGGCTTTACTTATAAACAGCAAATGCATTAACTGTGATAGTTATAAGGTTTTCAATTAAAGTCTTTAAAAACAGGTTGTTACTTTGTCGTGCTATAGCTTGTGCTACGATTTTACGTAACTCGTTAGCACTTAGTTAGTATCTTAAAAACAGCCTTAAAAGGCAAATTGTATTAACTAAAAAATTAAAAACACAAACTACCATAATTTTTGAATCGATATTATTTAAATCTAATAACGCTTAAATAAGATTCCAAGTAAGTAAGAGTACTGGTAGATAACGTAACTCAATCTGATCAGCTAAATGAATTAAACGTAGTTTGAAGTCATGTTTGCTAGGGTCATTGAAATAGACATTAGAAATGTCAATTAGAAATGTCAATTAGAAATGTCAATTAGAAAT
>NZ_FPAR01000002.1:0-416527 GCF_900116475.1 Pseudoalteromonas sp. DSM 26666 | reverse complement strand
ATTAGAAATGTCAATTAGAAATGTCAATTAGAAATGTCAATTAGAAATAAAGTTGCCGCTGCCTTTTTAGAGTTATAAATAAATCAATACTATTAGCTTAATACAATTAACTGCCTATTAAATGCTTATTTATGGCGTACGTATTATCAAGCTGTTGCTCTATTAAACTAATCGTTTGCTTATTTACGTCGAGCGCTTTTGCTGTGTTTTTAAAGTTTAAAATAATCTCTGCTATTTCAGATATGATAACTTGTACCTGCTTCCAATTTGCGTAACCAGCAGCAGAAGCTAGCTTTTGAATCGCTTTTAGTGGCGGGTTTTTTCCAAATCCAGCAAACGAAGTAGCATGCTCATTAAAAGGGTGAGGACTAAAAGTGACATCATAAAAAGGCGCTAAATCCCACTCACCAGAATCTTCTTGTAAAAAAGCCCAGTTTTTACTGTGGTCGTCTTGGTTACAGCTAAATAAATTAAACATAGCCCGACGAAATTGTAATTGCCCTGCAGCAGGTGATTTGCATAAAACACGGCTCGCTTTAATTAAATCTTCATAATCTAATGTAGGTGTGCGAAAATCAGCATCAAGCAAGCCACATGCACTATGCATATGTTTGCAGCCCATTTTATTACCCATTAATTTAAACCTATCGAATCGTTTTAGGGCAAGCCATTGCTTTGCACCGGTCCCTTCTGGGGCGGGTACCAGTAATCTCTGAGGAGGGTTTAATCCCGCTTGTTCAGCTAAATCCAAATACACAGCTTCACATAACCCTTCCTCATGTCCTAAAGCGAGGTTTTTGGATGTGAATTTTATTAACCAAGCATCATCACCTGTTTTAGGTTTTGTTCTACATTCTTGTATATTATTGTCAGAAAAATAAATTTGGGCTTTTGGGCGTGCACCGCCGGAGCTACCAGCAGCCACTAACGCAGAAAGTACTTCTTCTGTTTGTCCGTCAAATATTGCTTGGGCTTGTTGGCCTAATGTAGCAAGACCAGCTTCATCGTCATTTGTGCCATCATAATGAGTTTCAGGTGTAAACGATAATGCTCCCATAGCCGAATGGCCAACAAAAGATAAGCGGTCCATTGCTGTAACAAAGTTAGGCATTATATTATTTTGTCTGAATACACGGTCCTGTAGTAATAGCCCCCACCCATCAGGTAAACAATCAGAAAAGACCCCATGCAATCCATTATGTGGGCTTTTGGGTGCTAACTGAACATCTCTATTGAAGGCGAGTGAAAATGGCGAAAGATTACCATATGTGTCTATATAGCCTTGATCGAATTGAAAGTAAACACCTTGTCTATTTTGAGCAAGTACACCAACCTTTAACTCTGTTGAGTCTGACAGTGTACGTTTTACTTCTAGCTTTTCTATGGGTTTAAAGGCCATTGTTTAATACCTGAGCAATTGACGTTGGCGCATTCTTACCTTGAGTTGGCGCTTTTGTTAATTCATATAAACGAGTCAAATCGTCGAGAGATTGCCACAAAAGTAATAGCTGCCTGAATGAAATAAGTCCTGTAACCTCAAACTTTTTTATTGTAGAAGCAGGTACCGTACTTTTTTTAGCTAACGCCTCACGTGACATCTTTGCTTTTTTGCGGCGTTCTTTTAGATGCTCAGCAAAAGCTAGCTGCACATCACCTTCGCTTAATAATAAATAATTAATAATAGAACCTCAAAAAAGACATGTGTGTATCTAAAGTGGGTTTTAAATAGGGTTAATGGATACTATAGTGTCTATTTTGTTGCGAGTAAAGCGTTTGATACGTGTTAATGCCAAGCAAAGTAGATACTGGCTAATTTTGTTCAGGTTCCTTATACAATAGAGTGTAAATCAAATTAGAAGCGTAAAAAATTAAAACGCATTTTTGTGTTTTTCACTTTTCACAATAAAGTGCCTTTTAGGGAACATTAAGCCGCATTTAAGGTCTTAAAGTGACTTATTGGTCACTTTAACTACCGGCGGTTATATAAAAAGTTAAGTCTTTTTTTACTTAATCTACTTTTTTAGCTTGTTTAATAAGCTTAATTAGAATTATCGTCAACACAGCAGCTGGTAATAACCATATAAAATCACTCATCTTAGATTCTCAATATTTGAAATAGTAACTTAACATTAATGTTTTTCAGGTGTTTTGCAAATTTACGTCGTTTATCTATTACCTTTCAATTTTTCTCCTCACTTATGCCTAGTTAGTTTTAGGACAAATAATTAGGAAAAATCATGAAAGATCAAAAGTTACCGTTTATACGTCAATATGTACGCGCTAGTAAATCCCCCTGGGAGGATGCTTCCACCATTTTGCTGTTAGCTGATGTAATTGATAAGCAAACGAAAGAGTTGGGCTTCACAAACTACATTTATTTACACCGAGATAGCGTGGGGAGTGTGCTGGGTATTAGTATTTCTCAACAGTTGTTAGCTGCTAACCCTGAGTTCTCGGGGAGGTATTTGGAAGGTATTGAGATGTATGCTTTTTTACTCATACATATTGAAGAAATAACAAAATTTTGTGGGTTGTTTACTGCAGAATTTGAGCAACTATTTATGCTAAAACCGAATGAGTATTTTGCAGCTACAGAGTGCCATTGGTTAGATATATTAGAAAATACCTAAAAACCTTTAGCGAACCACGTGGTTCGCTTTTTTATTTCCCTGCAACGCTACTAGTTATATGTATAGAACCAAAAATAAGTTACACACTGCATGTTCATTACTCCAAAAAATTGCACCGAGCCTGGCGCTAAACAGGCTTACCTACCTGAAGAGCCTTTGTGGTGATTCACTGCATTTAAATGAATATTCATACTCTGTATGACGTACAGGGTTATGTAGGGAGAAAACAATATAGCGATTGTTTTGGCGGCAGGGCCCGAATGCGCGGTCTTAGTTACCTAATGTAGACAGGTTAAAAATAAAAAGGAGTGAATAATATTCACTCCTTTTTTACATTCAAATTTTATCGTTTTGATATTCTATGCGAAATATCAACAATGCCTCTTAGTTGTGCATACCTAATTAAAATAGGTCATATACATAAGAGATATTATGAAAAATAAACCAATAAAATGGCAGTTCGGGGTGATAGTTCGAACACTCTCAGATGTGTGCTCCATAAGCGGCTACACATTTGCGTTATCGGGTTGGCTTCATTACAAAAAGGTCTGTGATATACCATTAATTACAGATATGGCAGCTAACTCGTATGTACTATTGATTTTAGCGTGTTACGTAAGCCATTTGACATTGGATATTATTGCGCAGTGGTCTAATCGCCATTAACTTCTAGAGCATCATTTTGATGCTCTTTCTTATGAATAGAATAGGGCGGTAATTTCATCACAAAATTTTGTGCGATACACAATCGCAGATTCTAGTAACTCAGCGTCTTCGTGAGTCATAAATGGTTGTTGGGTCTTCTTATTTATTCGCTCTGGGAGCTCTTTCAGTAACTGGGTGTGTAATCTTTTTATATCATCAAATATTTGCGTAGATTGTGAAAATATAAATACCTGTTGGTAATGGCCTGCTTTAAGTGAGTCGAGGTATTTGAGCAGGATAGTCTGACGCGTCGATTTATTTTTAAATGAGTTTTCAATTTCGATAGCAACGACGGTTCTATCCGGTAATACGGCCACACCGTCTACAATTCGCGCACTGCTTTGATTATAAAGTCGTTTAAATTCTGGCTCAGATAAAAATCCTGTCCATAGCGGCCTGTAAATGCCGTCTGAGGTATGGTTATGTAATCCGCGAAGGGCAATAAATGTATTCATTAAGTCGTGCATTATGTGATTGTGGTTAACCTGCAGTGCGGGGTTTGATTTTGAGCGAAAGTAATAATCAATACTGGTTTGCTCCTGTGCATACTTAGCTCCTGAGTAAGTTGGAATATAAACCCGCCCATCAGGACTTCTGTGTGTAGGGACCATCGTTAACAGCTTTTCGTCTACTAACTTATTTAAATGGGCAAGCGCTTGAGGTTGACTAATATTATAGAACCAGCGAATAATCACTGGCGCGACAATAGAAAACCTGACCGCAATAAGGACTGTTAGAGCAGTACGGTTTACACCCTTTTGATAGTTGTTAGCACCTACGTTATATCGCATATCAATGTCAAAATAGCGGGCGTATTGGTGAGCATAGTCGTTATCTTTTTGCATTTGAGTTCACTTAATCAGGAGTCATAATTTATATAACTCCCGAGTATGCGAAATTGACTGCTTATTTAGCGCGAACCATCAAAAATTGCCCATCGTTATATATATCACCAAACGCGATACTCATAAGCTTTTCACTACTGGCGCCGTTTCGTGATTTAGACTGCGCTATATCAACCACAGTCACTGCGTTAGTACTCAGTTTTAAATCTTTTGCTGCAATGAGCACATTATCAACTGCACGCGCAATCTCGGTATGGCCTCGGTAGTTTTTGCCTGTTTTATCTGTATGGTGCAGTATCAAAATTGCCTTTTCTTCGTTTCGTAATGCATCAATACATTTGTTGTAGTAGTTCCAGTCGTTTTGATTGAGCTCCTCTGCGGATGTATACAGTGCGGATAGGTTATCGAAAATCACTACATCGGCCCATTCAATATCACTGGCGAGTGCATCAAAACCGTCAGGTGTTGCGAGGTCGGGCATTCCTCCTGGAATACTTTTTCTATGAATTACTCTAAATAATTGGTCACCAGGCCAAGCGCCTATCGCGTTAAAAATATTGGCAAAACGTGTTTGTATCTGATGCAAACCTAATTCAGCATCAATATACAAAACTTTTTTAGCTTCGCACGGCTCATTACCAAAACTAGTAGTGCCAGCAGCAACACACGCTGCGATATACTGAGATATATAGGTTTTTCCAGAGCCAGCTCCGGCAGCAAGCAGTGTAGCCTCTCCGGCTGTTAATATTGAAGGTACAATGATGCATGGTTGAGGAATATCGGCCTGAACAATACTAAGCACGCTATCGGCTTTTCTTAATTGATGTAATGGATTAGGTGTGTTTGTTGATTCACTGCTTTGTGTAAATTGTTGGGTATGTTTTTGGTCATTCATATTTATAAACTCCTATAAAATTGCGATATTTCGGAATTTCTAAATAGGATGTCGAAAAACGAACTAATTGCGTTTTAAGTAAAATTATCCAATTTATTTTTAATTTTTTTAATTTTGTTTTTTAAACGTAGAAAATTTGTGTGAATTAAACCTATAAAGTAAGGCCTCCTCTTAAAGAGGAGGCCTTACTTTATAGGTTATTCTTTATTTCAATTAGGCAAAAATATTACGGTATTCATTGCAAGACGTTGTGCGTTTTCACTTTAAATGAAACAAGGGATTAAACCATTAAAGAGAAGCCGCTTTCAGCGGATGGTCTCGTCGCTGCGCTACTCAACCATTGGGCCTAAAACGCACGCCAGCTCTGGTGTTGCTCCGCAACGAGCTGACTCGACGCGCTATCGCGCTAGCGTTGTAGACCCAGCGCGAATGCACCTCACTACGCTCTGTACTAACCGCCATACTGCCGCGCCTGACAATGCAATGGGTGCCCCATTATCCGCATTTTTCTTCGCTTTTATTTTCTACGAAAATAGATGGTTCGATATCAATTTGTGCCAAATTTTAATCGAATTTCGCTGATGCGAAACACTATCGCGGTTAGTACAGACCAGCTGTACATTCGCGCTGTCTCCATGTGTCCTAAGCTTCGCTTATGCCACATTACGCGCTTGTTGGCCTCATTCTGAGACGCCTTTTTTTTTGCAGTTTTTCGTGCCGAAAAATGCGTTTTATAAGAGCGTCTTTTAGACAAAAGCGCCTTAAAATTAAACTTATTAATGAACTTTTTATAAAAAGGAGAGAAGGTTTAAGGACTTCCCAGCTGTTTATTTTCTTCTGGTTATCAAAGAAACTAAAGAGTAAAAATTCACCTAAAGCTGATTATACATGCCCTGCCAAAGGTACTGCGAATTTAAGAGTGGTGTGTTTGACCCAATTGAAAAAAAGATTAACGAATTCGGCCATCAGAAAAAATATCGGAAAGATTAGAACCTACGTGAGATCTGTTACAGCAAACTGAGGCCATCTGTAAGAGCTAACGTTATTCATCTTGCATCACAACTATCTCAATGAGAATAAACACTTTGGCCTTGACCAGGGTATTTTTCAAAAATATGCATATAAACCTCGCTACAGGTTTTTGGCCATAAGTTGTCATCGTATGAGTCAGGTAAGTTATCTAATACTTCTTCAATCATATTTTTAACTCTAGCTTTAGTTCGCTGCTTTTTTCGCCAATCAATTACCAGTATTTCCTGCATTTTTCCTGTTAATTCTTTAGCTATTTCTTTAACTTGATTACGCTCTTTCTCTGTTAGTGGTGCATCTTGAATCATCAAGTCGTACACAGCTAACTCTTCTTCAGCTAATCCCTCCCGAACAGTACGCTTTTCTTCATGCTCTAATTCATTAATAAACCCTTTCAGGTGATTAAAAAATTCTTCTGCGGTATATGCACCTAAATTATATTCTTCAATTAAATCTAAAAACTTTTGCTGTAAATCTTGGCGCGTTTTGTTTTTAAGCACCATTGGCTGCAATTTCCGCTCAATTAGGTTTTTAAGCTTCTCAGCATCTGATTGTTTCGGTTTCTCAATCGATGAAGCCATTGTCGCTAAAGCATCAAAGTCTATATTTGCAATGTTTATGGGATCTGGCAGGTTGCTTTGTATTTTAATAGTGGAAATTGATTCATCTAATAAGTCATTAACTTGGTTACGCACAACATCCAATACATCTTCATCATCAATTGATAAACCAGATTTCAAACGCATTTGAGAGTAAATTATATTAATAGCGATACGATTAGGTACATATTGATTAGCGCTATCGTCAGGCATAATGGCCTTAAAAATACGGTTAATTTGCCTAACAAAAGACGTAAATTCTTCTTTATTTTTCGGTTCAAGCAGTATTTCGCTGGCGTTATCTAACAATGTTAATTTGGTAAAACCTTCTGCCGAAGAAGATATAATTTCAGCTAAGTCTATATTTATTGAGTTTAAGAATACTTGTAACTCGCCAGTAACAATTCCAAGTGCAGCAACCAGCTCTGATTTATCTATTGCTGGGCTGTCTATTTGATAATTAGCATTGCCTTCTGCAATACCACCACCATACATACCAAGTGCCTGTTGCAGGGAGCTAAAAATATTAATGTAGTCGACTATTTGACCCGCAGACTTATCTTCATAAACTCTATTAACACGGGCAATAGTCTGCATTAATGTGTGACCTTTTAATGGTTTATCTAAATAAAGGGTCGAAACAGAAGGTGCGTCAAAACCTGTTAGCCACATTGCACAAACAAATACTATTCGTAAATTATCTTCAGGGTCTTTAAATTTTAGATCTATTTTTTCTTTAACAAAACGCTCTCGATGGTATCTATAATTTAATCCTTTTTTTTCTAAACGTTCATCATCATTTTGACCAACAGAAACAACAACAGCCATATCTGTTGATTCCATGTGCTCTATTTGAAAGTTTAACTTGTTTAAACGACTGCCTTTAGCATACTTGGCTTGTGACTTTAAACTTGATAACTTAATTTGCCACGCATATTGAACTTTGTCATACATTTTTATGGTTGTAGCTTTATCAATAGATACAACCATTGCTTTACCAAGCATTCCACCGGCAAAAGGCGAGCGATTTATATAATGTTCAACGAGATCTTGAGCAATAGTTTCTAAACGATCATCGCGTGTAATAATATGATAGGCCTTTGAGAATTCAGTTTCTAAACGAATTTCTTGTTCATCTGTTAAGTCCGCATCACTCAAAAGATCAATAATTTCACTACCGATATCTTTATTTATTAATGAAACTTCAGGCACACGGTTTTCATAATACAAAGGTAACGTTGCACCATCACCAACTGCATCAGAGAAATTATAAATACTAATGTAATCACCAAACACTTCTTGTGTTTTAGCTTCTCCTGCAAGTAATGGCGTACCCGTAAATGCCATAAACGATGCGTTAGGCATAGCGCTACGCATATTCATTGCTAAGGAGTCGTATTGGCTTCTGTGGGCTTCATCCGTGATCACGATAACATCGTCACGTTCAGACAATATTGGATAATTACCTTTTTCATCACCTTTAAATTTTTGAATTAAGGTAAAAACAAAACGATGATCTTCACTAAGTAATGCCTTTAATTGAATCCCAGTCTCGGCTTGGCAATTTTCAGTAACAATACCAGCAGCATTAAAGGTTTTATAAATTTGATCATCAAGGTCTGTTCTATCTGTAATTAAAACAAACGTCCAGTTACCTGTATATTTTCGAAACGCTTTTTTACAGAAAAAAACCATAGAATAGCTTTTTCCACTGCCCTGCGTATGCCAAAAAACACCTAACTGCCCCGACCGTTCTTTGATATTTGTCAAACCCAAAAGTGCCTGATTCACCCCAATATATTGATGATATTTAGCAATAATTTTCATTGTATGCTTCGTTTTTACAAATAATATATAGTTTTCAATAATATCGAGTAATCGGTTTTGCTCACACACACCACGTATAACAACTTCTAAGCTTACTTTACGTTGTTCTGATTCACTTTCAATTTTCTTCCATTCAGCAAAGTGCTCCCACTGGCTTGAAATAGAGCCAACTTTTGATTGCGCACCATTAGAAAGAATGATTACTTGGTTATAGGTGAATAAATTGGGAATTGTCTTCCGATAATCTGAAAGATTATCTTTGTAAGCTGTAAATAAATTTTTATGACTTGCTTTTAATTCAACAAATAAAAATGGTATTCCGTTAATAAAACCCAATAGATCTGGACGTCGAGTATATAGTTCGCCCGCTATGCTCATTTGACTACATAACAGAAAATCATTTTCACTAGTGTTATCCCAGTCAACGTAACGAATAACACAGTCGTCTTCACTTTCAACATCGCCATTGTAAACATACCCATTTTTTAGAAGCTCATAAACTGCTTCATTTGCTGAAACAGATGTCATAGCGCTTCTATCTCTCACTATTTCATCGATGGCCTCTTGAATAATCAGCCGATTAATATCAGGATTTAACTTTAACAGCGCGGCCTTTAGGCGAGCAAACAACACCACATCATTGCGTGTTTCCCTGCCAAGAAATAGAGGGTTATTCAATAATGACTCATCATCAACTGAGCCAAAAACTTCTCTCCAGCAAGTGATGGTTTCCCAGTTTAAATCTGAGAATAACTGAATCGCAGGTTGTTCTACTAAAGCATCTTCCGTGTATGTCATATTTATCTCTATATATTATCTGGTAACTTTCCGTTATCTAAATAATCTAAAAATGCAGGTGCATCTAATACTGACTGATAATAAATTGCAGGCCATGAATTTAGTGATTTCTCTAACTCTGGTTCAATATAATTTTCTATTAACTCTTTTGCACTTTGTAATTGTTTGTTTCTTCTTTTTTTTGCAATTAATTTCATTAAGTGTATGTGCTTTGTTTTGCAAAACTTATGAAATCGTTCTTTTAAATTAATGCCTTTAGAATGAAGCTCCAACAAACCTTCGATATCTTTAGGGGCATTAGATATTTGCAATTTAAAAGAAGGTGCATTAAAAGGTTCTTCTATAATCACTCTAAAAAAACTATCGTTTATTTCATCAAAATATGGATGAAAATACGCTTTATCTCCTTCTTCTGTCATATAAGCTGTTAGTTTAGCTTTTTGACAGTGATTACACATTGGCGTCAAATTAGCCAAGCAAATAGACAGTTCAGGGAATATATCTTTAGGTAAATAGTGATCTAAGGTTCCAGGTGAGCCATCTTCACCACAGCTAGGACAACATAATAAACCGTGATCATTTCGCATCATATCCAATATAAGATATGGTAGCTGGTGATTTTTTGGTTTGAAAAGGTTTATAAGTGTTTTCTTTCGCTTTTCAGATTCAATTTTATCTATAGTGAATTGTGATAAATCTAAAGGCTTGATAAAGGCAGGGTCTCCTTTTTTAGACACATATTCAGAAAATTGTAACTCCAAAGATGGTTTGATATCGTCATAAAAAGCTTGTAATGGTCTATGTTCCCGGCGTTCTACAATTATTTCTCTTAAAATATCTAAAGAACAATTATTTGGCAAATTAAGTTTAGCAACCATATTTATGCCCTAGGTTCATTATTTCCATGAGCATTTCTTCATTTAAAAGATTTTTTTCTATCCTCAACATTTTAATTAACAGCTCACTTCCGTGCTCTTTAACAAGACTATCCAAAAGCTCTTCGAAAGGTTTGGTTACAGAGTTTTCTCCAAAAACATACGTAGATATCCTTTGTATATCACCCCCAAAGGTTTGGAATGGAGGATGGATAATATCTAGGCCAAAGCCTTCATCTCTAAATATATGGACGCACTCCGATGGTACCTCCCTAACAACAGAAACTGAGTGTGTAGCAAGAATAGCCTTCGATTTGAAAGGCTTTAATACTGTTTTAAGAAGAGTTATAAATTCTATTTCTAAAGTAGGATGAAGAAATAATTCAGGTTCATCAATTACAATTAAGCTGTGCTCTCTAATAGCACCTACAACATTAATAACTATATAGCTAAATAAACGTTGACCAGAACTAAGCTCTTTTATCTCCCCATCTTTTATAAATTTAATACCATCTTCTAGCCGACACAAACTCTTCAGCTCGTCTTCATAAATTTTATTTGCTAGTTCGTTGTTAAGGCTAATATAATTATCTTTGTTTATAAGTTCAGGGTACTTCTGTTTTATTTGTTCAACTTTTTCCTCATTTGCTTTAATAGCTAGCGAATCCACATTTAAAGCGTTTTTTAGAGCTAATTCAATGGAGTAAAATTTATTTATCCACCAACTTTCACCTCTAAATTTATCATCTTCAAAGATAGCGTTGATAATTGAACAACTTGCATCAAATTTTGGTAGATCACGACTAATACCAATAGAGCCATTTTTACGCCTTTGCCTGAAACCAAAATAATAATAACCACTTTCGTCTGATTTATTGATTTCTTTTTTAGTATTTGTAAGGTTAAATTCTTCAAATGGGCTATATGAAACTAATATTAAGTTATTGATATTAGGCCTGACATCAAAAGGCTGATGCCCCGAGTTCTCCAGCGCATCTTTATGCCCCATTCCTATGTTTAACCAATATTCAACTAGTGATTTTAAGCAGTATGATTTTCCAATACCATTGGGGCCGATAAGTATATTAATATCATATGGTAAAAGCTTCGACTCAAACTTAAATGGGATAGTTTTTTTATCCGCGTCGTGACTTAGTATGTTTAATTGAAAGTCTCGAATTTGACTATCTATACCTTGAAATAAACGCCAACCATCTTGATAAGCCTTATTGCTGCCGCTGTCACGTAATAAAGAGGCGGAAAATGCAGGGGACTCAATAAGCTTATCAATGGTCGATTCTTTAACTATATACTTTAAGTAACCTACGTCCCTCAAGGTTTTTAGAACCTCTAAACCTCCCTGAATATTTAAGTGTTCAATTAAAGTTTTATAAAAGTCTATGTCAGTAGCTAAAGAAATATAATTAACATCAGGTATAGGAAAAATGCCATCCCAACCGGCATTACACAACTCATCTAATTTCTCTGTTGTATAATAACAATCCTCAATGAGAATTTTGATACCTTGAGTTACAGGCGAAGGTTTACCATTCAAGACAACTAAAGTATTTAGAGTTGTTTTAGCAATATCATAATCATTGAAGTTATTTCCACTTAAAGAAATATAATTTTCTTCGTTTGGCTGCTTAAGAGGGTTCTGCTTCCAGTTTCTATTAGGGTTGTAAATAATTTTCATAGATTAACTACTCAACCTTTTTCATAGCTTTAGCGTCAACTATTTTCTTTTTAATCAAAGGAATAAAGCGCTTATCGTTAATTAGCTTTAGTAACGCAGTTTGTAACCTTGCGAATAGCACAACATCATTGCGGGTTTCCCAGTCTAAATCTGAGAATAATTGAATCGCAGGTTGTTCTACTAAAGCATCTTCCGTGTATGTCATATCGTCCTTTACCTATTGCACTCTTAATCTATTGTATCTTTTGTCGAAAGCAGTCGCACCACCTTCCATTATATTGCATACATGATCTCTGATTTCTTGTTCACACAAGCCCCCAGCTTTCAATACCTGAACTTGGCCAGCATGAAAGTGAAGAACATTTACAAACTCAGCATCACCGTTGACAACGATATTAGGGTTATGTGTCACCATAATAATCTGCCTACGTTTTTTGTTCTCATGAATTTGCGATACAATAAGTTGATAAATTAACGCGTTATCTAAGTCATCTTCAGGTTGGTCGACAATAATTGGATTATTACCATGACTGAGTAAAAAAGCTAAAATAGCAGCCGCTTTTTGTCCTGCCGAACCTTTTTCAATGTTTTCAAACTTAGCTTTTTCAATATCTTTTGCATACTCTACAACAAGTTGGTCATCAGGCCACCAAGTCATTAAGCGGTCAAAAACTTCAGGCTGTTGTGAAAGTTTTTGTACAAGTGAACTCTTTAAGCGATTATCAATTCGATATTGCGCTACTTCTTCTCCTAAAACCAAGTCAGATATTGCATTTTTTAGCTCGTGAGTTTCACTCGCAGTACCTTTCAAAGTTAAATCACTAGAAATCAATTTAAACAGCAGACTGTTCGCTTGATCATCTTGGTAAATAGAAGTAGAAAAACTACTCTCCACACCAATATGCCTTCTAAACTGCTCTTCAATATTGGCTTTATTCGCAAATGGCAAAAGTTTCATTTTGACATAACGATTACCACCAATAACGTTTTGAATGAATTTTTGACGCTTTCTTTGTAATCGTCTTCTCAGTATAAATAACTTCTTAAGTGAGCAATCACGTAAAGTTTTTTTACTTGTTAGATTAACTTGTACAGTTTCTAACTCTTCTAATTGAGTATTGATCTCATTTCTTTGAGTAAGCCAAGCCTCATATTGTTCAGGGTTTAATTCCTCCCCTTTATCTGCATATTCTTGTACAACTTGTTCATATTGTTGAGTTGTTTCAACACCTTTGCTAAACCAACTTGATTCGCTAATCGATTTTTCACGATCTTGCTCAGCTTTCGTTACTAATTCTTTTAAATTTGCCAATTGTGTTTGAACTGCTACCAAATCACCTTTGAATGTTGCCTGTATTCTTTCTAGCTCTGTCACATAATCTGGTTTATCTTCACCTTCCTCTGTTAAGGTCAGCTCAGTAAATTCCTCTGATAACATGTCATCTATAGAGTCAACTAGTCCAGATACACCTGCTGACTTTTCAACTTTTTGCTTCTCAAGGGTATAGGTTTGATAAGCATTAAATATATCTTTATGACCACCTCGTTCAAAGCTTTCGATATCGCTATTTAAATCGTCTTTCTGTGATTCAAGAGTGCCTCTACTATCCAAATGCCCCTGTAACTGACGTACTTCACGGCAAAGCTCCAGAAAGTTATTCAATTCGCCATTAAACTGATACTTCCATGCAGAAAAATTAACCTCGTTCGAACGATCAATAATTTCTAATAAACTATTGGTGTTGCTAGCCAGTGCATTAATCTGTTTCTGGCTATATAAGCTAACGTGAAAACGTTCTTTTGGTTTTCCGTTATCAGCAGCCCAACCACCTTCTTGTAATTTATTAATATATGGCGCTGTATTATATTTCCATATTGATTGATAAGACTCTTCTCTTCGTTGTAACTCAACACAAATCTCAGTATCAGCTTTGGTTACACCATTCTTAAAAGAGCAAATTTCTTCATGAATCTGCGGAAGATCTGATACTTCATTTTCCCGTCCTAATGCCAATCGCACAGACTCAATAAATGTAGACTTACCTGAGCCACGTCCACCTATAACCGCATTAAAAAGGGGGTGTAAATCAAAGGTTGCTAGCTGACCAGGAAATCTCCCACAATGCTGCATCTGTGAAATATTCAAGCTTTTTAAAAATAAATCAGGTGTAGAGCTAGGATCATCAATACAATTTTCAACACAGAAATCATGGTCATGTAATGCAAGCCTAAGACCACCAATTGATGGTTGGCTCATTTTAATCCAAGAATATCGCTTTCCTAAACGGGAGCATTCGTGAGCATCAGACCCTTGCAATTTAGCTAAATGAGAACAAGCGCGAGCTAGTTCTGGGTTGACAGTACCTAGAAAGTTTAAGTCAATAAACTCAGCTGCCTCAATCTTACTAACCCAATGTTCAATTTCTTGGTTAGTTTTAGTAACACCATGCAGTAAACCTTTAGCGCGATCAATATGAGCCGGAATAGCAACACCATCTGCTGATTGAACAATATCAATAACGCCATCAATAGAAGCGGTTGTAAAAGTTGCCTCTGCATTGCCATGACCGGTTGTAATACCACATTGTCCTAACACAGCAGAAATTTTTGCTGAATCACAAGCAGGATCAAAAACAGCAAGCATGTGAACACGCTTTTGCCCTGTGCTTATCGTTATTTCGCATGCAGGAAATAAGCAAATTGGTCGATACCATTCGGCAGTTTGATCAAGTTCAGCATATGTCGCTTTTAATCTATCAATCCAACCACCAGATACATGATCTGCAATAGCTACACAGTCAATTTTTTCTACCATTAATGCTTTGAGCCAATCAGTTTCAGTCTCTTCTGGCTTTTTATAATCTGAAGAAGCTGGTGTATGCGTATGAAAATCAAACTTATACCAACGACTTCCTAAGTATTCATTACTCATAATTTTATCTTCCCTGATATTAATTTAGGCAACAACATATCGCGCTGTTGTTTGAGGTTTTGATTTCTTTTCTTTAAGTTAACCACATTCTCAAAAAGCTTATGAACAATTAACTCAAACTGTTCAACTAAACCTTCAGGTGGGGCGATATACTTTAACTGCTTTAACGTTGTTTGAGTCAAAAGCGGCTGGGCTGAGCCTCCGGCATATTTATTTAAGTTGAAGTACTCTAGCAGTAAGAATAAATATGAAATATTATTTTCCGATTTACATTTAGCGATAATAGTATTATCTGACCCCCAAAACCTATTGAAACAATATTCAACTGCACCACAATAAGCTCCAACACGACCTATTATTACAGCATTTTCATATTTCCATCCCTCTGCCTTACCAACAATACCGTTAGCACCGTACAGGTCAAACTCACCAACTACAGATTTAGCGCACTTCTTGCCATTCCAAAAGTCAAATGATTCTGAAAACTCTTTAACTTCCCACCCCTCAGGAATTTGACCTAGTGGCGAGTCAATGAGTTTTGGTTTGCCATCTGCATCAAAGTTATCTTCGTAGCTTGGGTAGCGGAAGTTAACAAACCATTCGCGATAAAGTGATTGCGCCATGTCTTCCAAAATAGCGATACGGCGGTTGTTGTTTTCGATTAGTGAGTCATAGTTTGATAGATACTTTCCGATAAGGACTTGAGCCTGAATATCTGAAACAACTTTAATGTCAATGTTTTCAAAAACACTTTTACTTACATTTTCGCGACCTGAGGCTGTACCGCTATTTAATGATTTTACAGTTGGAATTGTGAGCTGTAATAAATAGTAAATGTACATGATGTCGAATTTTTTAGTATTAACAACAACACAATTCACAGCCTGATTTACTAGGCTTTTTTCTTTTGTAAGGCAAGATTTACCTATTGTCCCTATTGTTACAACGCAAGGAGTAAAAGCTGGGACGAGTTTATTCTTGAATTTCGCAATCCCCGCATCCGAAAGACTCTCTTCCGTATTTCCAATATATCGCTGACCTAGAACCATATCTGTTGGCTTTATTAAAGGAATCTTGTCTCCATAATAGTGTCGTTGTTTAGTTGGTGGTGTACCACCAGTTATAACATTACCTAAATCTTTGATTTTTAGTGATTCAATTTGAAGAGTCATTATAATCCCTCCAAAAGACCAACAACATTTTCTGAAATTGAAGCCTCCAATTCATGCGCTTCAGCATTTAAGACTTCTAACTCCTCTTGTAATGCTGTTAACCTAACAACAAAGTCTTCATCACTTTCTTGCTCACCTTCAGCAACACCCACATAACGACCAGCGTTTAAACTATAACCTTGTTCAATTATTTCTTCTTTAGTGGCGACTTTACATAAGCCAGCGATATCTTGATAAGTTAGTTCGCCACTCTCTTTTTTAAAGAAACTTTCAAGCGAATAATTACCGTCATTGTCAGCATCGGGGTGTGTTTCTAGGTAAGTATTATCAATCTCTTGCCCACGGTATAAACGCACAATATTGGCGATAAAGTTAAGTTGTTCGCTGGTGTAATCACGCACAGCACGAGTCACTTGGCGGAAGATATGGCGAGCATCGATAAACAATACTTTATCTTTGTTATGCGCGGGTTTGTTTTTATCTAAAAACCATAAGGCACATGGTAAAGTTACGGTGTAAAAGAAGTTACTTGAAACGGCCACCATAACATCAACACCATCTTCTTCAATCAGCTTTTGACGGATTTCCTGCTCTGAGCCACGGGCATCACTGGCTGAGTTTGCCATAACAAAACCGGCACGACCTTTCTGGTTAAGTGCTGAGTAAAACATTTGAATCCACAGGTAGTTGCCATTGTCATTACGTGGCATGCCATAAGGGAAACGGTGTATATCACCTTCTAAACGGTCTTTTTGGATTTCGTTAACATTAAACGGTGGGTTAGCCATTACAAAATCAAACTGACCATACTGTTTACCGTCAATTACTTCACCTTTAGCTAAATCGAACGGGTCTTCATAATAAGAGTTACCTTCACGGATATCGCCCTGCAAACCATGTACAGCAAGGTTTAACTTAGATAAACGAACCGTATCGCCTGTTTTTTCTTGCCCAAATACAGACAACTCATCTGATGCATCTCTATTATGCTTTGCTACAAAGTCGGCAGAGCTGATAAACATACCACCACTACCACAAGCAGGATCAAACACTTTACCGTGGTAAGGTTCAATCACTTCTGTGATTAACTTTACTAATGCTGAGGGAGTGAAGAATTCACCACCGCCTTGGCCTTCAGTTTTGGCAAACTCATTAAGGAAATACTCGTAAATACGGCCAAATATGTCTGAGCCAAGAGTGAAATCGATGTCATTAAAGTTTTTAAGTAAACTCTTGAGCATGTCGTTTTCAAAGCGAGTATAGGTTTTAGGTAGTGCATCCTTAATTGCTTCGTTGTCAGCTTCTAGCGCTTTCATGGCATCATTCACCTGAACACCAATATTAGAGCCTTCAGGGAGTGCTAGTAGGTTAGAGTAGAGCGCTTCACTGGGCACATACATTGCGCCTTCAGCTTGGATTTTAGACTTTATATCGCCACTGCCACGACGGCGAGAGCTAGACTGTTCTTCTATCTTGCTTTTTGCCAGAGTAAAACGGTACTCTGCATACTTAAGAAAAATTAAACCCAGTATTGGTCGAGAGTATTCTTGAGCTGTTAAGCCTGTGTTAGCGCGTAATGAGTCCGCTGCTGACCATAAACGTTTTTCTAATTCTTCTATCTTTTTAAAATCTGCCATTTTTATAATCCTTCTTATAATTCCCTTTATGTAGGGTAATGTATCAAATATGAGTTTACTTATATACAAACTGAACAGTACGACTATCTTATTGATATTTAGCCAGTAGTGATTTCAACGTTTTTTGAGATTGTTCAAACTCAACTTGATAGTTATTTAGTATTTGTAGCTCTTGCTCAACATCTAACTCCTCAACTTCAACGTTTTTAATAATATAACGTGAAATATTGAGTTCGTTATTTTGCTCTCTAATTTCAGGCATAAATACGGCTTTATAACGATCGTCGTCAGCTAGCTTTCCTGCCGCTAAATCTGCTATTAACACTGCGTCTTCTTCTGAAATAGTTATTCTGTTTTTGTTGCTTTTACCTATTTCACTGGCATCCACAAA
Organism: Pseudoalteromonas sp. DSM 26666; assembly: GCF_900116475.1. NCBI lineage: Bacteria > Pseudomonadati > Pseudomonadota > Gammaproteobacteria > Alteromonadales > Pseudoalteromonadaceae > Pseudoalteromonas > Pseudoalteromonas sp. DSM 26666. The sequence goes on along the minus strand of NZ_FPAR01000002.1, from coordinate 398,496 downwards.
TACCACTGAAGAACCTGCTGGTTTGTTTTTATTAAGCACCAAAATAACAGGGGGGATGCTTGTGCCATTTAGAACATTAGCGGGCAAGCCAATAACAGCTTCCAGTAATTCGTTTTCTAGCAAATGCTCTCTTACTTTTGCATCGTAACCGCCTCGGAATAAAAAACCTTGGGGTATTAAAATGTAACCTTTACCCGTTTCATTTAATTTACTTAAGGCTTGTTGTATCCATAAGCTATCACCAGCAGCTGCCGATATTGGCTTATCTTTAAGCACTGCGATAAAAGGAGCACCTATTAACATGCGCCGTTCATCTGCACCAAATTTCTGAGCCATTGGCGGCTCCATAACAACTAAATCAAATTGTTTGTCTAATCCAAAATTTGACTCTAAAAGTGAGTCTGTATTCGCCAAATTGAAATGTTTATTTTCAAGCGCGAGTAATCGATAAGCAGAGATATAAGTACTGCGATTCTTTTCTTCTAAGCAAAGAGTTTCTGAATTTAAGCTAGATGCTACTCTTGCTAAACCACATGCTCCGTCATACAAGGATTTGCTACTGCAATCACCAACTAGTGCAGAAAATATCCTTTCTATATTAAGGTTGGTTAAATCTCCTGAAAACCTTCCAAGTACTTGTGCATTCATTTCTCTTAAAGCCTTAGCAAGGGTGTCAAAGTTTGAAATGGCTGCGATGAAAGAGACGACAAGGTTGATTATCTTCACGTCAATTCGATATTGCTCTGGCGCTGAGCATATCTCAGCTGGATAATTCCCCTCTAACGCTTTTCCAGCTTCTATTAGCATATCTAACTGTTTAGCATGACCGCTATTCACGATTACTTCGAATGACTCAGAGTTTTCCTTTGCAATAAAAGCAACATAAGTAACCAATTCTAATATGTGTGTCACTTCCATTGAGCTACGGCTATTATCAATTAGATTCCTTAACTGTTTTGTTAAATTCTCCATTACTTAGCTCCTTTAATTAATTGGGTAATATAAGCCGTTGAAACTTTCTTTTGTTGCTCTGCCAAATTAAGTGTTGATTGATAAGCCTGGTTGCTAGCATGAAATAGTTCTGCAATTTCATTTTGTTTATTCAACCCTGGTAGCTCAATCACTAACTTTTTGATACTTGATAAGCTTATATTTGTAATTATTGCACCTGTGCTGATCGTATCTAACTGGCTTTGACCAACAGATGAGTTAAAGTAAGCTACAAGCACTTCTCCAAGTAACTCATTGTTATTTGGTCTAAGTAAAATAAAGTTAGCTGAGGCAATAACATTAAGGTCGGCAATAGCTTTAGTAACATAACCGGCCTTTATTGAGTTACCTTTAGCAAGAAGCACCACATCCCCTTCTTTTAATAGGAAACGCTGAATATCCTTCCCTTTCTTTATTATTATTTCACTAAGCTGTTGATCAATAATTTCACCATTTAGATTAACAGAGCTACCTGTTAACAAGCGCATAGCGCCTTCAGAGTTACTTTCATTCTTTTCGAATAGCGCGTTTGTTGCACCAGTGGTTAATTCATTACATAACACCTCGATAGTTTTCATGTTATTCTCCTTTCGTTTTCAGCCTACGAGTTAGGTTGTTGAGGTGATATTAGCCATCAAACCAAGTTAAAGCAAGTAGTTTTTTTAATTTAATTGAATCGTATTGTGAGTACGAATGTGTTGTTGATTGGGTTTATTTTGTTATCTTATTGAATCTATGATGATTAATATGGGAGTAATGAAAAGTTAGCAAACGATTATTAAATGCTGCGCTAAAGGCTTTCATGATTACTACACCGACACGGTTCGTCAACAAGTAAGCCCTAATGCGTTAGTTATTTGTGGTGTTTCAAAAATTGAAAACTTAGCAACCAATTATGAGCTACTGGTTATTGCTACGGGCGCGAGTTCAAAAATGATACTTGATGACACTAAAAGTGAGTCAAGCTCCAAAGTAGTAGCCACTAAACCAAAAGAATCTGATATTTTTGATATTCCTGCTTTTATACGTAACCAATCTGCACTACCTAGTAAAAGCTCTTTATAGGCTTTGTAAGTAAAGACAAAACTGTATAGCTATATGTAAATGCTACTCTAGTATTTGTAAAGGGCTGCTCTTTTTAAGCTTTTGGGTTTGCTGAACTATATTACCCCAGATAGTGGAATAAGCACTTATTGTGCTTTTAACTTTGACGATAAATGTATTTGAATTATCAAATTTAAAAAATGACTTTTTTGTCGTTTTGTTTTTTAACTTAGCCTGTATTTTTACTTCTTTAAGTATTTCCTTCTCAAATAGGGAAAAGTTTTTATAAAGTGCCTTAATATCAGTGTCATATATTTTATTCGAGTGGTCATAATGTTTACTCATCGGATCGTGGTCTGAAACAGAGTGATGAAGCATTTTTTTAGACTCAATTTCAGCAATTGTTGATGACCCAATTTTTTTAGTTAGCACTTCTTTCATATGTGATTTTAAAAAGCTGCGCAGTAGTGTTGGAAATGCTCCGGCTGAGCCTTTTATATTTATGTTATCTCGCGAGGCCGCTACCATGTTTTTTGGTGCATGATACTTAAGTGCTCGGTTTAAACTCTCTTTACTAATGGGTTTTGAGCCGTCTTTAACCTTGCAAAATAAGTAGGTGCGGTTTATGTCTGGGTTTAATTTTAACTCTTGTTGTATTGTTTTTTTCATCTCGGGTGTGAGTTGTATTTTAAACTCTTTTTGGTTTTTCATAGCACCGCGAGTGGTATGAGTTGTTTCAGGAAACGTTAAAAATTTAGGATTATCTAAATCATCTATATACGATAGACGAAGGTTGCAAATATTTATGGGTCTTAGCCCAGTAAACATCATCAGTAGTACCGCATTTATTAATGTATTATTTTTAGCTGTTTTTAGGTTTATGTATAGCTGAGAAATTAGAGATATATCAGTATATGCCTTACAAGGAATAGGCTTCGCCGTTCGAGAAGATATATAATTATTGTCTATCTCTAGGAATGGATTAGTGCCGTTATTATATTTATTTTTTGCGAACACCCACAGTTTTTTCATCTGCTCGAAATGCTTAGCCACATGCGGACCACTTTTCTCTGTTAGTAGTTGGTCAAGCGTGGTTTCTATTATCTCAGGCGTAATAGTCTGAAATAACGTATTTTTACCAAATGCATTTTGAATTGCATTAAGGTAAGAGGTATATGTGGTTACTGTGGTGTCAGCTAACTTGCTAGGGCTATGTTTATTAATTGCCTGTAAGTTTTCTATTTGTTTACTCACTACAAATTCGAATGTGTAATTAGAGGTGTTCTTTTTGTATATTTCGGCCGCTTTTAATTTCGCTGCTGAAAAACTCATATCATTAGAATCACCAAGCTTAATATTTTTTATGCCATGTTCTTTTTTAAAATGAGTAAAAAATTTAATAATGCCATCATGCTGGAATACAATTCTTATTTGATCTTTAAGCTGATACTTTGAAAGTCTCCTTCCTTTTTCTTGCGCCAATATAATAGTCGCAAGACTGGCTAGCTCTTCCATTGACTCGTCATTGTACGGTGGCTTAAATGCATTAAATTCAGCCATGCAAAGGTCACGACTTTCGATCGTAACCTCACATGGTTTTATTGAATTTAATACTGATGTTGCCATTAATAGAAAAACCTTAAAAAAGTTAAAATCATCAAATAATTGACGAGGTATCGCTCTAATAAGGAAATGATATGAAATTAATTTTTTTTACAAAAACTTTGGTAAGTCGAAATTAAACTTTTTTAATTATTTTTTGCTTTGGCTTCTTGGTCACTTAAATACCTCTCAACGACAGCTCTTCCCTCTGCTGTTAAGATCAAATCTTTTGCTACTCTACTCGTATCACCAAGTGGCTGGTTGATGAAATTTACATAACTGCCTTTGTGAACTAAGTGAGCTTTAATTCTATCTCTCAGGGCTTTCTTTTGGTTATTTTCTTCTAGGTTCTTAGCTTGTTTACTTTGCATACCCGTAAGTTTGAGTTGTTGGCTTTCGAGTTCCTTGGCTCTTTTTAAAATACTTGCTTCATGAATTTTAAATACATTAAATTTTAGCTTTGTTGAAGTGCCAAATAGTTCTTCAGATTTATCATAGTTTAAGCCGTTTGGATCGTCTTCTTTTCTTAGGTGATGAAGCGCGAGTCTTGTGAGTTCCTCAGCGTGTTTAAAATGATAGCCGTTGGCAACCATAATCGCTTTTGCGTTGGATTTAAAAAAGCTTCGGCACATTGTGCAAAATGCTCCCGCAGATCCTTTCATTACAATGTTTCTTTTATCTCCTTTTACTGCATCAACAGGGGAGTAATCTTTGATGATTTTGTCCAGCGACCTTTTAGCAAATGGTTTGTTAAGATCGCGAGGCTGAAGAAATATATGATCAGGGTTACAGTTGGGTAATGCATTTTCCATCCAAGCTCTTTGTTCTAAAATAATGGCGCGCATGGCTTTGGTTAAGGGCAATTTATATTCTTTTTGGTTTTTCATTTCTCCACGAACTCCGACAACAGATGCCGGAAAGGTAATTAATGTTGGGAAGTCGATACTATTGAGCCACTCCCACTTCATTTGTGGAATATTAATAGGGCGTATACCTGTCAAAATCATGAATCGAGCTGCATTTTTTTGATGTACATTTGGTGCAGACGCGAGGTTTATCCACAATTCAGCTATTGAATCTAAGTCAGTATAAACTTGGCAAGGACGAGGGCTTTCTACACGGTCAGATACGTAAAAGTCATCGATATCAGCTGCTGGGTTTTTACCTGAGTTAAATTTGTTCTTAGCAAATCGCCATACTCTTCTAATTTGTGCAAAAAGCTCGATTGCCTGGTTATTGGACTCTGTCTGGATAATTAAATCTACAATCTTTTCTAACTCTCCAGCTGTAAGAGACTGGAATGCACGCTTAAGCGGAAAATGATGCCTAAGCTTTTTTATTCTACATTGGTATGTTCTGAGCGATGAAGCTGCAAACTTGGTGGGTGCGTTGTTATGGCGCTCAATTAGGCTTTTCTCGTAAGTATCAAAAACTGTTTTGACAGTGTGGTTGTTTAAAACTCCCTCCTGCATTTGAGCAGTGAGCTTACGCGCTTTTGCTATTGTTAATTCAGGTGCTTCACCTAACTTGGTATTAGCTATGCCAGATGATTTAGGGAAGTTAGAGTAGAAAATAGCAGCGCCAGACTTGGTGAAAATTAGTCGAATATGGTGTTGCGCTTCGTATTTCGATAACCTTTTAGTCCTACTAGGTTTAAAGCCTTGTTTATAAATGCTTTTTTCTTCAAAAAATATGATGTGTTGAGCCAGCGTAGCACACCGATTTATGTGCTGCATAGAAAATGGCGGTTTGAGCTGGTTCCATTCTAGTTTTGCTTTCGTATATTGAGCTTTGTTAAGCGTTGATAAAGAGTACTTCACTTTGTTATAACCTATATAAATAAAGGCCTCGCGGCGATTTTTATTGATTGAGATCAACAAAGCAACAGAGAAAAATAGGCATAATTCGCGGCTGTAATTTACACCTAAAAATAAAATGGTGTGTTACGAATGTGTGCTACGATTAAATAAAAAATAAAGGTTTTTTATTGAACTACACTTGTATGAAAAGCAGTCAAAAAACATTTCATTTAAATCTATGTTTATGTTTTATAATGATTTTAATTGAAGGGGCTTAAAAGTGGCTCTACTCATAAATAGCAAATGCATTAACTGTGATATGTGCGACCCCGAGTGCCCAAATGAAGCCATTTATATGGGCGCTAAAATTTATCAAATAGATTCAGATAAATGCACCGAATGTGTGGGTCATTACGACAAGCCAACGTGCGTGAGCGTATGCCCCATTGATTGTATAAAGCCTGACCCTAATCACCGAGAAACTATAGATGAGCTGGCAGAAAAATATGTGAGGTTAATGGGTTAGTTACTTAATTAGTAGATTAATTATATGTTTTTCTGAGAAAGCTAAGTGCATTGTAACTAATTAGTTATTGTTTATTTTTGGCATAGTTCCCACATACAATTAAAAAAGGATTTAAAGTGCTCTTGAGCGAAATTAAAAATATAAAGAGCTTTCTTGGTGCCCAACTTTATTTTCAGCTAAATGGCCGAAGCTTAAATAATTTAATAGCTAAAGAGTAAAGGTCACAAATATACAATCTTATAAAGTATTATAGGGTTATTGAATATAAGAGATGACTTTATGAATACATTATACATTACTGGAGCAGGTGTAAGTGCTGCTAGCGGTATTCCCACCTTTCGCGGTGAAGATGGTTTTTGGACTATTGGTAGTAAAAACTATACGCCAATGGAAATGGCGACACGTGCAATGTATGAAAATAATCCAAGTGAGTTTTTAGCTTGGTATTATCATCGCTTTGCAACTTATCGTCATCATGGTCCTAACGAAGTGCATCATTGGCTTAGTGATAAAAACTTAATAACTCAAAATATTGATGGGCTAGATGGTAAGGCGGGTAATAAAAATTACATTGCGATTCATGGTCGGCTTGATCAAATGACTGTATTTCATCATCAAGGTGATAACGTTACACCACAAGCTACGCTATGGAGTAATGTTGATGAGAGCAACTTACATCGCTCTCTACTTGCGTTATTCAATATTGAAAACCATCAGCCAAAGCTTAATCATTCTTTAAAGCCCTTTGTGTTGTTATTTGATGAATATTACACCGAGCTATACCGCATTACTGAAGCGCAGCAGCGAATGATTGATGCCGATAAAATGGTGTTTATGGGTACTTCGTTCAGCGTTAATATTACTCAAATGGCGCTCGAGATTGCGCGAAGTTACAGTATTCCTATTGAAATTGTTGACCCCGACCCTACTCATGTATTGCACTCAAATGTAAGTTATAAAAAAATGACTGCGTTGGAGTACATACAGCAACAAGGTTAACTGGGTAAATAGGTTTTGTATTGCTGCTGGTATACATAACCTATTATGCGTTATTAATAATCAGTACAGCTTAGGCTATGTTATTGTTAGCCTTTAATTCACACTATGTACCGGTTATTTTAAGTACTAAAATACATTATAAGTAGACGACAGCAATGTTAAGTATTTCTCTTGGGCCTTTGGTTATTTCCATTTCACAGTTGATCATTTTTTTAGGGTTAGGCATTTTTTGGGGGCTTACCTATTTATTAACACGCCAACATCCATTACAAAAAGCGATTTTAGATACGGTTTTTAAAGCAATTGTGGTGGGCTTTTTAGTCTCGCGGTTAGCGTTTGTGTTTACTATGTGGGATGCTTATCAAGGTAACTGGTGGCAGCTTTTTAATATTAGCGATGGCGGCTTTATTGGTTATTATGGTTGGCTCAGCGGTATAGTGGTTTTAGCGTTTTATGCACGTGGTAAAAAAGCGGTAATGAAACACTACGCTATTGCTGGGTTTGTTGGTTTTTGTTCAATGATTATTCCTAATTTTGCGCTGTCTATTTACCAAACGGGTGTGCAGTTACCGCAGTCTGTTGTGCATAATATTCAAGGGCAGCAAGTTAACTTACAAAACTTCAAAGGTAAGCCGGTGGTGATTAACTTTTGGGCGTCTTGGTGTCCGCCGTGTCGAAAAGAAATGCCGGTACTGCAAGCGGCTCAAAAAAATAATCCAAACATTACAGTGGCGTTTGTCAATCAAGGCGAAGACTTACACACGGTAAAAGCGTTCCTTGATGAACAGCAACTCGACCTAAATCATGTGTTTTTTGACCAAAGTAGTAATGTGAGTCGCGAATCAGGTGCTGCGGGCTTACCAACAACTTTATTTTATAATAGCCAAGGTGAGTTAGTTACCAGTCATATGGGAGAACTTTCTCATGCGAGTTTAGGCTATTATATTCAGGCTATTAGTGATAAAAAATAACGGTGTATTGCTGTTTAATCGCGTCATTCCTTTTTTATGCTCTTTTAATAAGCAGCTAAATAGCAATTTTGCTGCTTAACTTCCTACCTTTATTTGAATTGACTATTTTTTGATAGTTTATTCAGTTACTTATCAGTTTACATTAACAAACTATTAAGTTTGGTTGTGTAAAATACAGCTACTTTTTTCGTATCAGCTTTAGCCGGTACGCTCATCTTTAAGTATTAACTGTATTTTAAATGGAACTGTTAAAACTATGACCGCTCATCGGATAACCCACGCTGCACATCACTCTCTTCCACTTTTTATTAAATCAACGCTATGCGTGTCTATTCTATCTGTTATCAATCATGCATATGCTGATGAAGCAGAAGATAAAACATTAAAAAGCAAAGATATGGAAGTCATTGAGGTGCGTGGTATTCGTTCCAGTATGGCGGCTAATTTAGATATAAAGCGTTTATCGAGCTCTGTGGTTGATGCCATAACAGCAGAAGATATTGGTAAGTTCCCTGATAAAAATGTCGCTGATTCATTACAACGCGTACCTGGCGTGGTGATTGACCGTGACGGAGGCGAAGGCTCATCGGTAAGTATTAGGGGGTTATCATCTGAGCTAACCTTTTCTCAGCTAAATGGTAATTTTATTGCGTCATCACCAGGTGAGCCGTCTCGCTCATTTGATTATGCATTACTGCCCTCAGCCATGATTGAAAGCGTGGAAGTGTATAAATCGCCAGAAGCGCGTTTAGATGAGGGGGGCGTTGGCGGTACAGTATTAATGCATAGCCGCAAACCGCTGAGCATGGAGGCAAACTCTGGGGTAATTAACATTGAAAGCACCTATGCCGATGTGACTGAAGAGTCTGAGCCGCAGTTAACCGCGCTTTATTCTTGGAAGAACGAGGCTGATACCTTTGGCATGTTGTTTGGTTATACCTCACAAAAACGCACTAACCGAACTCTCTCAGGAGGCACAGATGCAAACGTATGGCGCTTTGCCGGTGATAACCCGGTAGATGCCAATGGCGAGCTGGTTGATAATAATAATCAGTGGGGCTCAATAAACGATGCTCAGGGTAATAATTATAACGATGTTTGGTTTCCTCAAGTGGTTCGTGGCTCAATTGTAAACGAATTACGTGAGCGAGAAGGGATGCAATTTAGCACGCAGTGGCGCCCAACAAGCCGTGTTGAAATTGGCTTTAACTATTTTGGATTTTCACTTGATAAAAATAGAACTGAGTCGGTGATTGATATACCTGAATGGTCTTTAAATCCTGACTTTTTAACCGATGTAAGTTTGGATGAGTCGGGCACTATTATCAATGGGATGCAATTTGATGCAGCTGCGAGTGGCGCAGAGAATGATATGCAATTGCCGTGGATGCGAGGCCGTTATGTGCGTGAACAGTCGACCTCAGACACCTTTGATTTTAATTTAACCTATGAAGGCGATTATTTTAAAGCCCGTTTTGTGGCGGGCAATACGCGCTCTGAAGGCGGGCCAAAGGAGAGTTGGGAAGCGGCGTATAAAAGTTCAAACGCCGGTGAAAATGAAAGCCGTATAGAAAATGCATCGCAAACAGCGGGTTGGCAAATTAATGAAAACGATATTAGTTTCAATATAGACCCTAATACGCTAGCTAACTTATTAAATGGTGTGGGCGGTGGGCGCGATCCAGGCTCGTCAAATTCAAGTTTTGTACGCAGTGAACTCGAAGAAGATTACTACCAAGCTGACTTTGATATTTATACCGATTGGGGAATTTTAAGAACAATTAAAACCGGCGTAAAGTACCGAGAAGCTACGCTGCATCGTGAAACCGGTAATACCTTCTTTTTAGATCCTAATTTTGATATTGCTGCAGGAGAAGCCAGCGGGGAGGGGATCACACGTTTTGACAGTTATCAGTGGAATAACGGTATGCCACTAGCACAAGACGTGTTTATTAACGAAGCTAACATTGCTGGTGGTTTTAATATAAACCAAATGCCCGGTATTGATTGGCAAAAATATCGTGACATTGTGACCAGTCATTATGTGCCGTATACACGCAAAGAAGATAACTTTATTTATGATATTGAAGAGCAAATAGCGGCGTTTTATCTGCAAGGTGACTTTGAGTTTAATAGCGTGCGCGGTAATTTAGGGGTGCGTGTGGTGCGCACTAAAACCATGACATCATCAACCGACCTATATACTTATTTATTAGATCATACCAATGATGACAGCGGCGAGCCGGTAACCGGAGATGATCGATTTGTTGAAGACTATCAACTTATTACTCAAGAGAGTACCGATACTCAAATTCTTCCTAGCTTTAATATTGCATGGGATATAAGTGATGATGTAGTGGTGCGCGGCGCGGTTGCTAAAGTGATGTCACGACCTGATTATGCCGATTTAGGCGCACAACAACGCATCACGTTTGTCTCAGATGAGTGGGCAGACGATAGAGCTGAGTTTAATGAAATTCCGGGTTTTAGTGGCAGTGGCGGTAATAAAAACTTAAAGCCATTTGAGTCGGTGCAAGCTGATTTATCTATTGAATATTACTACAGCGAAGGCTCTGCCATTGGTTTAGCACTGTTTCATAAAACTGTTGATAATTTTGTTGTACCCTTAGTCATTGATGTACAACAAGATTTTGCTGGTAAAGAGGGCATTGTTGAGGCAGGAAATATTACTGTATCGCCATATAGCACAGTAGGTAATGGCACTGATGCCGTATCTAAAGGGGCGGAAGTATTTATACAGCATGCCTTTGATAGTGGTCTTGGTTTTTATGCAAACTACACTTATAACAAAACCAATAAAGCCGATGTCGAAGTGAATGGTAAAGAGTTTGGTAAATCGCCACTAATAGGCAGTGCTAAGTATCAATACAATACCTCGATATATTATGAGGGAGATGCCTTTAATATTCGAGCTTCTTATAATAAACGCGGTGAAACTGTGTTGGGTTTAAATAGCGGCTTAAATGTATACCAAGACCCATACGAGCAAGTTGATGTAAATGCTTCGATTAATTTATTAGAGGATTTGAGTTTGACCGCTGCAGTTATTAATTTAACTAAATCTGAGTCGGTAAAGCGCCTAGGTAACGATACAGAGTCTCGGTTATTAAACTCAAGCTATTCGGGCAGACGTTATTATGCAGGTATAAACTACCGTTTTTAAGCTGAGTGTGTTGAGTTTAGGTAAACAAGCTGTTTTGTTGCTGTTTTAGCTTTTTCTTGTAAGTTATTACTTTATAATGAGCGTTATAAAAATTATTTAAATAATATTAACAGGATTGAAATGAGTGATTTAACGGCAATAGCCAACTTATCCATTTTATTAGTTGAGCCTTCTGAAGTTCAGCAAAAGCTAATAAAAAAATCACTGGCTCAGTGCGGTGTTACACAAATTGAAACAGCAGACACGCAAGCAAGCGCACTTGCTGCTTTATCAAAGTATCACCCTGATTTAGTCATTAGCAGCATGTACTTAAGTGATGGCACGGCTGATTCTTTATTACAGGCAATACGCAGTAACAGTAACACTGAGCAACAAGCATTTATGCTGGTGTCGAGCGAGCGTAATAAACGTCATTTAGAGCAACTTAGGCAATCGGGGGTATTAGCGATTTTACCTAAACCGTTTAGTGCCGACGAAATAACCCGAGCGCTTAAAGCGACTTTAGATATTATTAGCGAGCAAGAAGTGGAACTAGAGCACTTTGATGTGACGCTTCTTAGAGTGCTTGTAGTTGATGACAGCCGTTTTGCACGAAAACACATAATACGAGTGCTAGCGGGGATGGGAATTCCAGCACCGGTAGAGGCCGAAGACGGTAAACAAGCAATTGAAATGTTAAACAGCCAATCATTTGATTTAATTGTTACTGACTACAATATGCCAGAAATGGATGGTAAAGAATTAACTGAAACGGTAAGGCAATCGAATGCGTACTCGCATATTCCAATCTTGATGGTGAGCTCAGAAGCTAACGATACCCATTTAGCTAATATTGCTCAAGCGGGTGTGGACGCAATATGTGACAAACCGTTTGAGCCCGCTACTGTGCGCGATTTACTCTTTAAAATCATGAGCTAAAACATAACTATAAAAGCACTTTTTAACTAAAGTGCTTTTAAGTAACGCAATGAAAAATTGAGCAGCTTGGCGGCCGGCAAGGGCTTACTTAAATAAAATCCTTGAGCAATATCGCAGTTTAGCTCGTTGAGTAAATCTAGCTGCTCTTTGGTTTCTACCCCCTCAGCCACTACTTTTATTTCTAGGCTGTGTGACATAGCTATGGCCGCTTTCACTAAATTACAGTCTGCCTTGTTATCTGTTATGCCAGTAATAAAGCTGCGGTCAATTTTTAGCACATCAAAAGGGTATTCTCGTAAGTAACTTAATGATGAATACCCTGTGCCAAAGTCGTCCATTGACAGTTTTATGCCCAGCTCATCAATTTGCAATAAGGCATCATGAATTGACGCTTGGCTATTCATCAGCACCCCTTCGGTAATTTCCAGCTCTAAACATTCATTATTAATACTATTTTTATGCAGAGTGTGTTTAATTATATTAACCAGTTCCGGATCTCTGAATTGGCGCGGTGATAAATTAATCGCCATGGTATAGTTTTGCTTGTTAATTGATTGCCATTCATTTAAAAAGCGTAAGGCTTGTTGAAGAACAAATACACCAATAGGCGTAATTAAGCCGGTTTGCTCTGCAATTGGGATAAACTCATCTGGTGTGATTTCCCCTAACACTATATTATGCCAACGAAGCAAGGCTTCAGCGCCAACGATGGTGTTTGTTTTTACATCTATTTGTGGTTGGTAATAAAGCTCAAATTCATTACGCTCCAGTGCACCATGCATTTGCTCTTCTATTTCAAAGCGTCGGCGCATGGCGACGTTCATTTGTGGGGTGAAAAAAGAGGATGTGTTTCGCCCCATGGTTTTTGCTTGGTACATAGCGGTGTCGGCATTTCGTAACAACACCGAGGCGCAGGTGCCATCCTTAGGGGAAATAGCAATCCCAATACTTAATGTCAGTATTAAGTCTCTACCTACAAGTTTAAAGGGTTTCCTAAATGCTTGAAGTAACCGCTCAGCAATCGCTAAAGCATCGTTTTCATCATTTAAATTGGATATTAAAACAATAAACTCATCGCCGCCCAATCGGCCTATTGTGTCACTTTTTTTAAGTGTTTGCTGTAATCTTGCTGCTGCCGCAATTAATAGTTCATCGCCCACTTCATGGCCTAAAGAGTCATTCACTTTTTTAAAGTCATCAAGATCTAAAAAGAACACCGCGGCTTTTTCGTGGCTCTTTTGTACTTCCAGTAATATTTGTGATAAGCGGTCTAGGGATAAAAAGCGATTAGGTAAATCGGTTAAACTATCAAAGTGGGCCTGATGGCGAATTAGTTCAGCGGAGCGGTGTGGTTCGCTAATATCACGAATAATCACCATAATTTGGTTTTTTTTGGGCAGTAAACGCAATCTCGCTTCGTAATAAATTACGCCTTCAGGCATGCTTAATTCGTATTCAAAACTGACCATACTGTCTTGTGTTATCGTTTTTTCTATATGAACCTGAAACTTTTGCGCTACTTTTTCAGGTAATACATCCACCATTTTTTTACCAATAAACTGGTTAGGTGAAATATATAAATCGTTTTCATTATTTGCATGGTAGTCAGTAATAGTGCCATTTTGCTCTAGTACAAAAAATAAATCAGGAATTGCCTCAAATAAAGTTTTGAGCATGGTGGCATTAAAGACGGCTTCTGCTTGTGCTTTGTGAACATCAGACAGATCAATATCAATACAGTACATTTGTTTGGTATTGTACTGATTGGTAAACATAACATGGCTTGAAAATACAGCTACATCACTGCCATTTTTATGGCTGAGTATGAGTTCTGATGCGGGAATTTCAATATCATACTTAATCCAATTACTATGCGCTTTAATAACGGGCTCTCGCATTGACGCGGGTATAATTAAATCTTCGAGTTTTTTGCCAATGGCTTCTTGGTGTGTATACCCATAAAGTAATTCGCTGCCTTTATTCCAATAAATAACACGTCGTTGCTCATCGTAACCTTGTACTGAAATAGAATCGACTGCATCAAAAAGTTGATGCAACGGGTCATTAGTAACATATTGATGAGCTGGCATATTATTAGTTTTATTGGGAGCCATTAAATGGGTTCCAGTTATTGAATTACTTTCTTTATATAATAGACATAAAGTTGTGATTTAGCATGGTAAGCGGCGTTTCAATAAGTGATTTTTTATTGATTGAGTAAATAGTGATTTGAACAAAGCCCAGTTAAGCACTTTTATAGTAAAGGCCAATAAACATTGGCCTTTATATTCTATTATTAGTTGGTGGGCATTAAATAGATTTCGCGTACGCTATTACGCTGATTAGCTTCAATGGCAAACAAAACTGCATCGGCCACGTCTTGAGGGTCGAGCTTATCTGGTTTTGCTTCATCAAAAAATGGTGTATTCACCATGCCTGGGGCTATGGTTGTACATCGGCCATGCCAAGGTTTCATTTCTTCTGCAAGGTTTTGACCAAAGCCATGAGCAAACCATTTAGTGGCACCATAAATAGAGCCATCAATGGGTCTTCGTCCTGCTGCAGAGCTGGTTAAAATGAAATGCCCTTGGTTTTCACGTAAATGAGGCAAAGTGAGTTTAGCGGTCCACAGCAATGCTTTAATATTAAGGTCAACCATAGCTGACCACTCTTCAGGATCGCCATTCTCTGTACCAGGTGATGACACACCCATGCCTGCGTTAGCAAATGCCGCGTCTAATTGACCAAATTTTTCAACGCCTTTACTCACTACATTCTCAAGTTCATTAAATTCAGTGGCATCGGCTGAAACGCTAAATGCATTTTCATGGCCTAACTCGTCAACTAGTTTATTGAGTTTATCTTTGCTGCGTGCGGTTAAGATCACTTTGTGGCCATTATTAACTAATGTTTTAGCGGTTGCCTCGCCAATGCCGCTCGATGCGCCGGTAATTAAAATTACTTTCTGTGTCATAGTTCCTCCAAAACAAAAAGCCCGCAGGTGCGGGCTAGAATTTATAAAGTTGATGCTTACTGAGCAATATCAAATGTCACTTCGGTATCTTCACCGGCTATAACCGCTACCGGCTTAACTTGATATAGGGTAAACGCTTCATCTTGTAGTTCGGCATCATCAATATGTGCGTTACAGGTATAACCTAGCTGATAATCGCCAGGTGTAATAAATGCCAGTTCAAATTCATATTGGCTAGTTTGTGCGTTTAGTTCTACGTTTGCAGTAGCCAATGGCGCGTCTACAGGGGTTTCATCTTCGTTTACTTCGTAATTATCACGGGGTACTTCTACATCACTGTTATACAAATAAACAGCATGACCAAATGAGCCATCTTCTGCGGCAACATCTATATTATCGGTTTCACAATTGGCGAACAGCGATTCGCTAGTTGTGCCTCTAATATCTTGTGATTCCGCGAGGTTTTCAAGACGTACTCCGCGCGGCTTTAATACTATTTCGTCCCCATTTTGTGGCGCAACTAGTGATTTCTTAAGATCAAACTCAAGTACAAAAGTATTGTCTGTTTGATTAAGGGTAAAACCATCAAGTTGAATTTCGCCTATTCCGTCATTGCCTTTTCTATTTACAATTAACGGTGCAGTGCTGTCATCTTCATAAACGACATGCGAAGTTTCAGTTAGGTTGTTTATATCACCATTTATCACGTCGGCACGTATCCATGAGTATTCACCTGCAGGTACGTCTTCGCCTTCTAGTAAGCCAAAAACATCATCGCCGGTGTACTCTAATAAGTTAACCATTTCAGCTTTGGTTGAATCGCTGGCTTCACGGGTTTCGAAGCTAAAATCTTCGCCACCTTGTGAACGAAGGGTGATAGAGTCAAAAACTACATTAACCGCTTTTAAGCCGGTTACTGGCGCATCTGAAATTCCTAAACTGAACGTTGATTTTTGCGGATCGGTAGGCGTAATAGGGGAGTCATCATTTGATGAACCACAAGCCGTTAATGCTAATAAGACAGCGCTACTGAGTAATGTTGATTTTAAGTTCATGTTAGGTTTCCAAATACTTTAAAGTATCACCAAGTATAGATACAAAAACTTAACCTACATTGAATCAATTTTATTAGGACATTAAGGATGTAGGGTTTGCAGTAAGCTTGCAAACCCTAGTAGCCGAAAGCAATTAAGCTTCTAGTTGAAATGGGTATACCGATCCTAGGCTAAGTAACTGGGTTAACTCATCAAGCGCTTGATAACTTTCGGTTAATAACGCTGGATCGGCAAAATCGTTCGCACCGAGTTTATCGCGGTAATGGCGCGTAGCCCAATCACATAATTGGGCGTACTTTTGCTCATTTAAAATAACCTCTGGATTTACCGCTGCTAGTTCTTGGCTATTAAGCGCCACACGTAAACGCAAACAAGCAGGTCCGCCGCCATTTTGCATGCTTTGGCGTAAATCAAAAAACTGCACTTGATTTATGGGGTTATCGGCAATAATCATTTCTTCAATATACGCTTTTACAGCAGGATTACGCTGGCATTCTTGTGGGGCAACGAGCAACATTTTATCGTCACTAAGGCTAACCAGTTGGCTATTAAATAAATAGCTACTAACGGCATCTTGAATACTCACTTTGCTGGTTGGCACTTCAATAATATAAAGCTGTTTGTTACCTACATAGGCTTCGCGGATATCGTCTAATGCTTGCGTTTGATTTAAAAACGCCTGCTGATGGCATAATAAAACATTAGCGTTACCCACCGCGATTACATCATTATGGAACACCCCTTGGTCAATCACATCAGGGTTTTGTTGTAATAGTATTTGGCTGGTATCTTTTATATTGTGCAATCGACAAATGGCTTCAGACGCTTCCAAAGTTTGCCTTGCAGGGAACTTAACGGGTTTAACAAGCTGACTGTTGAAGGCACTTGCACCAAATACAAATAATTCTAGCCCGGTTTCACCATGGCTGTCGCACAGGCGAGTATGGTTTGCTGCGCCTTCATCACCAAAAAAACCTTGCTCAGGCAAATGTGAATGGTGTGCAAAGTATTGTTCGTTATTAAACATTGCTTTGAGCAAACGTGTAGTGGTGTTTGGCTCTAAAGAGCGATGAAATTTATTATTTAGATTAGCCGCAGTGAAGTGTACTTTGCCGTCGTTAGTATCAGGTGAAGGCGATACGGTGGCTGCATTAGCGGTCCACATGGCTGAGGCAGAGTAACAAGCGCGCAATAAAATAGGATCGGCTTTAAAGGCTTTGTTAATGACTTGTGCATCGTTGCCAGTAAACCCTAAACGCCGCAATACATTTAAATCTGGGCGAGCATGAGGCGCAAATACCCCTTGGGTTAAGCCTTTATCGTGCATGGCTTTCATTTTAGCCAAGCCCTGCAATACTGCTTCTTGCGGATTTGAAAAGCTCGCCGCGTTATTTAACGAGGCAACATTTCCATACGACAAACCTGCGTAGTTGTGAGTAGGGCCGACTAAGCCGTCAAAATTAACTTCTAAAGCATGCATACACGTTCCACTAACCAATTAAATAGTCTTTTACAATACAACGCTATGACTTAGCTTGCAAAGTCTGTTCAAAAATAGTTTTTAACGCGAGTAGATACGCTCTTTCTCACTGGTGGTATGCGTATTTGTTGGCTCATTAACTTGCCATACTGTGATATCTAAGCGCCATAAAAAATAAAGAGTGTTGTATAAATTAGACATAATTTTTTTCCTTGGTGTAACTAATGACAATTAAATATAAGGAAGAAGTATGCCAATTGTTTATTGAATATTTTATGAATATAAATCAGATATTTACTATTATTTCTTTAATACCTAGTTTGGTTGAGGCACCAAATTGGGGGAGTAATTATAAAATATGCACTTTTTTGGTGTGATGTTATAAAGCCCTGCATTACATGACAGGGCTAGGGTAATTGCGTTAGGTTATTAACGACCTACTTTACCTTTTACAAGGGGCGTAAACGACATCACTTTAAACTTATTAGGGTTTTGAGTTTTATCATTGCTTAACACCGGCGAGTTGTGCAAATCGTTTACTGTAAAATATATTTTATGATCTGCACCATAACTAAAGCCATCTGGCCAGCTTAGGCGATCATCTTTAAATAACACTTCATAGTCGCCACTTGGTTTTACGACGCCAATTGCACCATTGGTTATATCGGTCACATAGACGTTACCGCCCCCATCCACCGTAATGCCGTCGGAAATGGGTTTAGTGCCGTAGCGCATTACTTTAGCTTCTAGCGCTTTTGCTGAAAGCTGCTCGTTGTTAATTGCGCTGGTGGCAATACGATAAACCGAAGTCCCCGACATTGACCCAAAGTAAAGCCAGTCTTCGCTAGGATCAAGCGTAATTGGGTTAACACCTAAACGCGCAGGTTGTCCGCCCAGGCGCATTGTTCGGCCATTAATAACCATATCAATATTTTCGGCGGTGGTGTATTGGCTATCTTGTAATACTCTTCGCGCTTCACCGGTTTTTAGGTTTACTATAATAATCGCAGCCTGACTGCCTTGTGCTGTGTCGGCAATGTAAATAACGCCGTGTTTATTATCGATAACTAAATCGTTTAAAAACGAGGTATCGGTAATTGTTGGCTTGGCTAGGTAAATAATTTTATGCAGTTGCTCTTGGTTGGTATCCCAACCAACTAATCGCCCCGCATGATCGGGCCCTGAGGTATCAAGCATCCATAGTATGCCGTCACTTGATACATTAACACCGAGTACCCCGTAAAAGCCCTTACCTTTGTTATATGCGTAAGCCCATTGCTCATTAGGGTAGGGTTTAGTGGTGCCATCACTTAATAGCTCCATGATTTTTTGATTTTGCCCATAAAAACCATGTATAGATAAGAATTTACGGCCAGATGGCGTAATGGCTATGTTGCCAGGCGGGTGTTGTGCATCAAATGTCGCAACAGTGGTTAATTCACTATTATTGGCAAGTGCTCCATTACTTACCAGTAATGTAATGCTGTAAGTAATAGCAATAAGTCGTTTTTTTAAATGAGTCATTAATTAACGCCTTGTTAGTTAAGTTGTAGCTGGGTAAAGCTGGGTTTTTAGTCGGTCAGATCATTGACCACTAAGTCGAGTAACTGCATTAATTGTTGTGCTTGGGTTGTGTCGATACTGTCAAATTTGCAAAAAATCCTTTTTGGGATGTCGGCAGCTTTAATTTTTAAAGACTGACCCGTGTGAGTCAGTTGCACCAAACGCCTACGCTTATCGTGTTCGTCTTTTATAACGTTAAGTAGTGACTTGTCGGTCATTTTTTTTAATATTTGAGTAAGCGCGCCACCATCGATTGCGGTTTTATCTATTAACTCAGCGATGGTTACTTCATCTTGTTCCCACAGCGCCATCATAACAACATACTGAGGATAGGTAAGGTTAAGCTCACCTAGAGGTTCTCGATAGGCACGGGCTATGCTGTTGGACGCCATATATAAACGATGGCATAACTGATTTTTTAATTTTAACTGTTCAAACGACATCGCTTTATCCTTCATTTCAATACAGAGTATTTTAGTTTGCATGCAAAGTATTTGCAATCGGAATTTAGTTGATCTATTATTTTGCATGCAAAGTAATTAACTTAGAAATTTTAATCTTAGGAGTTCACTATGAATGTATTACAAAATGTAGCTTATACAGCAAAAGCAACGGCAACAGGCGGACGTGAAGGCGTTGCTAAATCGGATGATGGTCGTTTAAATGTTAACTTATCAACACCTAAAGGGTTAGGTGGTGACGATGGACAAGGCACTAATCCAGAGCAATTATTTGCAGCAGGTTATGCTGCCTGTTTTATTGGTGCACTTAAGTTTGTAGCGGGTAGCGAAAAAATTGCGTTACCAAGTGATACTTACATTAACTCTGAAGTGTCTATTGGTGCGATTGATGCCGGTTTTGGTATTGCTGTAAAATTGGCTGTATCACTAGGTGATATGGACAAAGCAGCGGCACAAGCCTTGGTAGAGAAAGCACATCAAGTATGTCCATATTCAAATGCAACTCGCGGCAATATTGAAGTAGAGCTGTCGGTTATTTAATTAACCCCTTTATATTGTTTATAAAAACACGCCATGAGTGATCATTGCGTGTTTTTTATTGGACGCACCTCTAAAAGCCAAACTTGAGTTGACGCGGAAAATAGATAACTTTACCTGAATATATGAAATTTCATATATTCACTATTCCATATGTCTTTCTTTTCATATATTGTTGTTGTATGCAAAACAAGACTACACTGTATGAATCAACTAAATCCTCTGCATTTTTTTAAATGTATCGCTGACGACACCCGCTTAAAGACAATACTGCTTATTGCGCATGAAGATGAGTTATGTGTATGTGAATTAGTGGCGGCACTTGATGTAAGCCAGCCTAAAATTTCACGGCATTTAGCTGTATTACGTCAATGCGGTTTGCTTGCTGATCGTAAGCAAAATCAATGGGTGTTCTATAGCTTAAATAAATCACTACCTGATTGGGCGAAAGATGTAATTACAAAAACATTACATGCCACCCCTACATTTTATGAGCATCAATTACAGCGTTTAAATGTGATGGGCAAGCGTCCTGAGCGAATTTTAAAATGCTGTGACTAACTAAAGGAATTTTATAATGACGATTAAAGTAGGCATAAATGGTTTTGGACGAATCGGACGTTTAACCTTACGAGCGGCAATTGATTGGCCTGAGGTTGAATTTGTACATGTTAATGATGTGGCTGCTGATGCGAAAACACATGCCCATTTATTAGAATTTGACTCGGTTCACGGGCGCCTAAAATATGAGGTGCAAGCCGATGATAATAGTTTTTCTGTAGCAAAGCATACGGTTAAAGTAACGAATAATAAATCGATTGCAGAGACTGACTGGTCACAATGTGATGTGGTGATTGAAGCCAGCGGTAAAATGAAAACAACAGAATTACTTAACGCTTATTTAGCGCAAGGTGTAAAGCGTGTGGTTGTTACTGCCCCAGTTAAAGAAGAGAGTGTTTTGAATGTGGTAATAGGGGTGAACGATCATCTTTATAATCCGCAGTTACATAAAATTGTTACCGCGGCTTCATGCACAACAAATTGTTTAGCGCCTGTGGTAAAAGTATTGCAAGAAAAAGTAGGGATTAAGCATGGATCCATAACAACGATTCATGACATTACCAACACCCAAACCATTATAGATGCACCTCATAAAGATTTACGTCGCGCGCGCTCATGCGGAACAAGTTTAATTCCTACCACTACCGGCAGTGCAACGGCTATTACGCAGATATTCCCTGAGCTCAAAGGAAAATTAAACGGCCATGCAGTTCGAGTCCCCCTAACCAATGCATCAATTACTGATTGCGTGTTTGAACTAGAGCGTGGTGTAACCGAACAAGAAGTGAATGGATGGTTTAAACAAGCTGCTAACAACGAGCTAAAAGGCATTTTAGGCTATGAAGAAAAGCCATTGGTATCTATTGATTACAAAACAGACCCTCGTAGCACAATTATAGATGCGCTTTCGACAATGGTTATAAACCATACTCAACTTAAACTCTATGCTTGGTATGACAATGAATGGGGTTATGCCAACCGGACTGCTGAGCTGATGCTCAAAGTAGGACAAAGTGATTTAGTAAACTAGTTCAGGGTATTGAAGATGTTTTCGCAAATCGCCAATTTACCATCGGCTTTAAAACAGTATGGTATTATTACGGGTAATTACTGGGCTTTTACACTAACAGATGGCGCACTTCGCATGCTGGTGGTGCTGTATTTTCATCAGTTAGGGTATGGCGCGCTCGCGATTGCCATGCTGTTTGTGTTTTATGAGTTATTTGGGGTTATTACTAACTTAATTGGCGGTTGGTTAGGTGCGCATTTAGGTTTAAATAAAACCATGAACATAGGATTAGGGTTGCAAGTTGTGGCTTTAGCTATGTTGTGTGCACCAAGCGATTGGTTATCGGTAAGTTATGTAATGTTAGCGCAAGCCTTAAGTGGGGTTGCCAAAGATCTCAATAAAATGAGCGCTAAAAGTGCGATTAAATATTTAGTTCCCGAAGGTGACAATCAGCAAAGCCAATTATACAAATGGATTGCTATATTAACGGGCTCTAAAAATGCATTAAAAGGAGTTGGCTTCTTTTTAGGGGGGCTATTACTTACTTTACTAGGATTTGTTGGAGCGTTAGTTGCTTTAATTATGCTTTTAACTATCGCTTGGATCATTAGCTTAGTGTATTTAGAGGGTGATATAGGCAAAGCTAAAAATAAACCAAAATTTAAAGCGTTATTTTCTAAGTCTAGGGCAATTAATTTACTTAGTGCCGCTCGGTTTTGTTTATTTGCTGCTCGTGATGTATGGTTTGTTGTTGCACTGCCTGTTTATTTAGCCTCGCAATTTAATTGGCCACACTGGTGGGTTAGTGGTTTTATGGCACTATGGGTGATTGCTTATGGGGTAGTGCAATCTCAAGCACCAAAAATTACGGGTAAGTCACTTGTCAGTAATGATGCGATAAAGAAAGCGTTTTACTGGGGGGGAGTATTGGCGTGTGTCACCTTGTTATTAGCTTGTTTGATGCAGTTTAATATAGCTGTAAACACTACGCTAATTGTTGGGTTATTTATTTTTGGTGCTGCATTTGCTATTAACTCATCATTACACAGTTATTTGATTGTCAGCCTTGCTAAAAGTGATGGTGTTTCTTTGGATGTAGGTTTTTATTACATGGCTAACGCTGCAGGAAGACTGGTCGGGACAGTACTTTCTGGTTTTATGTATAAAGTATATGGGCTGCAGGCCTGTTTGTGGGTAAGCGCTAGCTTACTTTTGCTCGTTTGTTTAATCACTCAACGGTTAACTAAACAAAGTTAGCCGAACACTAAATACTAAAATAAGTCACTAAACGGTATTTCTGAAATATTTTATAGTATGTTCTTTTAATTGGTCTAAACTAAAAAATACATATGTAAGGTAAGGTAATTTTAATGCGGGAAATAGCGTTAGCAAAAAAGTTATTGTGGATAAGTGTTGGAAGTATACTTTTAACGGTTGTACTATTTTCAGGAATATTGTGGTCTAAATTATCATCAAGTAATGCACAAACCTCTTCAGAGGCAGAAACATTAATTGTCAGTGAAGTAGATGGTCGCTTAACCGCAAATGCAGCAGCATACGGTGAGAAAATTGCGGCATTTATCAATGAAGCTTATCGGATCCCATACTCTCTTGGCAGTATTTTAGAAGACGCCGATAAAACATCCATAAACAGAGAATCTGTCGCTCTACTAAATCGCTCAATACTAGAAAGCAATGATGTTATTTCTAGTATTTACTCACAGTTTGAAAAAAATGGCTTTGATGGCAAAGATAGTGATTTTACCCAAGGGTACGATCATTCAGTTGCTGGAGCTGGCACACTAGAGGTTTATCTAACGAGAAATTCGAACGGCGTTGTTGAACAACAAGTAGTAGAAGATGCCTCAGAAAAATATGTTGATAAAATTAATGAATTCGGTTTACGTGAAGCCGAATGGTACTTGTGTGCAAAAGACAAATTAAAACCCTGCATTATGGAACCCTACCTCTATGAAATAACACCGGGTTATTCTGAAATGATGACCTCTTTAGTGGTGCCTATTATTAAATCAGGCCAGTTTGTAGGGGTAACAGGCGCAGATATTACACTACCTGTATTTCAAAAATTGACAGAAGAGCTTTCAAAAGCGCTTTATGATGGTAAAGCAAAAGTAACCTTACTGAGTCATTTGGGTTTAATTGTCGGTACGAGCCACTACAAAGAAAAACTAGGTCGCCCTTTAAAAGAAGCGGTTAGCGCTAAAAGTTATGAGAGTTATAAAGCTCTAAAAGGCACCAAAGGAACAAACAAACAAGGCGCTGAAATAATGGTGTCTTACCCGATTGAAATTAAGCTTGCTGATGTGAAATGGATGCTGCTAATTGAAGTACCCGCTGAACTTGCCTTTGAAGGACCTATTCAATTAACTGCTGGGATGTCTGAGGCTGCAAAAGAGCTGGGTGTGATTATTTTGATCACGGGGACTGTGATTGCGGTATTGGCATTTATAGTAATGAAGCTTGTAGTAGGCAGTGTTGTAGCGCCACTTAAACAAATACAAGAACGTGTAGATAACCTAGCCAGCTCTGAAGGTGATTTAACACAAACACTACATGTTGATACGCATGCTGAGCTTATAGCTTTGGCCGGAGGATTTAATAAGTTTTTATCAAAACTGCGTGAACTTATTAGTGAGCTAAAAGCGGTCTCGGATCAAACCAAGCATCAAGGCGAAGTTACCTCAAATATTGCCGTAGAAACTAAGCATAATGTTCAGGCACAGTTTAAAGAAATTGAAAGTGTGGTTACTGCAATGAATGAGATGAGCGCGACAGCACTTGAAGTGGCTAAAGCTTCTGAGCAATCTGCGCAACAAGCTGATGAAATCAATACCTTAGTGGTTAGCAGCGAGTCGAGTTTATCTTCTGCGATGACCCAAGTTAAAACAATGTCTGAGGAAATCAAAGAAGCCAACCAAGCAGTCGAAAAAGTGGCCTCACGTAGTAATGATATTACGCAAATTTTGGATGTAATCCGAACTATTTCTGAGCAAACAAATTTACTGGCATTGAATGCCGCCATTGAAGCTGCACGTGCCGGTGAACATGGCCGAGGTTTTGCAGTTGTTGCGGATGAAGTTAGGGCTTTAGCGTCTAAAACTCGCTCATCCACCGATGATATTAGCAGCCTAATTGATAGCTTGTTATCAGAAGTAGGAAATGCCTCAACTGTCATCGAAAAAGGCGTTGTACGTGCTGAAAATGCAGTTGATGAAACTTCTACTGCCTTTGATGCACTGCACAGTGTTGTTGTAAAAGTGGATGAAATAACTAACCAAATCACCCATATTGCAACCGCAGCTGAAGAGCAAAGTTTGGTCACTGAAGAAATAAATCGTAATTTAACTATTATTTCTGATGCGGCATCTCAGCTCTCTGATTTATCTGCTCAGGCAGGCGATAGCAGCCAAGAACTCAATAAGTTGGTTGCACAGCAAGACGCTGAGCTGAATAAGTTGAAAACGTAAATTTTTTATTTAGAGTTAAACAAGCGGCTAATTTAATACAGATTAGCCGCTTTTTTATACGCTGAATAATCAAACTGAATATAAAAAGAGTTTATTTAAGCGCAAAGGTAAGCACCCAATAGGATTACAGTTTTTTGATTAGTACAAACATTTGGTTGATCATCGGCATCGCCAAATGCTCGACTGCAGGGCGATTAAAGTAACCTCGTAATCCTGTAAATTGCACTTGGAAAAATTGTGCGTATGCAGTTGCAGTTAAATCACCGCTTAGCTCACCATTTTCAATAGCGCGGGTAAACAATGTGGTTAAATAAGATTCAAATTTAGTCAGTAATCCTGCGCTTAACTCACTTAAAGCCGTGTCTTTTTCAGCAAATTCGGTATTTGCTTTTACTAACATACAAATAGCACTTGGACTGCAGTCCTTGGTTTTAATAATTACATTTTCAACAAATCCCCGCAAACCACCTAAAATCGAATCAGAGTTTGCTATAAAGCCCTCAATTTGGCTTTTCATCTGTACGGTGTAGTCTTTTAAAGATTCGCTGTATAACCCCTCTTTAGAGCCAAATGCAGAGTAAATACTTCCTGGTCGCATATTTATAGCTTCCTGTAAATCGCGGGTAGAAGTAGCGTGAAAGCCTTTCTCCCAGAACAGCTGACTTGCCACGCGAACAACATGTTCACGTTCAAATTTAATTTTATTGGCCATAATAGTTTCTATTAATTTGAGCGACTGTTCAATTTTAACTTGAGCGACCGCTCAAAATCAAATAATATGTTTCTCAACACGACTTAATACTATTTATTATATAGGAGCAAACTATGGCTGAATTTACCTTATACACGCAAGAAAATGCATCAGCAGAGGCAAAACCTTTATTAACAGACTCTGTCGCCGCTTTTGGAATGTTGCCTAATCTTCATGCTGTGATGGCTGAGGCACCAACATTGCTAAAGGGTTATCAAGTACTGCATGAGTTATTTCAAAAAACATCGTTTAATGCACAAGAGTTAACGGTTGTTTGGCAATCAATTAATGTTGAGCACGAGTGCCATTATTGTGTGCCAGCACACAGTGGTATAGCGGCTGCCATGAAAGTTGATGAGAATATTGTGGATGCATTAGTCAATAAAACCCCGCTTGCTGATCCTAAACTTGAGACACTTCGTGAGACAACGCTTGAAATGACACGAGAACGTGGTGTGTTAAGTCAGTCACAGCAGGAAAAGTTTTTTGCAGCAGGGTATACAAAACAACAGCTTCTTGAAATTGTGTTGGGTCTTGCGCAAAAGGTGATGAGTAATTACACCAACCATCTTGCAGATACGCCTGTTGATAATGCGTTTAAAAAATTTATAAAGTAATTTAAGATCAGTGTTCTAGTTCAAAATCGTAATTATTAATGGCTAGAACACTGTTTTTTAAAGAACTAATACGTTTTTAGGTATTACAAGGCAATAAGTAAAACTTATTTAAACTTTACTTCTTTATTGCTGCGATGGTAGGTGCGAATTTGCGGCTTAGTCCATTCACCTTTTTTTAAATAACTGGTGGAAACAACAAATTGCTCATCTTTGAATTCACTAGTTGATTTAACTTTAGTGATGCCCTCTTGGCTGCCAGTGACGTCTTCATAAGCAACAAATTGTGTTGGGCTCAACACTTTCATAACTCCTTTGGTATAAAAGCCAGCCGTAGTAAAATAATAAAATACTAATGACTGTTTTTTGCGATCATAGAAAATCATTGATTCGCCCCCATACTCACCTTCATTTATAGAATGCGTAGTGCGAATGGCTTTACCATTTAAGGTGCGCTCCCATTTGGTCACATCTTGGGTTGGAAGCGGGTTTTTATCTATATGAAAATCAGCTTGCCAAGTACCTAAGTAAGGAGTGAATACCGCAAGCTCAGGCTCTAGTAAATCCGTTTTATTATTTGCTTGAATACTGAATATACATAGTGAAAACAGCAGCATCGAAGCCTTTAAATATGTCATAATTTAACCTTGGTGTTTCTTTTAATTATCTTCATTATAGGCGATTATTTTTTGATAAAAAGTAGCTTAATTATATTTTCCAGCTTGTTTATAGCCTTATTTTGGTTAGCTTACTTAAATAATGAAGTTGAAATGTACTTACCCATATATGTTTCATCGATCAGCTGTATTACATTTGTATATTACGCATGGGATAAGCGAAAAGCGGTACAATCAAACCATAAAAAGGTGAGTCGTATACCTGAACGACACTTACATCTATTGGCTTTATTTGGAGGATGGCCCGGTGCACTTATTGCGCAGCAAAGTTTACGACATAAGTCACAAAAGCGAGTTTTTATTGCAGTGCTATGGGTATGTATTGTGGTTAATATTAGTATAATTAGTTACGCGTGGTTTGCCTATTACCGTATTTAAAATGCCTTTATTGAGCGTAATAAAGGCATTTTAAATTGATCATTCGCTTATTGCGCAGACTGGCTTAGCTGTTTTTCATCTAGCTCAATAGTTAAGATGGTTTTTTTGTCAACCGTTACCCATTTCCTATAAGTCACATAACCTGCTTTACTTACTTCGATATCATATTTACCTGCATCTAGTTCAATAGCGTCTTGATATACAGGCACTATATTCATAATACGTACTCTAGAGTCAGCAGGGTTAGTAATAACAGTCAGTGATATTGGCGCATTCTCTTCGCTAACTTGAGGCGTTGGCTCAATAACTACTTCCTCTGTTTTGTTTACACTAGAAGTTGTCGAACAACCCGTAAGTATAACGGCTGCAGCTAATAAGCTTAAATTTTTCATAGGTACTCCATTAATTATAAAAAGTCTATATATTTTAAAATCTTGGCGGAGTGTATGATGATGAAAATGCACTCGTCGTCCTTGACTTTATTATGTATATTTTGGGTTAGTCTAATAGCTAACTAATCTATATTCAATTATATCTGTGTTATTTTTGAGCAATAAATAAGAGTTGTTTAAAGCATATTGTCTAACGATTGCGTGATGGCCTCACTTTTTTCAACCAAACGTTCAGCTGCTTTATACATTCTTTTTTTCATTAAATCGTTCGCTGTACTAATGTAACGTCTCGATAATTCTTTTCTAAGTGATACTAAAAGAGAAAAATCGTTGGGTAGTGCTGTCGATTCGGATTTAATAAACTCTTCAAATTCCATTAAAGCTTTATGATCTTCAATAGTTTCTAATTGTGCAGAAAAGCGTTGAAACTTTGGACCATAAAAAATGACCGCATCGGCACGAGGAAACTCGGCTTGTTCGCCTAAATTAATCTTTTGTTGGTATGCGGTTAGTGCATTAATTGCAGACTCACGCTTCATTAAATTAGCAAGAAGCTCTTCTGCTTTTTTGTTATTTGAAAATACAATTTTACCCACATTTAAAAGTACTTTTTGTGAGATGACATCATCGCTTTCTATGGCTGTGTTTAACGCAACAGTAAAGTTATCAAGATGCAGATCTGTTGGTTGATAACGGTAAGTTTTATCTACTTCTTTTAGATCTTTAACGAGATGAGCAATACTATTGGGCTGGTCTTCGTTGTAGCGTGATTGTTCGAGTAATAAATCTATTCTCGCGGTAATATCAAAAATAATTGATTGGCGCTCCCTCAATACACTTTCTAATTGCATCGAAAGTTTTTCTGAATCGGGATAGTAGTTCAGTGCATTAGAATAGACCGCTATTATTTTATCAAAATCTTTAAATTTACGGCCCGCAATATTATTAAACTGGCTTGCTTCATCATTAAAGCTATCTAATATACTTTGCTGATTTGATCTGAGTAATCCTTGTTTAAGCACCTCATACTGTGGCGGAATTTGTTCTAGCTTGTTTAAAATAGTAGGGCCTTGCCAAGACATCCATGCTTCCACTTGTTGGTTGATTGCCTTGGCGTTATCAAGTTGTGCCTGTAATTGCTTGGTATTATCTGAGCTTGAAAAATAATTTTGAGTGATTAAGGCAATAATTGCCACACTAGCCACACTGGCAAAAATAGCGGGTTTTAAGTTCACTTTTAGCGTTTTTGAAATTTGTTCTAGTGAATCGAGTCTTTGGCTGGCGCTTAAAGATAATGCTTTATGTAAATTTTTCCATAAAAGGAGAGGGCAATTACTTGGTTTTTTTACAGTAGTATTTTTAGGAACTTTATCTGCAGCAATGCGGTTAAATGGGTGCTTACTGCTTAGAAGCTCATAAGCAATACAGGCAAATGAAAATACATCATCTTTAATGGATGCTTCGCCGCCTTTTAGCTGCTCAGGGCTAGCATACGTTGGAGTATAACCACCAATGGTTGCAAACTCACTTTCGTTTTTAACAGCATATTGGTCGTCCAAACTTTTGTGTTTAGCAATACCAAAATCAAGCACTTTGAGGTTACCATTAGAGTCAAAAATAATATTCGAAGGCTTAAGATCATTATGTATTACGCCACGTGAGTGGGCATATATAAGGGCGTCAGTTAATTGTTCTAAAATAATTTTCGCTTTTTTAAACGCTAAACCTGAGGGTTTATTTCGCTTAATAATTTGTTCTAGAGTTTCTCCCTCAATGAGCTCCATAGTGACATAATATAAATCGCCATCAGAGTCTGCTGAGTAAACTTTTACAATACTAGGGTGAGCAAGTTGTTGTGTTTTTGCTGTTTCATCTTTCAATAATGAAATAGCTTCTTCAGAGTTGGAAAACTCTTCTTGGAGCACTTTTATAGCGACCGATGCTTCAGAGCGACCGCTGTTTTCTAAAAAGGTATCTCGCGCACGATATATGTAACACATTCCACCTTGCCCGATGAGCTCTTCAATTAGGTAGCGATCGGATATCTTTTTGCCGAGGAGGTTTTGTTTATGGATGCTTGATGTTTTTTTTGTGCTGGAGTCTAGAGAAGCAATCTGAGTTTTATCGTTGTTATCATTAATATTGCTCATTAAAAAATCCTTTTATTGTGTTTAGTTAAATAATTACAAAGGTAAATAATCTCTACTTACCTATCAATTTTCCCTCTGATATAAGCATGTATTTTACAAAAATATACAATTATAGCAATGCCTGAATAGCATATTGTTGCCGGTGAACTCGCTTTATAGTGAATTGAAAAAGTCGGTTTAAAGCCAGAAGATGTCTCTAAAGCGTTTATTTTTGGCCTAGTTAAAAAGCATTAAAAAGAAAAGTAACAAACGCCGTCGATGAGTATATAGGCCGTATTGTTTTAGAGACAAAATCTACAATGCGACATTTCTCTGTGTTAATTTCAATGTTGACAATAGTTTCGCTTCTACTTTATCCTGTTCACAATAATGCTATAGGGACTGACTTATCAAATGGAACTGATACTAAACATCACTAGTTATCACAGACTTTCGCCTGAAATCGAAGCTACCAAAACGGTAAAAGATTCACTCACTTTTGGCCGTTCTGAGGGATGTGATTGGCATCTTCCCGATCCTGAAAAAATTATCTCAAGTAAGCACGGTAGAATTGAAAAAGAAGGCGATTCTTTTTATATATACGATAATTCAACCAATGGTTTGTTTATTAATTTTGCAGTGGCGCCTTTAGGTCAAGGTAATAAACAACGTTTGTCAGATAGTGATGTCTTAACTATTGGTGATTTTCAGGTTGATGTTAGTTTAGCTGATGAGCCACACGCAGATATTAGTAATCCTATTACTTCAAACAGTTCTCAACAAGTAAGTACATTTGCTTCACATAGTAGTCAAACTGCAGAGTCTGCGCCGTTATTCAATGATTCAATTATGAATGAGTCTATGCCTGCGGTATCTGTAATTTCACAACAAGCAACAGCGGATAATCATATTCCAGAAGATTGGGATGAACTAACTCGCCTTATGAATACCGATGAGTTTGATCTTGGTAATGACGAAGTGAATTCTTCAGCGCCAGTTGACACTCCAGCTCCAATAAAAGAAAGCGCACCGACTAAACGTTATAATGCTGAGCAGCAAGCTGTAAAACAAACAGCGCCTGTAAAAAGCTTTGCTCAAAATGATAAAGTATTTTGTGATGCCTTTTTAAACGGATTGGGGATTAAGGATGAGCTTAAAAGTGCTCTAGATAATGAAAAACTGTGGTTTGAGATGGGGCAGGGCTTAAGTTTATTACTGACAGAGCTTATGGAATCTTTACGCCAACGCGCGATTGTAAAGAACAAATTAAGACTGAACCATACAATGTTTCAGACCGAACAGAACAACCCATTGAAGTTTTCTGCCAATATTGATGATGTTATTCAGAACTTGTTCATAAAAAATAGTGCAAGCTTTCTATCTTCGAATGAATCTATTAAAGAAAGCTTTGTAGATACACGCAAGCACGAGCAAGCACTGCTCGCTGGTGCAGATGGCGTGCTCAAAGGGATGTTATCGCAAGTTTCTCCCGTGCAAATTAATCAACAGGCAAACGATAATTCTAACGTGTTAAAAATTATTCCAGGCCAAATAGAGTCTAAATGCTGGAAGTTATATCAAAGTTTATATGATGATATTTCTCAGGAAGTTAACGCGAAAGGCGCTATGGCTATGTCTGATGATTTTTTAAAAGCATATAACGATCGAATCAAAGAAACGCTCTAGAAAGGAAAGTAAATAATGCATAAAGTTAAGCTCTATTTAATGAGTTTTAGTTTACTATTTTTGGTACTGGGATGTACTACGATGAATAAAATCGTACCTCCTTCTACAGATCTGATCATCAATGTATCTAAAAATGTTAATCCTGATACATCCGAACGCCCTTCTCCGGTGGTGATGAAAATTTTTGAGTTGAGCTCAAGAACAATTTTTGACACGCAGGATTTTTTTAGCTTATACGATACGCCAGAAAAGATATTAGGCCCTGATTTATTAAAAAAGGATGAGTTAGAGCTTCAACCTGATTCAGTACAGCAATATAAAATGAGCCTTAATCGTAATACTCGTTATGTTGGGGTTGTTGTTGCTTACAGAAATATAGACCAAGCAAGGTGGAGAGCGGTTATTGAAGTTGACCCCACCGGTTATGACGACATCAATGTAAATGTAGAAGCGATTGCTACATACATGAGAGAGCAATAAAAAAGGATTTTTAAAATGGGTGATAACACTCGTGTTGCTTGGACTGAGGGGATGTTTTTAAGACCTCAGCACTTTCAGCAATCAGATAAATATATTTCAAATGTGATTAAGCAAGTATGCAGTGGAAACCTTGCTGATCCATGGGGAATAATTGATATTAGTATTGATAATGAATTACTTAACAGTGGTCAATTCGCTGTTGATTCATTAACTGCAATCACCCCAGATCTATTGCCAATTGATATGCCTCAGTCAACCTCTTTACCTGAGCCTTTAGTGGTTAATAAAGATGTGTTTGATGAAATTGTTTATTTGGCTATTCCTGCGCTAAAAAATAGTGGCGTTAATATATCGTCAACTGACGATAATATGGTTACTCGCTATAAGCTTAACGATTTGGCAGTGAGTGATGACTTATTGGGAGCGCAGTCTCAAGAAATAATTCAAGTTGCAAAAGTATACAGTAAGTTGATGCTGTCTTCTGATGATCATTCAGGGTATATCGTGTTGCCTTTAGCACGAATAGTGGATGTGAGCAGCGAAGGGCAAATAAAGTTAGATGCAAAGTACATTCCTCCCTCTTTAAAAGTAGGGCAGTGTAAACCTTTATCGGGGCTAGTGAGAGAAATTGGCTCAATGATAAAGCAACGCGCTGAAAGCATTGCTGCTAGGTTGTGCCAAGGTTATGCGGGTAGTACGTCAGTTGCAGATTTTATAATGCTGCAAACACTAAATAAATATGACGCGATATTTAATAATTTGCTCAGCGTTAATAGTTTACATCCGAACGTGTTTTATAGCCGCTTAATTGAACTGGCAGGTGAGTTATCAACCTTTAGCACGGCTAATAAAAGAGTGCCTAAATTACCTAATTATGATCACACAAATTTAGGGCAAGTGTTTAGTGAAGTGGTTAACTTTTTATACCAATCATTAAGTCATGTAATTGAGCAAACCGCGACTGAAATTAAGCTTGAACAAAGTAAGTTTGGTATTTCGTTTGGTGCCTTAAAAGATAAATCTATTTTAAATTCAGCGCAGTTTGTTTTAGCAATTAAAGCAAGCGTTCCGCATGAAGAGTTGAGAAAAATTCTACCTTCGCAAATTAAAATTGGCAGCGTTGAAACCATTCGTGATCTTGTTAACAACCAGATCCCAGGTATTACAATTAGTAACTTGCCAACAGCGCCAAGACAGATCCCTTACCATGCTGGTTTTCATTATTTTGAATTAAATCGCCATGGTGAACATTGGGAAAAACTGCGCTCCAGCGGAGGAATTGCTATCCACCTCTCAGGAAGTTACCCAGAACTCCAATTAAGCCTTTGGGCTATTAGAACTTAACTTTTTAAAAGGAAGAGTTTCAATGGACGAAACCATTATAAAACCACGCCCTGGCCGACTAGGGCGAAATACCCCAAGCAGTGGTGCAGCGCAAAATGATGCTGATAAAACCGTTATGTCGGTTGAGCCACCCTCTGCAAAGCCGATGAGCAATAATAAGGTATCAATTTTTAAAAATCCCTTGTTAGAAGCGGCAACAGATTGCTTTTCTCTTGTGATATCCATAAATCAATCGCTTGAAATGAGCAATCTAGCAGCGCTCAAACACCGCTGTGTTGAGGCTATAAAGCGTTTTGAAGTGGAAGTCCGTAACCAGCACCTATCAAAAGAAGTGATTAATAATTCACGCTATTGCCTATGCGCTATTCTTGATGAGTCTGTATTGAATTCAAAGTGGAGCTCAATGGAGTGGGCTGATGAAAGTCTGCTGTCGACTTTTCACAAAGAAACCTTTGGTGGTGAGTATTTTTATACTCTACTTGATGCCGGGTTAGGGCAACCTGAAAAAAACAAACAGTTTTTGGAGTTGCAATACCATTGTTTAAACTTAGGCTTTAAAGGGAAATATCGATTAGATGCCGGCGGCGATACAAAAGTCGAAGAGTATCGTTCACAGCTTTATCATTTACTCAATCAGCTTGATGGCCCAATTAATAATAAACTATCTCCAAATTGGCAACAAAGAGTTGCTGCAGGTGTTGAACTAAGAAATCATGTGCCACTGTGGGTCATATTTTCTGTGCTGGGGCTAATATTATTGATGATTTATCTATCAATAAATATGAAGCTAAATAACGATGTTTTTGCGATTAATGAAAAACTAGCGGGCATTCATCCGTTAGCTGTCAATCAAACGGTTGATAAAAAAGATCAGCAGCTGCGTGTACTTGAACAGTTACTGCAAACAGAAATTAAAATGGGGATTGTTGCTGTTGCAAAAAATTCCGATGGGATCCGCATAACGATAAACAGTGAAAATTTGTTTAAACAAGGGGATTCTCAACTACTTCCATCATTTCAGCCTATTTTAGAAAAGTTAGCGTTAAGCTTAGAGGGAACTAAAGGGCGAGTGCTTATAACGGGCCACACAGATGACTTACCAATTAGTACAGATAAGTATCCTTCTAATTGGCATCTTTCTTTAGCCAGAGCAACACAGGTTGCTAATTTAATGGCTAAAAGTACCAACTTAAGCGGTCGTTTATGGCCAGAAGGAAAGGGCGCTGCAGAGCCTATCGCCAGCAATTCAGATTCAGCTTCTCGGTCATTAAACCGACGAATTGAAATCGATCTATTATTTTAATGAGGCTGCAATGAGTTTCTCACAAAAATTTAAAAAAATAACCTACGCACTAACATCACGAACCGCTATATTAATTATCGGCTTTTTAGCCTTATCATTATTAATTTGGTTTGGTGGCCCTTTAATCGCAGTGGCAGACTATGTACCGCTTGCAGGTGTAGCATCACGATTATTAACTATTTTATTGGTATTATTAGTTTTTTCAGTGACCAAAATTTATCGTCTTATGCAGCAAAATAAGCGCGATGAAAAAATGGCAGATGAGTTAATTGATAACAATGATGCCAATAGTAGTGAAGTAAACGAAGAAATTACTACTCTTAAAACGAGAATGAATGAAGCTATAGATTTACTAAAAGATGTAAAGCTATTTAAAGGTAAAAATATATACCAGTTACCTTGGTATATTATGATTGGCCCTCCGGGTGCAGGTAAAACAACGGTTATTCATAACTCAGGCCTCGATTATCCATTAAAAGATAAGCTAGGCGTTGACTTAGTTCATGGTGTAGGCGGTACCCGTAATTGTGACTGGTGGTTTACCAATAAAGCGGTATTAATTGATACCGCAGGGCGTTACACAACACAAAGTAGCCACGCAAAACATGACTCAAGAGCATGGGAAGGTTTTTTAGGGTTATTAAGAAAGCATCGCCCGTTACGTCCTATTAATGGCGTGATGATCAGCATGGGTATTTCTGAGCTAATGAGCCAGACCAAAACTGAGCGAAACCTACATGCTCGTGCTATAAAACAGCGTCTTCAAGAATTACAAAACCAACTAGGGATGACATTTCCTGTTTATGTTATTTTTTCTAAAGTTGATTTAATTGAAGGCTTTAGAGAGTTTTTTGCTGAGCTAACTGAAGAAGAATGTGAGCAGGTTTGGGGAATTACCTTTGAACTTGATTTAGATAAAGATACTCAGGTAGATGCGTTCAATAAAGAGTTCCATGCTTTAATTTCTAAGCTTACAGAGATGTTAAATCGTCGGCTTATCAATGAGCGAAACGAAGCTATTCGTGCCAAGATTTTTGAATTCCCTCGACAGTTACGGGTATTGCAGGGCGTAGGTGATGACTTTTTAAAAGAAATTTTCACCCCCAATGCCTATGAAGAATTACCCATGTTCAGAGGGGTGTACTTAACCAGTGCGACGCAAGAAGGGACACCGTCAAGCTTTTTAAATGATGTGAGCGCAGGGAAAACAGATTACATAAATCAATCTAAAAGTTTCTTTATTAAGAATGTTTTAGAAAGTGTTATTTTTCCTGAGCAAAACTTAGCAAGCACTAACAAACATCATGATAAGCAAAATAAATGGCTTCGCGTTGCAAGTATTTCAGCTGCGTGTGTTGCTTTATTAGGTTTTTCAGTTTCGTGGTACTTTAGTTTTGCATGGAATAGCAACTTAATAGACGCCACCGATGAGGCAATTACTACTTACCAAGAGCTCGATGCCTCTTCGTTTGATAGAAATAATTTATTGGTGTTGAACGACAGACTAAATGCACTGAGAAATCTACCTGCTACTAACTCTGAGCTCATTAACCCTGAGGATGCTTCATCAGTTGGTTTTAATAAGTTAACCGAAATTAAAGAATCTTCTACTAATGCTTACAAGCGTTCTTTACAAACGTATTTAGAGCCATTTGTTGCTAATACTTTAATTAAGGAAATGGAAGCGCATCCAGAACACTTAAGCTATTTATATGAAACGCTAAAGTGTTACTTAATGTTGTTTAAACCTGAATACTTTGAAAGTGAAGATATTGTGGTGTGGTTCAGTGCTTATTTAGACAGAAACTTACCCGGTGATTTGAATATGCAAACGCGTGGTGAGTTAATGAATCATATTTCAGCTTTACTCAATGAGGGAATCACGCAAACCGAAATAGATAACCAAGCTGTGCGAGTTGCACGTGCAGAGTTAACTAAACTACCGATTGCGGAAAGAGCATACCAGCGTCTTCAAGCTGATTTTCTCGATAGTAGTATTCCGCCTTTCAGACTAACCGATATTATTAGCTTTGAAAGTGCACAAAAGTTTACTTTTCGTAATAACGGCGACTTAACGCGAAGCATTCCAGGGTTATACACTTTTAATGGTTTTCATGGCATTTTTAATATTGAAAAAGGAAAAATGCTTGGCAACTTAATGGCTAGTAGCTGGGTTTACGGGCAAGAAGCCTCAGGAACTTACGATATTTCTAAAGCGGAGATAGAGAAGAAACTAGAGCAGCGCTATTTCCAAGATTACATTTATTATTGGCAGTCATTTTTAGATGACTTGAGTCTTAATCAATACAGCTCACCCGCTGAAGGCGTCAATATTACTGATGTGCTAGCAGGCTCTGAAGCACCGATTAAAAATATCATTAATGCGGTGAAAAAGAATGTTCAGCTTACTAAACTCCCAGTATCTGAAAATCAAAAAGTAGCCGGTGATGTGGCAGCCAATGCTGCTAAAGTCGCTATGCAAACTAAAGCAAATCGAATTAAGCGCTTTTTACCTGATGAAGCTCCAAAATTTGAAATTGATCTACCAGGTTACCAAGTAGAAGAAGCCTTTGAAGATATTATCGATATTGATGTTCAGCAACTTGATAATATTCAGAAAAATTTAAGAGAGTTAAATATTTATT
This sequence comes from Pseudoalteromonas sp. DSM 26666, assembly GCF_900116475.1. Lineage (NCBI taxonomy): Bacteria > Pseudomonadati > Pseudomonadota > Gammaproteobacteria > Alteromonadales > Pseudoalteromonadaceae > Pseudoalteromonas > Pseudoalteromonas sp. DSM 26666. Next base: position 360,936 of record NZ_FPAR01000002.1, on the reverse strand, counting down.
TAACCAAGCTTGATAGAGGCGATCAGCTTAAGTATTCCATTAAAGATCAAATAAGCGGTAAGAGTAAACCTAGCTTTATTCGCCAATTAGAGTATCAAAGCAGCGACTTACCTTATCCATTTAATAGTTGGTTACTGGATATTAGTAGAGATACTAGCAACATAACCAAAAATAGTGCTAACAGGCATCTAAATGAAATTTGGAAAAGTAAAGTTTTACGCGAGTATAACGCGGCGATTGTGGGCCGTTACCCATTTGCTCCGCAGGCTGAAAAAGAAGTCAGCATTAAAGACTTTACCCGCTTCTTTGGTCCTAATGGCACCATAGACAACTTTTTCAATAGCTACGTAGCTCCGAGTGTAGACATGAGCTCAACCCCTTGGAAGTTTGAAAAAGATATTGGTATTAGCAACAACACGTTAAAAATGTTCGAGCATGCTTACAAAATTCAAACCGCATTTTTTGACCGTGGTAGTAATACTCCAAGAATTGAGTTTGGCTTGCGTACCTTTAAATTAGATAAAACGGTCTCAAGCTTCATGATTGAAATTGATGGCCAATCTATGATTTATCGTCATGGTCCGCTTAAGGTGACCAATTTTGTTTGGCCTGGTGCAAGTGGTCAAAGCAAAACTCGAGTGGTGTTTACTCCACCAAATGGTGGGCGTTCAATTAACACCACCTACCAAGGTGAGTGGTCACTATACAGAATGTTAGATGAACTGAGTGAAAAGCGAAGTAAAACGCGAGAAGACTTAGAGCTGCATTTCTCACTAATGGGTAACAATGCAAAAGTAGAATTATTGCCGAGTTCAATCAGGCATCCTTTTTGGAATAGCAGTGTAGAGAAGTTCTCATGTCCGACCCGATTGTAGATATTGGTTACCTTGGCAAAGTCCCTTGTTTAGGCGACTTTGTTCAAGATAATGTTACTAAAGAGTTTTCAGAGCATTGGGAGCAATGGCTTCAGGCTGCCATTGCTGTAAGTAAAGAACAGCTTGGTGATGTTTGGCAAGAAAACTATTTAACAGGTCCCGTTTGGCATTTTGCCTTAAGCCCAAATATTGTGGGTGATACTGGCATTATGGGCACGTTATTGCCAAGTATGGATGCTGTGGGGAGGCATTATCCTCTCACGGTAACGCGAACAACACATATTGCGCCTGTCGATGTGCTTCATTCTGGTGTTTTTTCGTTGGAGTACGAAGATGCAGTACTCAAAGTACTTGATGGCTCCGTTGATTTATTTTCTTGGCGTAAAGAGTTAGCTAATACTTTGAGCGAAATTACTTCAACTAAAAAGCAAGTTAGTTTTGCAAACTCGCTAGATAAGAATAAACAGGCTACAGCATTGGAGTTTTCTGGTACCGAATTAAGTGATCACATTTTACAAGATGCCATGCATGCCATTTTATATAAAAAGTATGGTGATTACAGTGTTTGGTGGACTCATGGCTCATGCAATATTAAGCCTATGGTGTTGATCACTTCGGCTCTACCGCCTGTAAATCAAGTGGCCGCTATGCTAGATGGACGATGGAAACATTGGGAATGGAATTTTACACAGGTAAAAAATAGTGATTAATAATTTAAGCTCAAGTTATGCCATTACCCACCGAGGTGCTGTTAGGCAACTTAACGAAGACGCGCATGTAGAAATTAACAGCCATAATTTATGGGTAGTAGCTGATGGTATGGGAGGACATGAAGCGGGTGAAGTTGCCAGCCAATTAGTTGTTGATGTTATAAGAACCCATGTTGAAAAGTTTAAACTAGAAGATTTAAACGTCAGTGACATTGTTAAAGCCATTGAAGATGCAAATAAACAATTAACTGAATATAGCGCGCAATACTTAAGCAACAAAACAGCGGGCAGCACGGTGACAGCTTTGTTTGTTAAAAATGAGCGCTATTACATTTTATGGGTTGGCGATAGCAGAGCTTATTTGTTACGCAATAGTAAGTTGACTCAAGTTTCTAGAGATCATAGCCAAGTTAACGACTTAATAGATGAAGGAATGATTTCTGTTGAAGAAGCTAAAAATCATCCACTATCTAATGTAATTACCCGTGCCGTAGGGGTAATGGATGAAGTAAAAGTTGATGTTGTTGAAGGGGATATAAACACAGGCGATATATTTTTACTGTGCTCAGATGGTCTTACTGGCGAGTTATCAGATGAAGAAATATGTTTGTCATTAGAGCCCTCTAGTATTATTGATTCAGGAATGGCGTTAATGCATTCTTCGTTAGTCAGAGGAGCCAAAGATAACGTGACCTGTATTTTAGTAAAATATGATGATGTGGATGCCAATCAATCGATACAATCTTGCAATTTGCAAGATGAGGCAACGATTCCATTGTTCACTAAGTAGCTGATTAAGCCTGTTTTAGTATAATCAAGAAAAAAAGTTGTAAATAAATCAGGAACAAAAAAACTGTTATTTCAATTATTTATAAAATAACATTAGCCAGCTTATCGGCATAATAGCGTCAAGGCTTGTAATTTAATTTAAAGAATGTAATATAATTTCCGCTTTGCTTCTTAGAGCACATGGATAATATTTAGGACAATGGAATGTTTTTATTTGAAGAGTATATTTCCCCTATTTCAGATGCTGAGTTTGCAGGTATTGATCCGCGCTCAGACGTCTCTCCAACGTCTACTTACTATGCCTTAAAAGATTTAAGAAACCAACTTCGTGCGGCTGAAAGAAATGCCTTAGTCGATGAAGAGGGAATTGCTTCACTTTCGCGAGATTGGCTGCCATTACTTGAACAATGCAGTGAGGCAGTTAAAAGCGAAAGCAAGGATATTGAATACCTTGCATGGCTAATTGAAGGTTTATGCCGCGTTCACGGGTTTAAAGGAATAGCGTTTGGTTTTCGCGTTGCCAAGTATTTGCTTGAACACCATTTTGAATCCCTTTATCCAACACTTGATGACGGTGATGAAATTTCAGACAAAGTGTCTGCCTTAGTTGGCTTAAATGGTACAGCCGGTGAAGGCACGTTGATCATCCCAATAAAAAGCATTTATATGACAGACAGTGTCAGTATGGATCCTTTTTCTTTTTGGGAGTATCAGCAAGGGTATGATATTTCGCGTTTAAATGATGAAAAGCGCGAAAAGAAAATAGCCCAAGGCGCAGTTGATTTTGAGCAATTAGAAAAAAGTGCCGCTGAGACCAGTACCGAATTTTTTGTGTCTTTAAAAAACGATATTGAAGATGCGATAGAGCAGTTTGCTGCCTTGAGCGAAGTTATGGATGAGGTGACAGGTGAGCCACAACCGACGTCTAACATCAAACAAGCATTAGAAGTGAGCTTAGCGGCGGTAAAACACGTAGCAGCAGATAAGCTTGAAGCAGCGCAAACTGCACTAGATAAAGCTAACGCTGAGCCTGAAGAGGAACTCGTTGAGGATGCGATTCAAGCTGACTCAGAGCAACCTAAAAAGCTTAGCAGTGATGAGATTAATTCAAGAGAAAACGCAATTAAAAAACTTCAAGAAATTGCGACTTTTTTCAGAAAGACTGAACCTCATTCACCGATGTCTTACACGATAGAACAAGTTATTCGATGGAGCGAATTATCGCTACCTGAGTTATTAAATGAGTTAATTACAGATAGTGATGCTAGGACTGGATACTTTAAGTTGTCTGGCATTAAGATCAGCGAAACTGAAACATAGTAAAAGGAGTTCTCAATGAGTATCCATGATAAGTTAAAACGAGTTCGTAAACCTAGAGTACATATCACTTATGATGTGGAAACCGAGGGCGCGGCAGTAAAAAAAGAATTACCCTTTGTAGTGGGTGTAATGGGCGATTTTTCTGGTGATAATACAGAAGCGCTTAAGCCACTAAAAGATAGACGTTTTATTCAAATTGATCGTGATAACTTTAATGATGTTTTAAAGCGTATGAGCCCATCTCTACGTTTAAAAGTAGACAACACATTAACGGATGATGGTTCTCAGTTTGAAGTTAATTTGAACTTCAAATCGATTGACGATTTCGAGCCTGCAGCCGTTGTAAATCAAGTAGAGCCGTTACGCAAATTGATGGAAACGCGTAACAAGCTTCGTGACTTGATGACGAAGATTGACCGCTCAGAAGAACTTGAAAACGTACTAGAAGAAGTATTAAGCAACACAGCAAGCTTAGACTCGATGGCGAAAGAACTTAACTTAGAGGAGACTGATAAATGAGCACTGAACAATTAGCAACAGAATCAGAATCGGTAGCAGAAGTTAGTTCTTCACTTTTAGAGCAAGCAATTGGTGCGACTAAACAAACAGAGTCAAGCCGTGCTGAAGAGTTACTGAAAACGTTAACTGAAGAAGCATTAAAAGGCACAGTTCAATGGAACAAAAACATGACTGTGACGTTTAATGAAGCAATTCAATTAATCGATCAAAAAATCTCAAAGCAGTTAAGTGTCGTAATGCACACGGATGAGTTTCAAAAACTTGAAGGCTCATGGCGCGGATTACACCACTTAGTGATGAATTCTGAAACTAGCTCAACATTAAAAATTCGTGTTTTAAACATGAAAAAGAAAGAGCTGCATAAAGACTTAAGTAAAGCTGTTGAGTTTGATCAAAGCCAAACCTTTAAGAAAATATATGAGTCAGAATTTGGTACCCCAGGTGGTGAACCGTATGGCACGATTGTAGGTGACTTTGAATTTACTAATCACCCAGAAGATGTTGAAACATTAAGCTTAATGTCTAATGTTGCAGCTGCTGGTTTCTGTCCATTTATTGCCGCATCATCACCGTCGTTATTTGGTTTTGATAATTGGGAAGAATTAACTAAGCCACGTGATTTAGAAAAAGTGTTTGAATCACTAGAATACACTAAATGGCGTTCATTTAGAGACAGCGATGATTCACGCTTTGTATCACTTACTATGCCGCGTTTCCTTTCGCGTTTACCTTATGGTGCAGCGTCAAAACCAGTTGAAGAATTTAACTACGAAGAGTTTGAAGTTGAAGCGAAAGATGGCCGTTCAGTCAGCACTGATAATAGTGATTACTGTTGGAGTAATGCCGCATACGCTATGGCAACAAACATGACCGCTGCTTTCTCTCAATATGGTTTCTGTACTGCTATTCGTGGCGCAGAGGGTGGTGGTAAAGTAGAAGGCTTACCAACGCACATATTTACAAGTGATGATGGCGATCCAGATCTTAAATGTCCTACAGAAATTGGCATTACAGACCGTCGTGAGGCTGAGCTAAGCCAGTTAGGTTTCTTGCCTTTATGTCACTATAAAAACACTGATTATGCTGTTTTCTTTGGTGGCCAAAGCTGTCAAAAACCAAAAATCTACTCAACACCTGATGCAACCGCTAATGCTGCCATTTCAGCACGCTTACCTTACTTAATGGCGACTTCTCGTTTTGCTCATTACCTTAAAGTAATGGCGCGCGATAAAATTGGTAGCTTTATGGAAGCAGAAGACGTTGAATCATGGTTAAACCGTTGGATTCTGTCTTATGTAAATGCGACAGAGGGCGGTGGTCAAGATATTAGAGCACGTTACCCTCTTGCTGATGCGAAAGTATCTGTAAAAGAGATCCCAGGACAACCTGGTGCTTATAACGCTGTTGCTTGGCTTAAACCTTGGTTACAAATGGAAGAGCTTACCTCTTCTTTACGCCTTGTAGCTAAAATCCCAGAGATCGGTTAATAATACCGCTCTCTCGCATTAAGGATGATGCAATAGAATGAATCACGAAGAGTTTTCATTTATCAATCAAGACTTCACTTTTCAACAAAAGTCGCAGTCTCGAATAAGTGATAATGACGCTTTACTCGATAGGTTTTTGAACGAAAAAAACCTAGATAAAGCGTTATTATTATGGCTTGAAGGCTCTTCTGATTCTCCACTTTCTTGGAATAAGGAGTCATTGAGTCCTTATTTACAGCGTGTGATCATTGAACTCGATCAACTGATTTCTGCACAACTCAATCATATAATTCATGCGAAAAGCTTTCAAAATTTAGAAGCTAGTTGGCGAAATCTATGGTGGCTATTATTACAAACAGAGCAACAAGACAAAGAAAAAAAAGTAAAAGTTAAATTGCTTAATTGTGACTGGCCAACGCTCTCAAAAGACGTAAATAAAGCGATAGATTTCGATCAAAGTACGTTTTTTCAATTACTCTATCAAAACGAATTTGACAGTGCCGGCGGCGAGCCCTTTGGTATTGTGATTGGTGATTATGAAATTAGTAATGGTTGCTCAGCGGGCACTATTTACAACGACATAGATACTATTAAAGAAGTGTCAAGAACGGCTGCCGCCGCATTTTCTCCTTTTATATGTTCGGCATCGGCTAACTTATTTGGCGCAGATAGTTTTTCCGACTTAGGTTATTACTCTGATTTATTCAATCATTTTGAACAGCCTGAATATATAAAATGGCAAAGCTTTAGAAAAATGGAAGAAGCTAGATTCATGGGTTTTACACTCCCTCATGTGCTAGTTAGGCCGCCCTATGCTAATGATGGCAAGCGGCATCAAGAATTTTATTTCAAAGAACAAATTATTAATCCAGAAACTGATATGCTGTGGGGAAATGCAGCCTATCAATTTGTATCAACAATAATCAGAGCTTACTGCGATAGCGGCTGGTTTGGGCATATACGTGGTATAGAGCCAGGGAAAGTGTCAAAAGGCTTAGTCACAGGGCTAGCTCGCGATAGTTTTGCTAATGATACTTATCAAAAAGAAGCCAAGCCGCCACTGGATTTGTTAGTAACCAGTAAGTTTGAAAAGCAATTTTCTGAACTCGGTTTTATCCCAGCCTCTTCGGTTACAAATACCGAACATATTGTTTTTTACAGTAATGCGTCGGTTCAAAAGACAAAAAATTACGACTCAAGCGCTGCTAATATCAATGCGCGCTTATCGTCTATGTTGCAATACATTTTATGTGTATCGCGCTTTGCGCACTATTTAAAATTATTGGCCCGAGACCGTGTTGGTTCTTATAGCACAGCACAGGCCTGTGAAAGAGATTTACAAGCGTGGATCAATAACTACACAACCGCGTCAGACTCTGCGTCTGAGCACATTAGAAGTAAATACCCACTCAGTAATGCAAAAATAAAAGTAAGTGAAAACAAGGCTAATCCGGGTCATTACTTTTCGGTTTTGCAGTTACAGCCCCATTTTCAGTTAGACCAAATGGTCTCGAGTATTAAGTTAATAACAGAGCTCAGTCCTCATCATAAAATAAAGGAATAGTCATGAAGAAAATACACAGTTTAATTCGCGAGGGAAAACTTGCTGATGCTTTATTATGTTGCGCTACAGAGTTGCAAGATGAGCCTTTAAATTTTGATATTAGAAGTCTTTATTCTGAATTACTTTGCATTAACGGTGAACTTGAAAAAGCAGATAAACAGCTAGATTTTATGGTGCAAAAGAACCCTGAATTTGCTGTAGGTGCGGTTAATCTTAGGCATTTAATTCGCGCACAACAATCGCGTGTAGATTTTTATCAAGGTAAGGGCATTCCTAAACTCTTTCATGAAGCTAATGAGCTAGACACCTTGTTCTTAAAAATGCACGTAGCCTTACTTGAAGGCGAAACATCTGAAGCGGCAACGCTTGCAAAACAAATGGAAGCACTTCGTCTTGAAAGCGTTGATGATGAGCATTCAGCAATTAGAGATTTAGATGATAGCTTAAGCCCATATTTAGAAGTGCTAGGCACGAATGGCGAGTTTTACCTTGCAAACTTTAATGAAATTGAAACATTAAAAGTAGAACCTGTAACGTCTTTATTAGAGAGCATTTGGTTACGCGTTGAGATCACTATCAAAGACGGTCCGTCAGGCACGGCACACCTACCATTGGTTTATGCAAACTCAAATACTGAGCTGGAAAAGTTAGGTCAGGTTTCTGATTGGGATGAGCTACAAGATGAGTTTATTGTAGGTAAAGGAATGAAAATGTTATTTGTCAACGATGAAGCAATCACTATTCCTAGTCTAAAAATCAACGCCGTTGAAACAGCAGAGTAAGTGCAATAAACGATTATGATTGAACATAAGCAGCAACTCCAAGCATCTATTTTAGATAGGCTCATTGACGATGAGCCTGACTTTCAAGATGCGCCTTCTCGTACTGAGGGGATCAGCATTAGTGAGCTGAGAAAAAATGTGCGTAGAGACATAGAAGCGCTGCTAAATGCTCGAATTCAGTGGCATACCTGGCCATCACAATATGCTGAGTTGTCGACTTCGTGTTTATCATATGGTTTGCCTGACTTTTCGAGTATGTCTGTAAGCTCACACGAAGGGCGTGCACTTTTATGCGAAACCGTAAGAAATACAATTTTAAAATTTGAACCGCGGTTTATTGAAGTAGAAGTGTTTACCGATGATGAAGTACCCGTGAACAGAGTATTAAACCTAAGGATTAACGCCTTGTTGTATGCCGATCCAGAACCTGAATTTATCAGCTTTGATTCTGAAGTTGAGCCGGTTAATTTAGGTATGAAGATTATTGAGGCCTCTTTATGAACGATGAGTTATTAAAGTACTACAACCGCGAACTAGCGTTTGTTCGCCACATGGGTAAAGACTTTTCTGAAAAGTACCCTAAAGTTGCTGGGCGATTAAAGTTAAGCGATGACCATATTGAAGACCCTCATGTATCTAGGCTAATCGAATCTTTCGCATTTTTAACTGCTAATATTAGGCAAAAACTCGATGACAGCTTTCCTGAGCTAACTGATGCTCTATTGGGACAGATGCTGCCAGACTACCAAGCGCCTATCCCTTCTATGTCGGTGGTAAAATTAGAAGCTGAAAATCTGTCCACCACGGGTGTGGTCATTCCAAGAGGCAGTGAAGTAGAAACCAATGTTGAGTCGATGAAGCAATGTAAGTTTCAAACCTGTTACGAGACTTATTTATGGCCTGTTGAGATCACAAGTGCCCAATTTGATAATAGTCCGTTTGTTGCCCCTAAGCCTCGTTGGCATGAAAAAGCTAAGTCAATTTTTAAACTTGAGCTAACCGGTGAATATCCGGGTGTATCACTTGCTGAAACCGGGCTGGAAAAATTACGATTATTTATAAATGGCCAATGGCATCATACGCTTAAAGTGTATGAACTATTATTTAAACACGCTATTGGTATTGCTTTTGATAATGGTGAAGAGGGTATAAAGTACCTTTCTAAAAACCAGTTAAAAGCCGTAGGCTTTGATGCAAATGAAGCGGTGGTGCCCTATTCGCAGCGCTCAAGTGCTGGTTATCGGTTACTGGTGGAAAACTTTACCTTTCCGGAAAAGTTTCGCTTTGTTGAGCTTGAAAATATTCGTTCATCACTGCCTAAAAAGTCTAACAAATGCAGTGTGTATATTTATCTTGATTCAGAGTCAACCGAGCTTGAAAAGCAAGTAGACAAAAATATGTTTTTAATGGGATGTACACCCATTATCAATATGTTTGAGCAAGAACTAGAACCGATTCGCCCTGAGCTGAGTGAATACGAATACCAATTAACACCACGCTATATGGACTCTGAAATCTCAGAGGTGATTGGTATCTCAGAAGTTATTGCGTTTGATCACAAAGGGAACAAACAAATAGTGTGTCCTTTTTATGGGCAGACTCATCCACGATACCAAGGCCATGATGATTTATTTTGGCACATCCGCAGAGAAACCGCCTCATGGGCCGGTGGCTATGTTGAGTCAGGTACGGAATCGTTTCTATCATTGGTAGATGCACGATTTGAAAATAGCGCTATGGATTATGCTGAAGGGAACACGGTATTAACAGTACGTGCTAATTGCAGTAATCGAAACCTTCCTGCTAGCATGCCTTTTGGAGATGATGAACTCGGACTTTTAATGCCTGAACGTGGTGATGTAATAAAAAAAATACGTTGTTTAATCCCATTTACTCATGCAGTTAGACCGATATTAGCCGATGCAACTCGTTGGCAATTAGTTAATCATTTAACCCTTGATGCGTTTAGTGGAGATGATGCATGTAACAAGCTTAAAGAAGTGTTACGGCTGTATGACTTTAGAGCTTCACCGCAAACAAAAGGCCTTATCGATAATATTTACCGCGTGATTGTAGAACCCGCAACGGCGCGTGTTGTGCAAAAAGGGCGAGTAAGCTTTGCAACGGGAAGTGAAATTGAAATTACCTTCGCCAATGATGATTTCTCGGGAAGTGGCATGTTTTTCTTTGCTTCTATCCTCGATCATTTCTTTGCACAATTTGCGGCAATAAATAGCTTCACGCGTGTTAGTTTAAGGCTCAAAGAACAAGAGCAAGTGTATTATCAATGGCCTGCTCGAGTTGGGGAAAGCCCGTTAATATGATCCAGCATATTATTTCTCAAGCGTCACAAGTTGATTTTTATAAAGCTGTTTTCATTATTGAAAACCAGCTGAAAAAGCATGGCTTAGAGTATCGCTATGTAGGGTATGACAGTAGCCCAAAGCAAGAGTTAATTAAATTTACCGCAACACAAAAATTTGGTTACCCAGGTAACGCTATCACAAAATTAGAGCAAGCTAGCTTTGAAGATGGGTTGCATAAGGTCAACATGCAGGTCTCTTTTATGGGATTAACGGGTTGCTCGGGCGCTTTACCTCAATTTTACAGCGAGCTGGTGATGCAGCGTCTTCGCTATAAAGATACCACCATGCGTGATTTTTACGATATGTTTAATCATCGTTTGGTGTCTTTATATTATCGAGCGTGGAAAAAATATAAGCCGTCTTTAAATCATGTGAACAAAGATAAAAACAAAGACCCATATACACAAATATTGGGACTTTTAAGTGGCGGCTATAATGATCATCAGCTGCACTTTTCAGGCCTTTATAGCCGAAAAATTCGTAACGCTTTTGATTTAAAAAGTGTATTGAGCTCTTACCTTGGTTGTGATGTTGTCATAAAACAAATGGTAGGAAAGTGGCATGATCTGAAACCACAAGAACAAACTTGTTTAGCAAGTGAGCGCCTATATGAGGGACAACATGCTCGCTTAGGCGTTGATACCGTAATAGGTAAAAAGATATGGGATATTTCTTCTAATATTGAGATTCATATCAGTACTACTGATATTGATAAAGCAAAATCCTTGTTACCGAAAGGCAAGTTATTTGAGTTAGCTACAAAGATTGTAAAAGATTATGCGGGCAATGCGATTTCATTTCGACTTATCATCGAATCAGATTTTCAACAACTTGATGCGGTGCAGTTGTCTAAACGTGAATGCCAACTTGGCGCTAATAGCTTTTTAATGGCGAGTAAAAACACCCCTAAATTTAACCCTATTAAGTTATCGTTTAAAGGATAATTAAAAATTAAAAGGAACAGTGTATGTCAACGATGACATTAAATAAATTAGTTGAAAAACTAAGTCCAGATTGTAGAAAAAGCTTAGAGGCAGCTGTTGCAATATGTAATAGCCGCAGCCATTTTACGGTTGAATTAGAGCATTGGTTGTTAGCTATGATTGAGCAGCAACTAGACGATGTTAGGCTCATATTCGGTTCGTTCGATATTGATATTGATCAGGTAAAGCAAGATTTAAACCAATCACTAGAGTCATTTAAAACGGGCAGTGATTCATCGCCTAGCCTATCAGTGCATGTGACTACCTTATTAAGGCAGTCATGGTTAAGTACCAGTATTGAGTTCACCGATGAGCAAATTCGTAGTGCTTACGTTATTTACACGCTCACAAAAGACGATACCTTGTCTAGTTTAGTAACGCGTTGTAGTAAGCTTTTCAATAATATAGAACCTGGACAACTGTTACACGCATGGCCTGAAATTGTTGCCCAATCGCAAGAACGTAATACCAGCACTGCAAGTGCTACAACACCTGCAAATGGTTCATCTAAAACACCAAGCTTAGATCAATTTACAGTTGATTTAACCGCTCAAGCAAAAGCGGGGAAAATAGACCCTATTCTAGGTCGTGATTTTGAAATACGTCAAATGGTTGATATTTTAACTAGACGTCGTCAAAACAACCCAATCTTAACGGGTGAAGCGGGTGTAGGTAAAACCGCTGTGGTTGAAGGACTTGCCCTAAGAATTGCCCAAAAAGACGTACCTTCAGTATTACAAAACGTTAAGTTGCACAGCCTAGATTTGGCTTTGCTTCAAGCAGGTGCGGGCATGAAAGGTGAGTTTGAAAATCGCTTAAAGTCGTTAATTAACGAAGTTAAAAACGCTGTTGATCCGGTGATTCTTTTTATAGATGAAGCTCACACTATGATTGGTAGTGGCGGACAAGCGGGTCAAAACGATGCGGCTAACTTGCTAAAACCTGCTTTAGCAAGAGGGGAATTACGTACAATTGCAGCAACAACGTGGGCTGAATATAAAAAGTTTTTTGAAAAGGATGCTGCACTAACACGTCGTTTCCAAGTGGTAAAGGTTGAAGAGCCATCGCCAGAAAAAGCGGTTGCTATGCTACGTGGTTTAGTTCCTGTTATGGAAAAGCATCATAAAGTGTTTATTTCAGAGCAAGCACTTGAAAGTGCGGTGCATCTATCGCACAGATACATTACTGCCAGGCAACTTCCCGATAAAGCAGTTGCATTGTTAGATACGGCCTGTGCTCGTGTTGCTATGAGTCAAGCATCGACACCTAATGCGATTGAGCAGTTAATGAATAGACTTAGTGAAATTGAAGCGCAAGTTTTAATGTTAAATCGTGAGCAAAAAACCGGTTTAGATCACAGCGAACAATTATCAGCACTTAAATCTGAACTAGTTGAGATTGAACAGCAACTTGAACCATTAAATGAGCAGTTCAACGTTGAAAAAGGCATCGTTGCAGAATTAAACCAAGCGCTTGAATCGATTAACACCAACGATGCAGACTCTTCTGTTGAAGTACTTGAGCAGTTAAAAGAAAGCAAGCTTAAGCTAGCCTCGTACGAACATAATATGGTGCATTGGCAAGTTGATGAAGAGTTGATTGCACAGGTTATTTCTGATTGGACTGGTATTCCTGTTGGTAAAATGCATGAAGATGAAATTCATGGCATTTTAAATTTAGCTGAGCAAATGAAACAACGCGTAGTTGGCCAAGATCATGCGCTTGAACTTATGGCTAAAGTAGTACAAACCTCCCGTGCTCAGCTTGCAGATGAAAGTCGCCCTAATGGTATATTTATGCTGGCAGGCCCAAGCGGAGTGGGTAAAACAGAGACCGCACTTTCACTAGCACAAGAAGTGTATGGCAGTGAAGATAACGTAACGGTTATCAACATGTCTGAGTTTAAAGAAGAGCATAAAGTGTCATTACTACTTGGCTCACCTCCAGGTTATGTTGGTTATGGCGAAGGCGGTATTTTAACCGAAGCAGTAAGAAGAAAACCATACAGTGTGGTGCTGCTAGATGAAATGGAAAAAGCGCATCCTGGCGTACAAGATATCTTCTATCAAGTATTCGATAAAGGCACCATAAAAGACGGTGAAGGCCGAGACATCGACTTTAAAAACACCATCATCATTATGACCTCAAATGTGGGTACTGATACCACAATGAGCTTATTTGAAGATGAAGAAAGCAAGCCAAGTATTAAAGGCTTATTAAAAGCACTACAAGATGATTTATTAGGGGCATTTAAGCCTGCATTTTTAGGACGAATTAACGTTATTCCATATATTCCGTTAAGTGATGAAATTCTTACCCAGATTGCTGCGTTGCAAATTAGTAAAATAATTAAGCGTGTTAAAAAGCACTATGATGCGCAATTAACGTATAACGATGATGTGATTGAGCACATTATTGCAAATTGTCAAAATGCCGGATCGGGTGCACGAAATATTCACACGATATTACAGAATAAAGTACTACCTCTATTGTCTGAGATCTTGCTTTCAAGCATGGTTGAAGGTGAAAAAGTAACATCTATCTCATTGTTAATTAAAGATAATGAGTTCGATGTTGAATTAACTAAAGTTAATTCAAAATAACTTGTTTTTAAGGTTGTTTCTTTAGTTTTAGGGCATTATAATTCGTGTGTCTTATATAGAAACAAGGAATTTTTGAGACATTGTCTTCATCTAGGGAAAGGAATTCTGAAGACCTTTTCATTGCTGTTTTAAAGATAATGATTTCAAGGAATTTTGGGTAACCAAAGTAAACGAATCCACATAATGGATAATATTGTTTAATAAAAAGGAGCATTATCAAATGCAAGCAAATACATATTTAAAATACGGTTCAATCAAAGGCGAAACTACTGCTGAGTCTTTCAAAGATTTAATTACAGTTTTATCTTTAGATTGGAACGTTAGCCGTGAAATTAGCGCAGCGACTGGTACGGCGATGGATCGTGAATCTAGCTCTACTCGTTTAGGCGATGTGACTATTACTAAACTTCAAGATAAAGCATCTCCGGATCTTTTCAAAGAAGCAACTATTGGTAAAGGTCTACCTGCTGTTTTCCATATCACTAAACAAGGTGATAAAGTTGAAGAAATCATGAAAATCGAACTTACAGATGCCATGATCTCTAGCTACTCAGTATCAGTTCAAAACGACCGTCCAATTGAAACAATCACTATCAGCTACACTGAAATGATGATGACTGTTACACCTACTGACGACCAAAACAACATCACTGCACCACTTGTATATGGTTACAGCGGTGTTAAAGGTCAACAAATGTAATATTTGTTACCCGATTGTAGCTCTGGGCTTTGCCCAGGGCTTTTTTTGATCTTCAGGATGGGAAAAGCAAGGAATGCAAAAAGCAACACAAGATAAAAACGTAATTCAAATTAGTACTCCTGTTGGTAAAGACGCCCTTTATTTAACACGCTTCGTTGCGCAAGAAGCCATGTCAGATTTGTTTGTTATGTCGGTCAATATGTACACCATAGGCCAACAAATTGCACATGAAGATCTGGTTGGCAAGCCTGTTTCTATCAAGGTAAAAAATGCCGAGGGTGGCGGAGAGCGTTATTATCACGGTATCGTGAGTCAGCTTGTTTCTAACGGAAGCCGTACGGCGGATGTTGATGAGCAAAAAAATTACATTGATTATCAAGCTACCATTGTGCCTTTTGCCGCTTCTATGCGTAATCGTAAAAACAGTCGCATTTTCCAAAAGAAAACAATTAAAGATATATTTGCTGATTTGTTTGGCCAACACAATGTGGCTTTTTCAGATAAAACCAGTAAAACCTACCCCAAATACGAATACTGTGTGCAATACCAAGAGTCAGATTTTGACTTTATCCAACGCTTATTACAAAGCGAGGGGATTTTTTACTTCTTTGAGCATACAAAAAGTAACCATACATTAGTTTTAGCAGATGATATTACCGCATATGAAATGTGTGGTGAGGCTAAAGTTGTTCATTCAACTGGCCATTTAAGTGAGTCTCATGTTTCGCGTTGGCAGGGCGGATTAAGCTTAGCGCCAGGTAGTTTCAAACGTTTGGGCTACGATTTTAAACAGCCATCACGTTACCCTGATGCAGAGCAAGCAAACGCAGAATTACCGACCCAATCGGTATCAGAAATTTTTGAATATACAGCTGAAGCAGAGTGTCATCCCCGCGCGGCTAATTTGGCATCAGTTCAACTAGAGTCACTGCAAAGAGACATGAAGCTCTCGAGCGGTCGCAGTGACTGCCGCTCATTCTCTGTTGGTAAACTGTTTAGTTTCAAAAAACATGAAGACCCACGCCTTGAAGGTAAAACCTTTGCTATCACCTCGATGATGACGTCGATTGTGGTACCAAACCAATCAGGCGCTGCACAAGCATCGAGTGAAGAAGTGTATTCTAACCACTTTGAATGTGTGCCAAAAGACATTCCATACAGAGCGCAAGTGAGCAAAAAGAAACCGGTTATCAACGGCGTACAAACAGCCATAGTAACGGGTGATAGCGCCGATGAAATTATGATTGACCAATATGGCCGCGTTAAGGTGCAATTTGATTGGGATCGTGAAGGTAAAAAAGACTCTAAAAGTTCATGCTGGATCCGAGTTGCACAAAATTGGGCTGGCAAAAAGTGGGGCGCCTTTTTCTTTCCCCGCGTAGGTCAAGAAGTTCTGGTTGATTTTATTAATGGCGACCCAGATCAACCTATTATAAGCGGTGCTGTTTATAATGCAGACCTAATGCCTCCGTACGCATTACCTGGTGAAAAAACGCAAAGTGGTATTAAGACTCGCTCAACTAAAGAAGGTGGAGCAGATAACTTTAATGAGCTGCGCTTTGAGGATAAAAAAGGCAGCGAGCTTGTGTATATGCAAGCCGAAAAAGATAAACAGCTTTACGTTAAAAACGATCAAAACGAAAAAATAGATAACGACCGTAATGTTGAAATCCTCAATAACGATAATCTCAAAGTCACAGCTAACCGTGTTGCTGAAATGGGTGAAAATGACACCTTAAAAGTCGGTAAAACACTTAATATTGAAGCGGGTGACGAAATAGTGATAAAAACAGGCTCTGCGCAAATTAAAATGAGCAGTAGTGGTAATATTACTATTGAAGGTACAAACATTGATATTAAAGGCAGTAATGTAAAAGTAGATGGCAGTGCCATTACCCTATCTGCTGGTGTAATTAAGTTAAATTAATGATGGAAATAGTCAATAATTTTCAATCAGGGTTTAGAAACGGCATTGCAAATAACGGGCACGTTGTTTACTGCCGTTATGGTTTACCGCATTTAGTGTGTTTACCGATAAACAGGCCAGATGATCCATTACTAAGCCCAGCTTTAAGTCATTTAAAAGCCATGAATGGCTATTATGCACAGCAGTTTTTTATTCATTTAAGTGATGCACTTAATAGTGAAAATGTAATTTCAAACTTATATCAATATGCAACTCAAAGCGCTGTGGCACTTGCTGATCACAGTAAAGATGAGTTAATTGAAGAAATTTCGCTACTGGTAACCAGTAACAAGCTATTAGTTATCCCGCTTTATGAATAGTATTTCATAAACCAACAAAGACACGACAAGGAGTCAAAATGGGTAAACCCGCTGCTACAATTGGTCATATGCATGTATGCCCTAAAGTGACCGCTAAAGTTCCACATGTGGGTGGACCTATAGTTGCTGGCTCTGGCAATGTATTAATAGGTGGCATGCCCGCTGCCCGCAAAGGCGATATGATAGTGTGTGTTGGACCGCCAGACAGTGTGAAAACAGGCTCGGGTAGTGTTCAAATTAATGGTAAACCTGCCGCCAGAATGGGCGATGATAGTGGCCACGGCGGAAAAATCGTTGTGGGCAACCCAACTGTTTTAATTGGTGGCTAACTTTGCTAGCGACCTATTTAAGTGATCATCAAGCACAATTACTACAAATTAGTAATGCTCAGTTGTGCCCGTTTACGTGTGTAGGTCATGTTCGCTATTTAAGAAAAACGCTATTAGAAAGCTGTTGGTTAACGGCAAAAAATAATAATCAAAAAAATAACTTTGAATTGCCCACCACTGAGCAACTAGTCGAAATAATAACTAACACCAAAAACGATGAATTAGTTGCCCAAGCATGTATTGAAGTCATGGCTAACTTGCCACAAAATAAAAATATTATATTTATAAATGAATTACTTAACGAGCCAGCGCTGAGTGCCTTTTTTAAAATCATTATAAATAAAGTCGTTATTCAACAGCATAGCTTTAACTTAATTCGGCTATTAAATTTAAACACCTTGTTTTTTGCTTACAGTGCTGATGATGAAATTCCCCCGCAAACCCTGGTTACTATAAATCAAATTACCAGCCTTGCGCAGCACCACGATAGACAGATATTAACGGCTATTTTTGATGCATTAAGTGAGCAAGCCCATCTATCACCCTTAATGTCGTTATTTTTGTTGTCATTAAATTTTGAGCAAGTAAACAGCTTAAGTAATCATGCCAGTAATACCTTATCGGTTGATCAAACACTGCATATTTTATTACAAAGCGGTTTTGTAAAACTGATTGTTTTAGCCAATTCTTTATTACAACAGGTAGAGCAACCCGCGTTAATTATTGCGCTAATAAGACGCATGTTAGGTGATAAACTCGATCAGTTAGTGGAGTACGATATCCAGCGACTCGCTTGGCAAGGTGATGAAAGCGCGCTATTAGAGTTTCAGCAGCAGTTAAAACATAACTGGTCTAAATATGAATCCGCCATGTCGAGTTTACGACTGATTGCAGGGCACCCTCTTGATGAAGTGCCTAATGCCATTTATTTATCGGCCATGGATAGCTATAGCCAAGGGGTGTTTAATTTATATCGCTATTATCAACATCTCGCTGCCAATAAAACTCAGGACGAGGTGGCATCATGAGTGCATTTTCAATCGAGATGACATGCTTTTCTGTCCCAAATATTAGCAGCGTAGACACATTATTATTTGACGATAACAGTGCTGTTTTTAATGAGTTGCAATGGCAGTCTTGGGATGCATGTGTTTACGATTGCATAATTAAATCTAAAGAATTAATGGCAGAAGTCACCGACAGCACATTGCCGATGATTTGGTTACTACCGGCATTATCATTTCAAGATGAGCTAAAACAGTTATTAGCTCAAAGCTTACAACAGTTATACCCCGATCATAGCAGTGAGCTGATTTTTCATGGAACAACAGGTGCACACTCTGCTATAGCTTTGGCTGGTGAAAAAAAATGGCAAAAATTTAATGTAATTGCTTTAGATGCAACTTTTAAAGCAAATAAACAGCAACAGTTTGTATATCAAGGTGTAGGTGGTGCGTTGGCTGTAGTTGAAATGGTGCCTTGCGGGTGGTCGCAGGTAAGCCATGAGATTGCAGCATCTATTGATTTTAGCAAACATAATCAGCTAGCAGGTATGCTTACGCGATTAGCTGAACAAACAGAGAATAAGATTGATCTAATTTTTGCACCGGGAAATGGGGTAGATGATGATAGTTGGCTAAACAATTTACAGCTACTTACTAGCTTAATTGATGAGCACACATATTACGAACTACCCAATTATAAATTAGGGAAAATAGGCGCACTAGAAGGGTTAGTTAATTTGTACCAATTAACCACAAGCCCTGCAATTGTTGAGCATTTTAGTTATGCATTAATGCTTTCACAGGAGCAAGCTAAGCATCAAGGTGCAGCATCATACTTATGGATAAGTGAGGAAGTAGACAGCTAATGCAAAGTAATACCGTTGTTTTACAAGGAATAAGTTACCCAATTTGCCTCGTCGCTGGTAAAGGTTCTGCGCCGTCGGGCTTTGTTGCTGTAGCAGCTAACACGCCTGAAAGTGCCAAAAATCAAATTGCGCAAATAGGCAGTGCGCTTACTAGCGACGCCGCTAAACGTTTAGACGTTATTAACTTGCTTAACCTTGCAGGAGTGAGCTGTTCGCGCGGTGCGTCAGCCCGTGAAACCGCGAGTGTATTAACCCAAGCTTTGGTTGCAGATAAAATTAGTTGTTATCACCAAAAAGCTAAGTCGGCTATTCAAGTAAGCGATAACACTAATAGCGGCGCAGCAGGTAAAAAGCCAAGTAGTAAGAGCAGTTCAACAGCCTCAGGTAAAAGTGCCTCTCAAGCGCCGGCTAAAAACAGTGGCGGTGCAAGTAATAATACCCCTAGTGAAGAACCTATCACCAAGCAAGAATGTCGTTCTGATCCGGTTTCTATGCTCTCAGGTGAAGAAATACTGCCGCTTATTGATTTCACCCTAGCAGGGAGTAAACAATTAATTTGGCGACGCCTATACCGTTCATCGCATGCGGATGTTTGTAGTGTAATGGGTAATGGTTGGCGACATGACTTTATGGTGCAGTTAACTGAGCATTACTTACCGCCACCTAAGGTAGGCCCAAAACAAAAAGGCACCTACTGGTTAGAATACCAAGATGAGCATGGCGCTAAACACCGCTTTGAAAAAGTAAAACCGGGGCAATCGAGCTATCAGCTAAGCAGTAATTTGGCGTTGCATTACCAAACTAATGGTAAGCAAGTATTGGTAACCCCAGATGATCAGCATCTTACGTTTAAAGCTGGCGAAAACTCATGGTTGCTCGAAAAAGTTATTAACGAAAAAGGCCAAAGTATTGGTTTTTATTACGATGCGAAAGAGCGCTTGCATCGCGTTGAGGTAAATAAAGCGCGTGGCTGTATTTTAAAATATAACCCGCAAGGGTTGCTGGCAAACATTTCGGCTTATCGTACAGGTGATAACAACAAGCCAGTATTACTAACGCCGTTACTTGCGCAATATGATTATGATGAAAACAAAAACCTCGTTCGCGCGACCAATCAACAAGGTGAAACAGAGCATTATGGCTATAACGCCGCTAACTTATTAACTAAGCGTACCCGTGCCAGTGGTTTTAGCCATCATTTTGAATGGGACAGTTACTCATCGAGTGCTAAGTGTATAAAACAGTGGGGCGATAACAACACCTATACGTATCAGTTTGAATATAATTTAGACGCTGGTGAAACAACCTGTATAGACTCGCGTGGGCATAAAGAACACTTTGTACATAACGCGCAAGGTAAGTTAGTTAAGCATACCGACCCAAATGGTAATGTGTGGCAATATAGCTATAACGCACAAGGTCAAAAAGTTACTGAAATAAAGCCAGATAGCAGTGAAATAAAGTACAGCTATACCCCTTACGGTCAGTTAGAATCAATAACGCAGCCAGATGGCAGTGTCACTAAATTTGCTTACAATCAATTGGGTCAGCGTGTATTAACCACCTTGCCTGATGGTCAAACAATAACCCGTAAATACAGCGTGGCGGGTTTGCTGCAAAGTGAAACCTTTGGCGACGGTCGCACCGTACTTTACAGCTATGACAAATTTGGCCAATTAACCCAACACATAAATAAAGATGGTCAGGTCACTAAATTTGTATGGAACGAGCAAGGTGAGCTATTAGCAAAACACTATAACGATGAGCTTATTCGTTACAGTTACGACAGTTTAGGCCGTGTAAATGCCACCATTAATAACGCAGGTTTGTTGACTCAATATAAATACAATGAGCACGGTCAGCTTGCGCAAACTATTGCCTTTGACGAAAAAGACCCTGAAAACAAACAGCATCAACATTTTAGTTACGATGATGCAGGGCGGTTAATTAGCTCGCAAAACAGTAAGGGTGATACCACCGAGCAACACTTTGAAGGGCTAAGCCAGCCACATTGTGTTATTCAGCCCGATGGCAGCGCACTGCATTTAACTTACGACAAAGAGCGCAATCTAACCGCTATCGAACGTAGCGACGGCCATGTATACCGCATAAGTTATGACGCTAACGAAAACCCAACGCAAGTAACTGGATTTGACGGTACGCTACAGCAATATAAATACGATGCTTGCAACCGCTTAACCTCGGTTACACAAAGTGACAAACGCCATGTGAAAATAGAGCGCGATAAATTAGGCCGCGTGATTGCGCAGCATGCAAGTTTGGCAACCGATACTCACATCGTTAATAACGCCAATTACTACAACTATAACCTGCAAGGTAAAATTACTCGTGCGCACAATGCACAATCAACCTTAAAGCAGCAGTTTGATAAAGGTGGGCGGTTACTGCGTGCTGAGCAAGTACATAATCAGCAACAAGTGCACACCTTAAAATACAGTTACGACGACTATGGCAGAAGGCAATCACTGACCTTGCCAGATTCAAGTACGCTTAAATATAGCTACAATAAATTCGGCCAGCTAAGTGCTATTCACTTACAGCAAGCCAATAGCACGGCTGTTGAACTTGCAGCGCTTAGCTATGACAGTCAAGGCAATATTCAAACGCAAAAGTTTGGTAATGACGTAACCCTTATCCAACAATTTGACGTATTTAACCGCTTAACACAGCAGCAGTTAACCCATCCTGCGCAAGCACTATTTGATACCTGTAAGTACAATTACGACAGCGTAAATCAGTTGATTGCGCGTAAAGAGGAAGGTGTTAGCAGCCACAATATTAATTTTGAGTACAACAGCCTTGGCCAGTTAATTCAGCAAAATCTAGCCAGTGGTGAGAACACAAAAACTACCCAATACCAGTGGGATAGTTTCGGTAACCCAGTTAGCCAGTCAAAAATTAAAAATAACGAGTTAGCCGAGCAGCAAACTACTCAGCACAATGATGAGAGCGATGCTATCAATAAGGTTGAAAGCAACCAGTCAGCTAATACACCTAGTGTAATTCAAAGTGAGTATAGTGACTCAAAGTCAGCAACGCTTGCTAGTGACCTAAGCGAAGATGATAGGGTTATTAAAGGCACCACGGACGCTGACCGTTTAATCCATTTCGGGGATAGCGACTTTCATTATGATGAATTCGGTAACCAAATACGCGAAACCGGTAAAGGTATAAAAACCCGCCGCGAATACAATGCATTTAATCAGCTAAGTTGCTTTAACAACAACGGCACGCTTACCCAATACGACTACGACCCACTCGGGCGCCGCATTGCCAAGCATACCGAGCAGGGTAAAATAGACTACATTTGGGATAACGACCAGCTAATTGGCGAATACCAACACGGTGAATATACCTGGTATATCAACCTACCAAATCAATTTCACCCGGTCGCGCTAATTAAACAAGGTGAGGTGTACTACTACCACCTAGACCAACTGAATACTCCATGTTTTGTAACCAACAACAAAGCAGAAGTAGTGTGGGAAAATCAAGCCGATGTGTATGGTTATGAAGAGCTAAAGCAAGAGCATGAAGCGGATACTAAGAACAGCTTTACTCAGCCAATCCGTTTTCAAGGGCAATATTTAGATATCGAGAGTGGGCTACATTACAACCGTTATCGCTACTACAGCCCCAAACAACAACGCTTTATAAACCAAGACCCAATTGGCTTAGTGGGTGGCATAAATCATTACCAATATGCGCCGAACCCGGTGAATTGGGTGGACCCGTTTGGGTTAATGTGTAAAGAAGGACAGGCAAAGGTTAAGGTTGCACTTGATGCAAAGCCAGAGATTTCAGGTGACCTTAGAAGCCAAATAGAAAATATTTGTAAACAAGAGCAATCAGGGTGCACCGCTGATGAGATGGTTGAGCAGATTAATGCTTTTGATGCAGTTACAGGTGGGCTTGATCTATTTGTTTCTGGATTATTAAACTCAGTAGTTGATGTTGTAGCTGGTGGTGCAGGTATTGTCACTCTCGCTATGTCAGGAGGTGATATAGATGCAGCGGTTCATACCATAGAAAGTGTACAATCCAATCAAATAGGCCCATTTACTGATGCAGGGCAAGCCGTATCAGAGAAGTTAGCTCCGATCGTGCAAGAGTATTATGAAGACAATATGGCAGCGCTTGGTGATGCGACGCTTGAGGCGACAGGTTCACCAGCACTTGCTACAATGGCGCATAAATCTGTTGAAATTGCTGCTACCTTAGCTGGCGGTAAGACTGTTTTGAATGGGACTAAAGGTGCTAAAAATGCATTAAAAGCTTCAAATAACGAACCGAATATTATTTCTGGTAGTGGCTCTGATGTGCATATGGATGGACATAAAATATATGATTCAAATTTCCCCGCATTAAGTACAAATCCAAGTGCGCAATATCGCTTTTCTGACCCTACGTATCGCCCAACTGGTGAAGATGTTTACTTTGGTGAAAATGTTGTTACCTCATATGTAGAAGTCCGTAAAAATTTAGATGGGAAGTCTCTGTTTGTTGGTGATGTGCGAGTGGATAATATTTTGGATTTGACAGATCCGAATGTGCTTAAAAAAATGAGTATTGACCCAGCTAAATTGGCTGCGAAAGTCGATAATCCTGTTCAGCAGAAAACAATATACGGTTATACAAATCAGATTTCCAACCAAGCATTCGACGCCGGTTATAATGGAATTTTGTATCCAAGTAGTAGAAAGAACGGAAATAATCGAGCAATTACTTTGTTTGGTGGTCGCTATGACTCTGATGCAATAACGTTAATTTTAGATAGGAAAATAAGCCCATGAGCAATTTAATTTTACGGGGTGCAGATGAACTTGGTATTCAGCCTGCTAAAGTCAAGGGCATGGAACAGCATGGATTATGCTATTTCACTTGGCATGATAGTGAAGTAGTTGGGGGGCAATGTTCCTGTTGTAATACAATCGTCTGGGCTACGGCCAGAACTAACGCTATATTGGCAGAGGTTAAGCCAAACTCAGTTCCAGATAGCGGGAGTGAATATAGGAAGTACTACAAGGGTAAACTTGACCGATTTTTGTTAAGTTTACCTGAGTGCCCTTCTTGTAGCGAAGCAAAGTATGATCGCTTCATCAATAATGTATCTTTCCCGCGCTTTCCTGATGGAACAGATTTTGATGATAGCGAAGAGGGTATCGAGTTAATTAATATACCTCCGAATAGTTTAAAGGTTTGGTGGCTTAAAGAAAGTACTTAGATTCGTTCTGAAAATAAACTAGAAACTAAGAAAATAAACTAGACACCAATCTTAATTTTATACAAAGTACTACCGCTGAATATCACGTTGCGTGCGCCGTGCATTTTAATGTGGAGAGACCACTTTACTGGTCAATCTTACGAGCATCGTAGAGGGTGGGTTGAAGACAAGCTGCTTGAATTAGCTAAGGTATTTTGTATTGGCTTAGTGCTTATGCCGTAGTTAGTAATTACACTCACTTAGTACTGTGTAAATGGATAAAAGCTAATAGGTTAAATGACAAAGCTACAATTATCAGATGAGATAAGCTGTGTAAAGGCACTGCACTTACGCAAAAGGTCATCCAAGGTGAAAAGCTAAGTAAAGTTAAGTCTATTTTTTAATCGAACGGTCAAACAATATCTAGAGCGTTTAGCTAGTATCAGCTGGTTTATGCGCTTGTTAAATGAAGACATAGCCACAGAGCAAATAAGAAGGTAACTGTAAAGGTCGCTTTTGGTAGGGCCAATTAAAGTCTCAGGAACTATTGGATGAAGCTGTACTAGCTGCGTGTATATACTTGAAGCCCAATCAGGACAGATTAACATGATATGGCTAATGAGGTAACGGTTGAAAGTGATTCACTTCCACGTTTTTTAATTAATGGTACTTATTTTAAATAATTAGAAATATAGGTAAGGAGGCCCAAACCACTATGTTTGGTTTAATAAAGAAATATGATGTACATATGTGCTCTGAAGTTAAAGGGATTATTACTTTAAACGGCAATCCCGTTGAAGGTGTTTTAATTAATCGCAGCCTCAAATTTGCACATAAAATTGAAAAAGAAGATCAGGTTATTACAGCTTCCGATGGCATGTTTTATATGCCAGAAGTTGTAGTTGAGTCAAAAATACCCGGTGATATGTTCTCGCATGAAGTTACTTATCAACTTATTACTGCAATTCATGGCGGTGAAGAATATGAACTTTGGAATAGTGAGCTACGTGGTATTGATGAGCCTGATGAGTATAAACAAAAGCTAAGCAGTCTAAACGCTGACTTGGTATCACCTAATGTGGATTTTATATTTCCTAACCATGCTCATGAAAATTTAGATTTTTATGGCTCGACTATTTGTAGATGGAAAAGTGACTTTGAAATCTATGAAACTGAAGACGATGATACGGATTACTTTAAAGATTTTAAATAATAAAAGGATTTTACATGAAAATTTTATCTCCTAGCATAGCGGCACAACTGGCTGATTTTGCGTACAAAAGCATCGCGGTTTCGGCGGCTGGTGATCAGTCAAAAAAAATAAAGTCGAATCCAATTATTAGTAAGCACTTTGCATTTGATTCAAAAACATCAACACTAACAGGTGTAAGTGGCACAACAGCAGAGCATGTATTGAACCAATCTACTGGTTTTGGCTTTTTTGGTGTAGGCAAAGGTACCGGTAACCATGCGGGCGAGATTGTTATAGCAATACGGGGTACTGCAGGGCTTGCTGATGCGTTAACAGATTTACACTGTGGTGTTACCGTTGGCCCAAACTGGACACCGGTGCATTCTGGATTTAATCGTACTTTTGAAACTATTAAACCGCAACTAGCAGCAATATTGAGTAAGGCAGGTGGGCGCCCTGTTCACTGTATTGGCCATAGCCTTGGTGGTGCTTTAGCAACGTTAGCAGCTAATTGGATTAAAGCTCAATATAAGGTGCCTGTAAAACTTTATACTTTTGGATCTCCAAGGGTGGGTCTTAACCCTTTCGCAATTAAAACAGAGACAAGATTAGATGGCATTTATAGGGCTGTTCATCGTAGCGACCCTGTAGCTATGGTTCCTGTTTGGCCGTTTGTACATGCGGGGAGCGAATATAGGCTAAGTACGTGTGTTTCATTAACGGGTGCGGCGCATAAAATGGCAGGTAATGCGCCAGGTTATATTAATACTGCAGCTAGTTACCCTGACTATAAAAGTATGCAGAAAGGCTCTATATCTAATCTAACGATGACACGTCTGAAGTACTATAACCGCCATCATGCTTCTTTTAATGCACATTGGTCTGAAAAAATCACGAGTGCCCTTATCACTTTATTACGTGAGAGCGGTAAGTTAGCAAGTATTATGGGTCAAATAGGCACATCAGGTGTTTTAACTATTTATGATTTATTAGCTCGGTCAATTGTCGAAATTTCACAAATGTCAACTAAGTTTGCTGAAGACAGTAAAGGGCTAATTGGGCATATACTCAACTTCGTAGGAAAGCCATTTGTTGCTGTTGATATAACTTACGCAGGGGTAAAAAAAGCTTTAACTTGGATGTTAGAAAAACTTAAAACACTAGTAATTGCTGCGGTAAAAGTTTCACCTCATATCGCCTTTGGCTAGTAATTAAATTAAGGCTCAGGTAGCTACTGAGCCCATTCTCGTAAAAGTGGTTAGCCATTAGTATTTAGATAAGTACTAAGCTGCCCTATAAACTCTCAAATATAAGGAAATATAATGAATAAAATAAACACGGATGTAAATTACAGAACAATGGCCGGCAATGCGCGATTAGTTATTATTGCCGAGTCGAGCCATAACCCAGTATCTTATAAATATGAGGCTATAAAAGCCTTAAAACAGCTCAAGGCGGCTGGTTTTACTCATTTTGCAATGGAAATGCTACCTACAAGAATAAAAGACAAAATAGATTTTTATCAGCGTACTGGTAAGGGGTTTGACGTAATCAAGCAGCACTTTAAATCAAAATGGAATTGGACTAATGCTTCAAGTACAGGATATGGGGAGTTAGTAAAAGCGGCTAATTCTCTCGGGATGAAAATTGTTCCTTTAGATATGCCTATTGAAATGATGGATGAGATTGACGAGCGTTGTAATTGGGAGCAAGCAGACACCGGTTCATGTACTGACTCTCATATCGAACGAAACCATATGTGGGCAGATATTTTAAGTAAAAATTTAAAGTTAGAAGAAGGCTCTCGAATTGTTGCATTTATGCATAGGTATCATGCGTTTCATGCTGGCAATAAGCATATTGGAATTGACTCTATTATGTTGAATTCAAAAGTTAGTCGTATCAGTATCATAGAGTACATCGGTGGAGCTACCTGTATTGACAATGGTGTTTGTAAGGGGGAGGCTGATGTCGAAAAACCATTAAGGGAAACTTATTTTTATAGGAAAGGAACGTATATACCTTCGCCTTTACCTTCTTACACAGTTCATATTCCTGAAAAAGCCATTTTAAGGAAATGATGATATGGCTAAAATTTTATTATTATTGATTCTTATAGCGCCTTCCATTCATGCAGCTGGCCCTCGATGGGATAATTCAATAGATATAAATGCTCCAGATTTGACTGTATCAGCTGCCGCAGAGCAGTGCCATAAAAGCTTAATTAACGCGCCTGAGTATCTCGAAGAGTGGTGTGAAAAAGCCTATGAAATGGGATACTGGAAGGCACTGGTTACACTAAGCCTTCATAATGGAGATGGAACTCGATTATTAAAGGAGGCCAAAAAGCGGGTTGCGGCAAAAGAGCCAAAAGCTTATTCAACTTTAGCTTGGTTATATGGCAGTGGTATGTTTGTGGAGCAAGATATTAATTATGCTATTTCCCTTTACAAAGAATTTTTAGCATTAGATGCAGAATTGCCAAATTCGTTAGTTGCGGCTGCGCACTTTAAGTTAGCAAACTTATATGAATCGCAGCAGAATTGGCTTGCAGTAAATGAGCATGCACAATATGTTATTGACCACAGCCCTTTAGCTTATGATAAAGAACGAGCTGTTGATTTGTTAGAGTTAGCTAAAAAAGAAATTTTGATTAAGAATAAATCATTGAATAAAAACTGATACAAAAAGGAGCTATAAACGCTAAATTTAAGGCGCTATAGAATTATTATGGAACAACAAAACCAACACACACTAACCAACCTTGTATACGATATTTACGAGGATCCAACCAAAATTGAAGAGCATCAAGAGCTTATTCAACCACTATTGAGCGATTTAGTTGCAACTGCCCCTGCGGGTTTTGAAGGCATGGCGACGATGATTAATACTCACATATCAAACGGGTTTAAGTTTAAAAACCCTAAAATACAAAAGTTTGAGCTTGAGTCAGGCTTATTAAAGCTTAAAACCTACCTGCAAAAAATAAACCTTTAATTAGTTTCGTAATTGCCAATACTCTCGGCGAAGTGTGTTGGCTGTAATCAAGGATGATAAATGACTCTTATAAACACCTGCATTTTAATGCTGTTTTTACAGCCATTATTTGTTTATTTAGCACTTTTTAAACAGTCAAAATATAGCGTTGAGCCAAAAAGCTCGTTAGATAATGAAGATTCAATGTTTTTATTTATCGCCCCTGGCTTATCGGTTTTTTACCTTGATCAGTTTTGGGTCGCGCTGCTTTATTTAGGTAGTGTGTGCTTATTGGGTGTATTGCTAGCTAAAATTGTAGAAAGCAAAGCAAACAAGCGATTAACCAGAGATGACTCAATAGGGTTTATGGTCGCCAGTTTTATCTTTTTTGGAATGATAAAATTAATTATTGTCGCGGTAGCGTATTTTTTTACCGATGACGCTTCAAGCGCGATAACAGAAAATTTAAGCCCAGCTAAAGAGCCCTCATTGACGATTAGCCAAATGTTTAGTGTGGATTATTTATACAGCCAATTTAAACCTACGGTTTATTTTTTAGCATTAATGGTAGTGACCTTAGTGCTCAAAATTATTGAGTACAAGTTTTCTTTGAAAGAGGCGCTTTCAGGCATACTTATTATGCTAAGCGCTATATTAGTCGGTATTTCCCCACTATTTGGCGAAGCTTATATATTAGGCTTAATTGCAAACTTTTTCATCTTTTTTATAGTGTGCTCTACATGTATTGAAATAGACAAAATAGGGGATGCATCGGGTGGCGCTATTGCTATTTTGTATGGCTATATATTAATGATGGGACTCGGGTTTAGCATTATATGTAAGCTTGTTTATGAAGTGTTTTTTTAGTGAAATATTGATTGTTTTTTACTCTAAATGCTTGCAGTGCGCTTTGTACCCAATTAGAATAAATTTTAGTTGGAATGGCAATTTCATTAACGCTGATAGTTAAGAGTTTAAAACGTCATTAAATAGCAATACGACACGTATATTTTGAGGCTAATAGTAGGGAGTTGTATATTTTGTTATCGCGTTTTAAAGCTTACTTTTTGGTAGTTGTATCTATTACTATTATTTTTACTACAACACAGGCTTGTGCAGATATGTTTGGTTTTTTTAATAAGCAGGATTTTGTTTTATCGGCTCCGGTAAAAGGGCAATTATTAGATAAAGGGCAGCCTGTTGCAAATACTAAGGTTGTGCGCTCGCTTACTTATGGTGATGAATATAAAGATGAAGCAATAACCGATGATAATGGTTTTTTTACCTTTACAGAAAAATCTATAAAAACGAGTAAGCCTGCAAACATGTTTGATAATGAATCATTGGTTCAGCATGTTTACCTAGAAAATGGCACGCCTGAGGGCGTTGTACTTTGGTACACAACCGTGTCTATGCACGAGGGGAGTGATACCCTAAAAAACTTACTCGCTAACTTAGAGTGTGATATTGCCGAAGAGCCACAAACATACGACATACCTATAGAAGAAGCGCCAGAGCATTTTTTTACCATATATGGTGCATGTAAAATGTAACTTTTAACATAATCATTTAAAGGGAATTTTATGAATACTTTAACTCCTACACAAGCTGTACAAGTTGCTTTGCTTGCTTATAAAGCAAAGAGTATTAAAAGTACCACGTTACTTAATAATTCTTTGCATCCTTCTCTGCGAGGTAGCTTTAACTTTGGGGTGAGCCCTGAAGCAGTGCAAGGAATATCTGGTGGTTTTTTCTCTCATTTATTTGGTTTAAGTACTGGTTTTGGTTTGCTAGGGCATGGCCAAGGACTGTATAAAGGTGATTCAGTCATTACTATTCGTGGTACGGCCTCTCTTAGAGATGGCCTAACAGATGCACACTTTGGGTTAAGCGGTGGCTCTAATGGCAGTATGGTACATGCTGGGTTTAATAAAACCTTTTATAGTATGAAACCTGCACTACAAGAGTTCGTTGCTGCAAATATAAGAGATAAAATGACCGGCTGTGTGCACATTGTTGGTCACAGTTTAGGTGGTGCATTGGCTACGCTTTCAGCCGATTGGATAAAAGCAGAGTATTCGTTGCCGGTTAAATTATATACATTTGGCTCGCCAAGAGTGGGGCTTGATAACTTTTCACGCGCTGCTACTTCTCGTATTGATAAAATATACCGCTGTACACACGGTGCTGATCCGGTTACAAAAGTGCCTTTGTGGCCATTTTCACATGCGCCCTACAATGGCCAAGAAATTCGTCTTGATAATGGTCAGGGCCTAAAAGGCGCAGCCCACAAGTTAAGTGGTAAGCCAGGCTATGTTAATACCGCAAACAGTAATGACTGGGGCAATTTAACTGTAAAAGCAAACCACTTCTTAAGCACACCGGTACGTTTAAAGTTTGAAGACAGAAACCAAGCTTCATTTAGTTCACACTGGGCAGATAAACTGGGCGCTGCGTTAGTTACCTTATTAAAAGATTCGGGTTACTACAGTGCTGTTGCAGCACAAGCAGCCATAGGTACAGGCTTAACTTTTTACGATATGCTCGCGCGAACGCTTGATAAAATAGCCAAAGCGTCAGCCTCATTTGCAACGCAAACCTTAGGTTTACTCGGCCACATGCTAGTGTTTGCTGGCAAAGTTATTAGTAAAGCCGTAGAGCTGACTTACAGTTTTATAAAATCGGTATTTGACTCAACTCTAGGGGCGTTATATCGCGCAGCACGAGAAGGCTTAAATGGTCTAGATTAAGGTTTTATAAGCCTTAATCTCGCTCTAACAAAATGGCACCACTTTGGGTTTCACCTAAGTGGTCGTCTTTGTTATAAATAGGGCACTTACTCATTGATAAACACCCACAGCCAATACAGCCATCAACCCGTTCACGTAGACGTTGCATATAAGCAATGCGCTCATCAAGCTGTGCTTGCCATTGTTTTGAAAGTGCAGACCAGTCTTTTTGGGTAGGTGTGCGCTGCTCTGGTAACGTTGCTAAAGTTTGTTTAATTTCTTCCAGCGTGATCCCCATCGCTTGTGCCGCTTTTATAACTGCGACTCGCCTTAGTACATCTGGTTTAAAGCGTCGTTGGTTGCCACTGTTTCGCCAACTGCGTATTAGCCCTTTATTTTCGTAAAAGTGCAGTGTAGATACCTTAACGCCACTGCGTTTAGCGACAAACCCAACCGTTAAGTTGGCTTCAGTAAGCTTTTTTTGTACCGCCATCACTTTAATTCCTTTTAAAAATTAAATTATTTCTTATTGACCTGAACTTAACTTGAGGTTTTAAGCTTTGCATTATCATAAAAAAAGGAGCTAACCCAATGCAAGAAAAATCAGCACACAATATTGCAATCATATATTCAAGTGGTCGTAAAAATGGCAATACTACCGCGCAAGTTAATGCCTATAGTAAGCAACAAAGCGGCATTGTTTTTTGCTTAGATGATTATGTTATTTCACCTTATCGCTACGATAAGCAGTATCACAATGATGATTTTTATAATTTGTTTGAAGTGTTACTTCGCTACGAACATTGGGTGTTCGCATCGCCTGTGTACTGGTATAACACCACGCCACAAATGAAAGCATTTATGGACAGGATCACAGATTACATGGATGATGAGGCGTTAAAACCGAAGCTTAGAACTTTACGTCAAAAGCAGTTTTCACTGCTGTCTAATGCCGCATCTCCCTCTGCGCCAGACGCATTTATCGATATGTTTAAACATACCTTTAATTATTTAGGAATGACTTTTAAAGCGCATTCACATGTTCAGGCTAGTTAATCACGTTAAATAGCGTTAGGCTAAACAAAAAGTAAAAAGGATGATGTATGAAAACGTTACTTATTGGCTCAAGCTTACTTTTGGCTAGCTTTAGTACTCTTGCTGCAGAGCCTGCGCCTGTTATTAAAGACTATGGTTATTTTTATAATGTGCCCGAGCATGTGTCTGATTTAAGCCAAGCGCAGTTTAAGATAGCTTTTGATGTAGGTAAAGGCGCTGAAAAGGGCGCGCAAAATAATCATATTAATTCGTTAGCGCGATTTATTAATATGCATGTGGCTCACGGCGTAAAACCAGAAAATATTCAGCTTGCGCTGGTGGTACACGGTGGAGCCAGCGTTGATGTACTGCAAAACAGTGATTATAAAGCTCGGTTTGAAAAAGATAACAAAACCGAATCTTTAATTAAACAGCTGCTTGCTAATAACACGCAGGTATATTTATGCGGGCAGTCGGCAATGCATATGAAGGTAGCAGCAGATCAGCTTATACCTGGGGTGAAAATGGCGCTTTCTGCGATGACTGCGCATGCGCAGTTACAGCAACAAGGCTATACATTGAATCCGTTTTAATGAATATTCTGTGTTTTGGTGATTCTAATACTTTTGGAGTCTCCCCGGTTGATGGGAAGCGGCTGCCTGCGTGTGAGCGCTGGCCAGGTATACTACAACAATTAGTTGATGGTCATGAGGTTATCGAGGCAGGGCAGCCGAATAGAACCTTAGTGAACAATCCGCCTTTTGATGGTGATAAGTCAGGGGTTAAGTATTTAAAACCGTATCTGGAAGCGCACACTGTTGATGTTGTTATTATTCAACTCGGTACTAATGATTTAAAAGCACGTTTTGCACTGTCTGCTATCGATATTGGCAAAGCGCTTGAGGAGTTAATTTTAGCCATTAATGCCTTTTATCATTGTAAAACAATACCAAAGATAATCATTATAAGCCCGCCCAAGGTTCATGAAGTGGGAAGTTATAAAAGCATTTACGCAGGTGCAGGTAAAAAAGCTGAACAATTATCCATTGAGTTCAAAGCCGCCGCTGATCGTCACACGTGTGTATTTTTAGATTGTTATCCGCTGATACAATCTTGCAAGAAAGAGGGCATACACTTACCCGTTAGTGCGCATAGAGAGCTTGCTAATAGTTTGACACCTATAATAAAGAAAGCCGCAGTGTATTAATCACCGCGACTTTAATTTATTGCTTAGGGAGTGTATTAAAATGCGTAACTAACACTTAAGCGTGTTGTACGCGGCATAATGTAACGACCATTGGGGGCGTCGGCATTACGTGGGTCGCCTTCAGTGATACCTTGCTCGTCGGTTAGGTTATCTATGGCTAATTGCAGTTTAATGCCTTCCATTGGCTCAACAATTAAACCTAAGTCAACTTTTTCGTAGCCATCAAGTGTTACGGTGTTTTCATTATTACCAAAGCGGTCATCTACTGCTGACAAAGTACCATAGAGTGTGGCGTACATGCCGTCTACTTCAAAGTCATAGCTTGGTGTTACGCGTACTTGCCATTTAGGCTGGCGCTGTGCTTCATTGCCTTTATTTTCTGGACTTTCAGTGATTTCGGTTTGTTGTAATGTGGTATTTAAATTAACAGAAAAGCCAGATTCATGATTAAAGTTGTAATCAAGTTCAACACCATACGCTTCGTTGGTTAAAATTTCAGCCGGCACACCCGGGCGACTTACAAAGGTATCGCCTTTTACTTCATTGACAAAAAAGGTGGCGTAGAAGTCGGTAGAGTCTGAAATAAGCTTGTAACCTAGTTCGCCCTGCGTTACTTCTTTAATTAGTTTTTCACCCCCTTGGTATGCGCCAAAGTTATCTCTAAAGTCATCAAAATATGGCATTTTATAACCACGGTTAACACGTGCAAACACGCCCATGTCGTCATTAATTGAATAGTTTAAACCGGTTGTCCATGAGGTTTTACTTTCATCGTAATCAACAGTTTTAGTGATAATACCGTCAAGGTCTTCATCAACACTGTACTGCACATCATGGTTTTCTTTACGTACACCTAAATCAAGCGTAAATGCATCTGCAAATTTATATTGGCTTGTAAAGTAAAGGGCATTGGTGCGTGCATCGCCTGTTGAGCTAATATCGTAATTAAAACCACACCCGTCAGTGTTTTGGTTACATTCAATACCATTTAATAACTCACCACCAGCTTCCAGCACATGATACGCGGTATTACCTAAGCTCCACCAATCGCTCGCAGATGTGCTTGCTGTGTAATAACCAAAAGTGGCTGATAAGTCACCAAATTGTTTTGAAAAAGCTAAGTCGTTAGTAAACGAGCTTATTTCTTTTAATACTACCCAGCGACCCAGTTGCTGAATCGCAGTGTCACTAGCATATTCGGTGTTAGTTACCGCACCGAATGCCGTTTGGCCATTGTCGGCCACTTCACCAACGGTTGTTGCTGAACCATTGGGTACTAGGCCAAATGTATTGGCATCGCCTTTGGTAATATTGAAGCGATCAATAAATTGCCAGCCATTATCAAATTCAAGTTTAATACTACCGCCGGATACATGGCCATCCCATCCTCGGCCATCACCTAGGTCGATGTCGTGTGGTTGCGCATTTGGGCCGGTAAAAATCGTCGCTTGACGGTTAAGTGTGCCAAGTTGGGTATATTCAGCATCAATGCCATTAACATTGAGTGGTGTTGGTAAGTACCATGCGCCATGATCGTCTGTTTGACGGGTATAAAAGTTAAGCTCGCCATTGTCTAACTCTTTAGTAATGTTAATTGTAAATTGGCTGCCTTTTTCAGAAGTAAAGCCTGCATCACGGATACCAGGAGAGCTTTTAACATAGCCGCCTACCATAAAATATAGGTCGTCGGTGATTTCACCACTTACTACAGCATCAACCCGTTGTAAGTCGTAATCTGAGGTGGTGTATTTAAATAAGCCTTGAGTATCTTCACTGCCACGTTTTAATCTAAAGTTGGTTGTTAAACCAGGCTGACCGTTGGATAGCACAGGATTAGGACCACCACGCAGTGCTTCCATTGTTTCAATCGTTTCATCGATTCTAAATAACGATGAGTTTTCTAAAAATGAAAGAGTAGGGGCTGGGTAAACTGGCGAGCCTTCAATACTGAGTGTTAAAAATGGCGCATCACCACCTCCTGGAAACCCACGCACAAATACGTTGGCACCAGACTCACCGCCAGAGCTTTCAACCCACACACCGGGAACGGCTTTAAATAAGTCAGCAGTACTTTTAGGTGATAATTTTATAATTTGTGATGAATCAATATTTGTTACAGCGTAGCTGGCATCAATTTTTCTGATCCCAACACCTGCGGGTGTACCAGAAACGACAATTCGCTCAACCTTTTTTTCTTTTGCTTGTTCTGCTGCAAGAGCAGCGTGTGTGCTTAGGGCTAAAGTAATTGCACAGGCTAGCATGCTTTTTGCTTTATTGAATTTCATGTGTGAGATCCCGTTTTTAGTGTGTTAAACAGTGTGTATTACAGCGAGATTGATTAAATTTTAATGTAAACAGGCTGTATAAATTGAAACTCTAGAGATAAATGCAAACGTTTGCAATATTTATTTGTAAATTATTTATTAATAAGGGCTGTTGTTTTATTGAGCGTAATTACACAAGAGCGTAATTTTTAAGTTAATGGGCAAGCCAGTAAAAAATAATAATGCTATATTGTCAGTAAGTTAGATATAGCACCAGCCGCAGTGGAGCGTTTAGGGTTTTATGAATAATAAAAAAATTAAATTAGCTGATTTAGCAAAGCTTGCAGGGGTATCTACCTCAACGGTTTCGCGCGCGCTGAATAATAACCCGCTCATTAAGCAAGAAACCCGCGATAAACTTCAGCAGCTTGCAAAAAAACATAATTTTAGCCTTAACACGGCAGCTAGCCGTTTGCGTACGCAAAAGACCAATGTTGTTGCCGTCATTATTAATCTTGATGAGCAAACCGAGCAATCAATCAGCGATCCATTTTTACTCAAGGTAGTGAGCGAAATTAACCTTGCGCTTAATCAACAGGGGTTAGAGTTGTTGTTATCTAACTCTATTATGGCGCAAGATGACTGGGCTAATTACTTTATTAATGGCCGCCGAGCAGATGGCATTATTGTTGTGGGGCAAGGAAAAAACCAAACTAATATAGAAGCGGCTGCCGATGCAGGTATTCCTTTAGTTGTATGGGGGGATCCAAAAACACAAAGCAATTATCCTATTGTCGGCAGTGATAACTACTTAGGAGGAATGCAAGCGACGGCTCATTTAATAGAACACGGTGCTAAAAATATTTTATTTTTAGGCGATCCTGAGCATGGTGAAATTAGTGAAAGGCATCGTGGTTACGCTGCTGCACTTTCTACCCATAAACTTGAGCAGCATGTTATATCCATTGATCTTACCAGTCGCTCTGCGTATCAAGCAATTAATCAGTTATTACGTGAAAAAGGGTTGTATTTTGACGCGATTATGGCCTGTAGTGACATGGTTGCACTGGGGGCAATGAAAGCGCTGAAAGAGCGCTACGTGAGTATTCCCAACGATGTGGCTCTGGTTGGATTTGATGACATTGCCATGGCTGATATTAGCCACCCTTCACTTTCTACAATTAAACAAAACACCCAATTTGCTGCGACTTTGTTAGTTAAAAAGTTAATACAGCAGTTTTCAGGTGAAAAAGCCGAATCACAAGTTATTGATATAGAGTTAATTACTCGCCAGTCAAGCAAACGTTAACTTAGTATGCATGTATATAAATTGTTAAACTTAAAATGCAAACGATTGCAATGGTATTTGTTCTACACTAAACTCTGGACTCACTGACTAACACACACGGTAATTTACCAGCTATGGGTAATTTGCTTTTTATAAAAGTTATGGCGTATGTAGCTATAAACGAGGCAAGCAATGAGTAAAATAAAAATCACACTGGCAATTGCTGCAAGCTATTTTATTTTCGCAATTTTATTAAATAGCGTAGGCACTGTTATTTTGCAGGCTATAAACACATTAGGGGTAAGCAAAACAGAAGCGTCGGTTTTAGAGGGGTTTAAAGACTTATCAATTGCAATAATGTCATTTGTTGTTGCTTCATTTATACCGCGTTTAGGCTACAAGCTTGCAATACTGCTAGCACTGATAGTTGTCGCTATAGCGTGTTTGAGTACGGCTGTAATAAGTGACTTTTACATGTTTAAAGTGTTATTTGCTGCTGTGGGTTGTGGTTTTGCGGTCGTTAAGGTGTCGGTTTATTCAATTATTGGCCAAGTGACTGAGGATGCAAATAGTCACTCATCATTACTGAACACCATAGAAGGCATTTTTATGGTGGGTGTATTAAGTGGCTATTGGGTATTCACCGCATTTATAGACCCTGTTGATAGCAATGCCTGGTTGAACGTTTATTACGTATTAGCAGCGCTTACGCTTTTGGTGATTATCAGTGTCGTAATAGCACCAATAAAACCTGCTATTAAAGGTCAAAAAAGCAACTCGGGTTGGAATGACTTTATTGCTATGCTCAAACTTACCTATCAACCGTTAGTGCTGATTTTTATTATTAGTGCATTTTTGTATGTGTTAATCGAGCAAGGGGTAGGGACTTGGTTGCCTACATTTAATAATCAAGTTTTGCAATTACCAGTAGCCATTAGTATTCAACTAGCGAGTATTTTTGCCGCAGCTCTTGCTTTAGGGCGCTTAGTGGCGGGCCAAGTATTAAAGCATATTCATTGGTTTGTAGTACTTAGCTGTTGTTTAGTTGCTATGGCTGCATTGATCATTATTACCTTACCACTAACGGAAAACTTACCTAAAAGCGAGGTGAATAGTTTATTTGATGCGCCTCTGGCGGCGTTTGTTTTGCCATTAATTGGCTTTTTTATGGCGCCCATTTATCCGGTACTCAACTCAGTCATGCTCAGTGCGCTTCAAAAGCATCAACATGCTGCAATGACAGGGTTAATCGTTGTGTTTTCAGCACTTGGTGGCACCACAGGGTCGGTGATAACCGGGTATGTATTTGAACACTTTAGTGGCCAGTATGCTTTTTATCTTTCACTTGTGCCCATTAGTTTAATTTTTATTAGCGTGATTATTTTTAAAAAACGCACCCATGCCATTTCACAACACGCAGTCAATAGTTAATAGATTAGGACAGTTATGAGTTTTTTTAATAGCCAATTATTTAAAGATGTACAAACACAGCACATATTTAGCGACTGTAAAACGTTTGCTGATGCAACAGCGCGTGTTGATTGGCAAAGTGCCTGTAAACAGTATGAGCAAATAGCACCCCTTGATAAAACTCAATTAAGAGACTTTGTTGATGCGCATTTTATAACAACACCTTTATTAACAATGAAAGGGGCTGCAAATACCACAAGTGTAAAAGGCTACATAAACTCACTGTGGAGCGGCCTTCGACGTGAAGCCGATACACCCAAAGCTAATTCTTTACTCGCTTTAAAGCACAGCTATATTGTACCTGGTGGACGTTTTCAAGAAATTTATTATTGGGATAGTTACTTTACTGCGCTGGGTTTAATTGATGCAGATAAAAGTGATGTAGTAGAAGACATGCTACAAAACTTCATAGACTTAATTAACGATTACGGCTGCATTCCAAATGGTAACCGCAGTTATTATTTATCGCGTTCACAACCGCCGATTTTAGCGCTGATGGTTGAGCTTTTATGGCAGCACACTCACAGTAAAACACATAATTTAGCTTGGCTTAAATTGTGTGTTGAAGCTTTAACAAAAGAGCACGCATTTTGGATGCAAGGAGCAGATACACTCAGTGATACACAAACAAGTGTAAAACGCGTGGTAACAATGCCATGTGGTG
The DNA here is from genome assembly GCF_900116475.1 of Pseudoalteromonas sp. DSM 26666. Taxonomy (NCBI): domain Bacteria; kingdom Pseudomonadati; phylum Pseudomonadota; class Gammaproteobacteria; order Alteromonadales; family Pseudoalteromonadaceae; genus Pseudoalteromonas; species Pseudoalteromonas sp. DSM 26666. The sequence goes on along the minus strand of NZ_FPAR01000002.1, from coordinate 321,704 downwards.
GGGTATTAAATCGCTATTGGGATGATGAGGCGGCTCCTCGCGCAGAGTCATTAAGAGAAGACTTAGCGCTTGCATCAGGGTTTAGTGATGATAAAAAAACTGAGTTTTATCGTAATATTCGTGCTGCGTGCGAATCTGGGTGGGACTTTAGCTCGCGCTGGTTAGCCGAGTCAAACTTACTAAGCTCAATTCAAACGACAGATATTGTACCCATAGATTTAAATTGCCTACTGTACAATTTAGAAAATCAGCTTAATAAATGCTTTAAATTGCTTGGTAATGAGCAACAATCACAAACGTACAGCAGCTATGCTGTAAAAAGAAAGTCACTTATTAATCAATATCTTTGGAGTAATGAGAAGCGTTTTTTTGTTGATTATAATCATAAGCTATCTAAGCCGTCTGCTATTTTAAGTGCAGCGGCAAGTACCCCGCTTTTTGTTAATTTAGCCTCGCAACAGCAAGCTGAACTGGTTGCAAACGTATTGAGCGAGCAGTTTTTAAAAGTAGGTGGTATTGTAACAACGGTTGTTGATACTCCACAGCAATGGGACAGCCCGAATGGCTGGGCTCCATTACAATGGTTTGCGGTAAAAGGCTTGCGTAATTATGGTATTGATCAATTAGCTACACGCATAATGAAAAACTGGCTAACAATGGTAGAACAAGATTTTATTGAAAATAAATGCTTGCTCGAAAAATATAACGTATGCACACCGCAAAAAAAAGCCAGCGGGGGTGAATATAAAGTACAACAAGGATTTGGTTGGACTAACGGTGTTACATCACGCTTTTATACCCTTTTATAGGGTAACTAAACTCATTGGCTTATACCAAAAGAGCATTGTGTTTTGTAGTTAATTTAGGTAATGTGACGATTGTTGTAAATCTAATGTTTCAAGGATGAGTTATATGTTGCAAAAAAGCTCGGCTTTTATTAAGACAACGCTTCAATCGTCTTTCCATTCTCAAAACTACACAGTTATTTTAAGAACACTTCAAGCCATTTTTGGTGATATAAAAATGGACAGTACTATCCCACATATTGATCAGCGTGGTGCTTATGACATTTTTCTAATTGATGGATCTCAAAATGATTGGCAGGACTTGATCCCAGCAGATTTAATTTGTTTGGCTAAACAGTATAAAGTTGTGCTTTTTAATGTAGAACTAGAGCAAGTATGTGAAAAAAACTTATTACTCAATCATTTTAATGGGGTATTTTATAAATCGGCAGCAGCAGAAGATATATTTAAAGGCTTAGTAAGAATTTCTACTGGTGAGCTTTGGTTTACTCGTAAAGTAATCTCTAAGGCCTTTAATGATATTCTAAGTGTGGCCTCTTCGTTTAGCTCCTTAAGCGAAGATATCACGTTAAATGAAGCTGACTATAAACATTTAACTAAACGAGAAAAGTCGGTTATTCATTTAATTGCACAAGGAGCGAGTAATAATAAAATAGCGGACAAACTAAATATTAGCGACCATACTGTTAAAACTCACCTTTATAGCGCATTTAAAAAAACTAATTCGCGTAATAGAGTTGAATTGGCCAATTGGGCGCAAAGATATATTTCAGTATTATTACCCGTTGAGAGCTAATCGTTATTTGTTTGGCCACATCAATGACGTTGTGGCCATCTGCAAGAGTAGGTTAAGTTGCCTGTTTAGCCCATAAGCCTTTATCAATACCTTTGGTGATAAGATCTGTAAGCGCCTTTTCTATTGCTTGCGTTACGCAAATGCTCATTGGTTCATTATCACTAAAGCCCGCCTCAGCTTCCGCCAGACGTTTATAGCTAACATACCTAAAAAAACCTGCTCGCATTTCTTGGCTCAATACTTTTTTGCTGGTGGCTACTGATAACAATACCTGGCCAGTTCTTACATCTACGGCACGTAAATAGATTGATATTGCATCTTCACGATATAGCTCTGATGCGCCAATACCAAAATATTCCATTCCTAAGCCACCCGTTTTTACATTGGTGTCGTAACTAATTATACCGCCTTCTAAAATGATTTTCGCAGTGGTTAACGGCGGTAGCTCGCCTTGATTAGGGTTAGTCGCTTGTGCCGCTCTAATTATTTTTCTCTCTGTTAAAATATTTTGTAGACCCTCACGTTCAACCGGCGTAAACCAGTCAGACTCATGTAATGCTTGCACTAGAATAGAGTTTGCACCTTGAGTGACGGCCGTTGAAAACGAGCTAACATTAGTTTGTGGCTTATATTGACCGGTTTGATCGCGAAATGAATAAACCGAGACTGGAATGCTGCCCGCAGGTTTAGGTAAGCTTTTTAAATCAGAAAAGACATCTGTTGGCTCTAACGTTACCGCACTTTGTTTTGACGGAGGGATTAAATTACCCATAGTAGAGCAACCACTAAGAGAAAGAGCGATTGTTATTATTATTAATTTATACATTATCCAAACCTCGGTACTTCGATAACCACAACCGAGTCATCAATTACATTTGTTATTCTAACCGTGATAGTGTCGGTTGTACTGGTGATCACTTCTATTTGATAATCACCACTCATAAAAATGGAGTCTTGATTAAAAACACTGTCTTCAATATTTTCCCCAAAAGCCATGTCGGTGATTTCTCTCACCATTCGATTTAAGTATGTCCGCTCTAATGAATCTTGAAACTGCTCTGCATACCCTTTTTCGACAACCGGCGCTTTATGTTTATTTTGTGCTTGTGCCTTACTAAGCAGCATATTTGCATTGAGAGGGTTGCCACCAAAACTCGGGTTAATAGGGGTATAAATAATTTCAGTTGCGGAGACTGAAAAGCTTAAAGTTGTTATTATTGTTAATGCTATTTTTTTCATTGTTACCATCCATTCAATGCCATATCAGGACTCGCTGTTTGCATATTCGATCGCGCCATGGCGTCCATTACAGAGTGCACTGCTTGCTCTACTCGCTCGTCCAAAGGCTCTAACTTTCGTCCCAAATGGGTTGCATAAATAATCTTATGATTCATTATTAAAACTAATTTAGTACCAGCACGGGGTATAACCGTTTCTTTTATTTCTACATTAAAGCCAGCTGTTGAAGGCAGTTCACGCCAATAATTTGAAAATTCACTGTAAAATTGATACCCAAAGCGACTAATACTTTTGTTTAGTAATAATCCATCGATTTCTAAATCAGCACTGGCATTACTCAAAGGAGTAAAAAAAGTTAAAAGTATAAAAAGATAGATATATTGTTTATTTTTCATAGTTAAAATAAGGGAGAGGGTTACTCTCCCCCGTCTCATCAATTACATTTGTGTAATTGTTGCTGTATTACCATCACCAAGTTGAGTGACAGAGAATGTACTGTTAAAGCCAATTACGTTACCTTCAACAGTGTTGTAGTTACCGGTTTGAGTAACAGAGAATGAAACGTTTTCACCGCCTAATAAAAACGCTGAATCTCCAGTTCCACCTACCCAGTTACCTTCGCCTTGCTGTGCAATATCAATAGAGTGATTACTGCCCTCTACCATTAAGTCAATAACGTTAATATCACCATTTTGAGCAATATCAATTTGGTTTGCGTTACTATCAAGGATACCCGCTAGTGTAACAATCGCCTCATTTTGATTACCGACTTGATTAACATCAATATCGTTATCGTTTGAAGTGAGAGAAACATCAGGGTATGAAGACTGCACTAAAATTGCGTTTTCATCGCCACCTGATTGGCTAAGATCAACATCGTTACCGCTACCATTAAAGTTAGCTAAATGAACCGAGTTAAAATCACTAACCTGGGTTACTGTAAATTCATTATTTGAACCAATGACACCCATGTATGCTTCATTAGTGTTACCAACTTGCATTGCTGTAAGCTCATTGTTATCGCCCATTAGCTCAGTAGTCGCAAGGTTTTCATCACCAATTTGATTAACTGTTACTTCATTGAATGAACCGTCAAAAAGACCAGACTCAATAGCATTATTCGAACCTTCTTGGTCTAGTTTTATTTCATTATCATTACCAGTAACGGCTGCAAAAGTAATGGTATTGTTATCACCGCTGCTTTGTTCAATAGCTATTTCGTTGTCATCACCAGCAATATCAGTAAATGTAATGATGTTACGTGAACCATCTTGGCTAACGTCAATCTCATTTTCGTTACCGCGTAATGAGCCTATTTTAAATTCATTCCAGGTGTCTGTTTGTTCAATTTCAATAATGTTTTCATCGCCTGATAAGCTAAGTACTTCAAATTCTTGCCACATACCAGACTGAGATGAAATAATTTCGTTACCATTACCTCTCATGTCCATGTTGTAAAACCAGTGACCGCCATTTCCTTGTTCAACGTCAATATTATTATCGTTACCAGTGATAATATTGATTGCTTCATTGTTTTGAAATAATCCTTGGCCGAATTGAGAAACATAAACGCCGTTGTTATCACCCGTTATGCGTGTGATGAAACCATTAGCAACACCATCTTGAGCATAAGTTTGTTGGTTGTTATCACCTGTTGTTTCAACTTCGGCGTAATTACCATTTTGTAATTGAGCTATTTTAACATCGTTGTTGTTACCGATTTCAGTAGCTAGTGCAGTATTGCCATCGCCATCTTGAGAGACTAATGCCGTGTTGTCAGAAAATGATTGCTTAACTGTTACAGCATTCTCAATGCTACTTACAGATACTTTAGCTGCAAGCTCAGAAGTTGAACCTGCTTTTGTTTCTGTGTTTGCGTTTGCTGTAAAGCTGGCGCCCATTGCAATTGCAATTGCACAGCTTAAAAGTGATTTATTCAATTTCATTATTATTCTCCTTGAAAGATAAAATAAAATACCTTGATTATTTATTAAGTTTTAAAAAGGTATTTTCGTTGCAGCATGCCGTGCTGCCATAATGTGTGATTAGCTTTTTATTCTTAAACGTAAAATGCTGTTTTAAATATGAACTAGGGTTTGGTCATTAGTACTTGGTAAGGTGGTTTGCCATTCACTAATTCATAACTGCTCAGTCACTGTATTCTTCAATGAGCTCATTTTGAATCATCTTTTTTAATGGTAATTTAAATCTATAAATTTCAATTACTTACTCATTTAATTTGTATTTTCTATCTATTTATATCAAAAACCAGTAAAAAATAATGAGTTAACACTGTGTTAAAAATAAGTTATTTAATTCATTAAAATGGCTGCTATTAATGTTTTTTTTACTGTATTTCTAGTTAAAAATAATGGTTTTGTTCCTGATTTTGTTTTTTTTACTTGAGTTAGTGACTGATTACCCGTTTTCTTAACGCTTGCCACGTGATTACTTAAATTCATAAACGTAAATATTTCGCTTAGTAAAGCTAAGTTAACTTAATTACGGATAGAACAATGAAAACAAAATTATCTATTATTACACTTGCACTTTTACCTTGTTTAGCTGCGGCTAAATTGCCTGATGTTAACAGTACAACTCAAAAAGTAACTGCGAGCAGTGACTCGATTATTGTTAAGTATAAAAAGAATGCTTCGCCGGAAATGCGTAAGCAAGCTCGTTCGTTAGTAAAAGCCAAAATATCTGATCTAAATAACGATGAAATTGATGATAACTTCACCTCGTTATTTTCTGGCCGCCTCGCAAAATTTAAAATATCAGGAATGAGTGCTAAAGAAGCAATTGAGCGCTTAAAATCGCATCAAGCTATTGAGTATGTTGAGCCTGATTACCGAGTGAGCATAGCAAGCGCAACTAATGACCCTCGTTTTGATGATTTATGGGGCTTAAACAACGAAGGCCAAACTGGTGGCACGGCTGATGCCGATATTGATGCACCAGAAGCATGGTCAATCTCTACAGGTAGTCGTGATGTTGTAGTAGGTGTTATTGATACGGGTGTTGATTATAGCCACCCTGATTTAGCTGCGAACGCGTGGGTAAACAGTGGTGAAATTGCCGGTGATGGTATCGATAATGACGGAAACGGTTACATTGATGACGTTCACGGTATTAATGCAATTACTGATGTTGGTGACCCGATGGATGACGAAGGCCATGGTACACACGTATCGGGTACAATCGGTGCCAGTGGTAACAATGGCGTCGGTGTTGTTGGTGTAAACCATGATGTTTCTATTGTTGGTTGTAAGTTTTTAGCCGCAGATGGTACAGGTTCTACCTCTGGTGCTATTAAGTGTATCGATTACATGGTTGGCCTTAAAAATGCGGGTGTTAATCTGCGTGTGTTAAATAATAGCTGGGGCGGCGGTGGTTTTAGCCAAGCGTTAGCTGATGCAATTACGGCTAGTGAGCAAGCTGATATTTTATTTGTTGCTGCTGCGGGTAATGATGCGGTTGATAACGATCAAAATCCACACTACCCATCTAACTATGAGAACGACAACGTATTATCGATAGCAAGTACTGATAGCAGAGATAATATGTCTAGCTTTTCTCAATGGGGCCTAACAAGTGTTGATATGGGCGCACCTGGCTCAGGTATTTTGTCGACCGTTCCTGGTAATAGCTATGCTACTTATTCAGGTACATCTATGGCAACACCGCATGTAGCTGGTGCTGCTGCACTTGTACTTTCAGTTAATCCTGATTTAACAACACTAGAGCTTAAAGAATTACTTATGTCTAGTGGTGATGCTAATGCGGCATTAAATGGTAAAACGGTTGCAGGTACACGCCTAAATGTTAACCAAGCGCTAATTGATGCTGATCCAACTCCAGGCTTTAAATTATCTGTATCGCCGGTTTCTCAGCAAGCGACTGTAGGTGATACGGTTTCTTATACCTTTACGATTGGCTCAATTGCACAATGGGAAGGTGACGTTTCACTGGCTTTAGCTTCAGATCTTACCGATGCATCACTAAGCGCAACTACCGCTCGTCCGGGCGATGAAGTTGTTCTAACGGTTGCAACTAACAGCGATACTCAGTGGGGAAATTACGACTTTACTGTTACCGCAACAACTGAAGAGCAAGTTAAAGAACAAACTGTTAGCTTAATGCTTCAACCTGCTGGTTTAAATGACTTTACTTACAGCAGTGATGAAAACATCGCTATTCCAGATAATTCTCCAGAGGGCGCAAGCTCGGTTATTACGGTTGCTGATGATTTAACTATTTTTGGCACCACTGCTGATGTAGATATTACGCATACTTGGTCTGGTGACTTAGTACTTACGCTTATTTCAGCGCAAGGTACAGAAGTAACTTTACAAAGCAATGAAGGTGGCAGTGCAGACGATATTGTTAAGTCATTTACATCAAGCGTATTTAATTCTGAAGTGGCAACCGGAGATTGGACACTTCATGTTGAAGATACAGCTGGTGCAGATACGGGTAATATCAATGGTTGGTCACTTACATTTAGCGCTATTGGTGAGGTAAGCCCACAACCACCACAAGCTGGCTTTAGTGTTTCAGCACAAGGTTTAACTGCTACATTTGTAGATACAAGTCGTGATGTAAATGATGACATTTCACAGTGGAGCTGGAACTTTGGTGATGGTTCAACATCAACAAACCCAAATCCTACACATGTTTACGCTCAGTCAGGAAGTTATGAGGTTGAATTAACCGTAACGGATAGTGAAAATAACTCAGATACATTCACTCAAACAGTGGTTGTTAGTGATGTTGAAATTGAATTGAGCTTAAAACGCGCTAACAAGTCACGTCTTGATACTATGCGTGTTGAGTTAAACTGGGCAGAAGTAGGGGCTGAGTCACTTAGCCTATACCGAAATGGCGAACTAGTAGATACCGTATCAGATAATGGCCGTTACCGTGATTATGTGCGTAACGCAACATTACCGGCATACGACTATCAGTTATGCGTATCTGAAAACGTATGTTCGAATATTATTACGGTTTCATTTTCTGAATAAAACGTTTACCCCTTAGACATTCAAAGCCCAGCAATGCTGGGCTTTTTTATGGAATATCCCTTCTTAATTTTATAGTAATAAATAATTAGTTAATTTTATAATGTAACTATTTCGTATTTATTTTGTTTGTTATTTGTGCATTATTTTCTTGATATTTACGATATCCATGTTAAGTTTGTACCTGAAAGGTAAAAAATAATGAGTATAAACATCGTTAATGGAGGAGCAAATGAGCTCACGTAAAATAATAACAAATGCCTTTATTCTAAGTGCTTTATCGTTAAGTTTTCTTAGCTTAAATGTACATGCGTCTATTGATTGCAGTGCGTTAGAACAGTGGCAAACAGGCCAGATTCACGTTGCTGGAGATCAAGTGCAAGCGCAAAGCACAGCGTATGAAGCTAGCTGGTGGACGCAAGCCAATCCAGTGGAGAATGCTGGTGATTATAAAGATTGGAAAATTTTGGGTGTATGTGACAACGCTGTCATTGATAATGAAATTCCAGTAATTACCGAGTTAATGCCTGCAGACGGTTTTCAACTAACCGATAAAGACAGCGTTGTCATATCGGCGCAAGCAATTGATAACGATGGAGAGGTAACCACCGTTGAGTTTTTTGTTGATGGTATTTTTCTAGCTGCAGATACTTCATCACCTTACAGCGTTGATTGGCAAGCTGTGGCGGGTTCTCATCAAATAAGTGCAATTGCAACGGATGATCAAGGTGCGCAGTCATTACAAATCATCAATACCTTAACAGTTGCAGATGACGTTACTAATCCTGTTAATCAAGTACCCGTTGCATCAATTTCATTGAGTACCTTACCTGAACAGCTAATTGTGGGTTCACAAGTTGTGTTTGAGCTTTCAGGTAGCGATAGCGATAGCGATGGTGAGATCACTGCGCTTAATTTTGCTATAAATGGTGATGATACTCATCAAGCGACATCAGCAACTAGTCAGTATACATGGCAGGCTACAGCTCTTGGGCAGGCCAGCTTTACACTTACAGTGACTGATAACGAAGGGGCTACAGCACAAACCACAAAAACCCTAAATGTTGTTGACTCTGCAGCGCCCGGCAGTGGTGTAACTGATTGTCAACCACAAGGGTTATATCAAACCCCCGATGTTAATACGCCTTATTGTACTGTGTATGATGCTGATGGTCGTGAAGTTATGGGAGCTGACCACCCGCGTCGTGTTATTGGTTATTTTACTAGTTGGCGAAATGGTGCTAATGACCAACCAAGTTATCTAGTTAATGATATTCCATGGGATAAAATTACTCATATTAATTATGCCTTTGCGCATGTTGATGCCAATAATAAAGTATCTATTGGCGATCCTAATTCAGCAAATAATCCTGCTACAAACATGGAATGGCCAGGCGTTATTGGCGCTGAAATGGATCCTGAGTTTGCATACAAAGGACACTTTAATCTTTTAAATAAATACAAAAAACAACACCCACACGTTAAAACCTTGGTATCGGTAGGTGGCTGGGCTGAAACGGGGGGGTATTTTGATGAAACCGGCCGCGTTGAAAGTGGTGGCTTTTATACCATGACCACCCATGCTGATGGCTCAGTCAATTATGAAGGTATTAATGCATTTGCAAAAAGCACCGTTGAGTTTATTGAAAAATATGGATTTGACGGCGTTGATATTGATTATGAATACCCATCTTCAATGAACGACTCAGGTCACCCCGATGATTTTCCTATATCCAACGCGCGCCGTGCAGGATTGAATGCCTCATACCAAGTGCTAATGAAAAAAGTACGTGAAGAGCTAGACCGTGCAGGTGAAGCAGCAGGTAAGCACTATTTACTCACTATTGCGTCTCCATCTTCTGGTTATTTATTACGAGGTATGGAAACCTTTCAAGCGGTTAAATATCTGGATTATGTAAACATTATGTCTTACGACTTACATGGCGCATGGAACTCACATGTAGGGCACAATGCTGCCTTATTTGACACCGGTTTAGACTCAGAACTGACACAATGGAACGTCTACGGCACTAAAGAATTTGAAGGGATTGGTTACTTAAACACCGATTGGGCGGTTCGTTATTTCCGAGGGGCAATGGCTGCCGGTCGAATCAATATCGGTATTCCTTATTATACTCGAGGTTTTAAAGATGTGTCGGGCGGAACTAATGGTCTATGGGGTCAATCGGCTTTACCAAATCAAGCTGATTGTGCCACAGGTACAGGGGTTGGTGAAAAGAACAAGTGTGGTAATGGTGCATTAGGTATTGATAACCTTTGGCACGATAAGAACGACGCAGGTCAAGAAATGCCCGCCGGTTCAAGTCCTTTATGGCACGCTAAAAATCTCGAAAATGGTATTGTTGGCTCTTACCTCGAAGTGTATGGCTTAACCCCCGATACCGATGCTGACGATCGCTTAACAGGTTCTTACACACGTTATTACGACAGTGTTGCCGTCGCACCTTGGCTTTGGAATGCCGATAAAAAAGTATTTCTGTCGATAGAAGATGAAGAGTCGATGGCCTCTAAAGTTGATTATGTTATTAACAACGGCCTTGGCGGTATCATGTTCTGGGAGCTTGCTGGTGATTTTGATTACGACTCAGCAAAAGGCGAGTACTTCATGGGGTCAACGCTTACTTCACTTGCATACGATAAGTTTAATCAAAGCGGTGTTGCATATGATGTTCACGCGGGTAACCCTAATTTTACAGTGCCTGCTGAAGCTGTAGATATCACATTTGAAGCCAAAGACTTCCCTGTCGGTGATGATAACTACCCAATCAGCCCAACATTTGCGTTTACCAATAACTCAAGCCTTGATTTAAGCGGTGCAAAAATTTCATTTGATGTACCGGTATCAACCTCCGCTATTTTTAAATCCAACTGGAATGCACAAGAAAAACTGGGCATGGCAGTAGAAGTAAATGGCTCGAACGCAGCGGGTAATAATATTGGCGGTTTTGAGAACGAGTTCCACCGTTTCTCAATCACACTGAACAATGAATGGGGCGGTCAACCAAAAGACTTTAGCGCTGGTGCAACTGTGAATGCACAAGTGATGTACTACATGCCAATCACTGGGCCTAGCAACTTTACCATTGAAAAAGGTGGAAAAACTTACGCATTCAAAGCTGAATACCCAATGCTACCAGATGCAACACCGGGTGATGGCACGGGCAATCCAGATAACGGTGGCGGTGACCCTGCAGGTACGTGTGAAGGAGTTGATATAGCCTCGATACCTGTTTATCCAAACTTCCCTCAAACTGACTGGGCGGGCAACCCAAGCCATGCCGCAGCAGGTGACTTAATGTCTCATAACAACGCGATATACAAAGCCAAGTGGTGGACAACGTCTGAGCCGGGTGTAACGGCTGATTGGACCCTAAGTTGTAGCCTGTAATTTTCAAAAACAATGAGGGGTAGGCCTGAGCTTGCCCCATGTATTGAGTCTTAGAAAGGATAAAATAATGGCATCAATTAAACTTAACACACTATCGCTATCTGCAATCGCAGGTGGCTTGCTACTGAGTATGCTAGCACCGCAAGTACAAGCACATGGTTATATGGATAGTCCTAAAGCACGCCAAGCATTTTGCCAAGATGATGGCGGATACTGGTGGCCAGAAGATGGCACAAATATTCCTAACCTTGCTTGTCGATCAGCATATCTAGAATCCGGCACGGTGCAGTTTGTGCAAGCGATTGAATTTTCTGTTAATACTCCTGACTATTTAAATCAAACTGCAGTTGAGGCCAGTGTACCAAACGGCACTTTATGTGCTGGTGGCGATACAGCCAAACGCGGTATGGATTTACCATCACCACATTGGCAACGTAGTGACGTAGTGCCCAATGCTAATGGTGAAATTCAAGTTCGTTACCTTGCATCAACGCCACATAATCCCAGCTTTTGGCAGTTTTACTTAACTAAGCCAACTTTTAATGCCGCTACTGATGTATTGACCTGGCAAGACTTAGAGCTAGTTCAGGAGTATCAAAATGTTGACGTGATTAAAGACACCGATGGTGAGCGTTATTATCAAATGAGTGTGGCTATTCCACAAGGACGCAACGGTGATGCCATTTTGTACAGCCGCTGGCAACGAAACGATGTTGTGGGTGAAGGCTTTTATAACTGTAGTGATATAAATATTGTAAACGACGCTGCTCCAACCAATCCGAATGCGTGGGCAAGCCTTGGGTACTTTGTACGTCAAGGGCAAAATGCCATTGTTGGTGACACTGTATGGGCTCGCTTATTTGATGAATCTGGCCAAGAGGTGATTAATCAACAACTTAAAATCAATGCCGATAATCAAGCAAATTGGCAACAAGTGTTGGCGTCACAACTCAACCTTGATTATGCGCATTTAGTGCAGATTGGTGTGCAAAATCAAATTGGTGATGTTGTATTTAACAGCGCTGATGTACTAACAAACCAAGTCTATGGCAGCAATCCAAATTATACCTATACATTAAGCGTGCTGGGCACCCCTGATAATACAGCGCCTATTGTTAGTAAGCCAGAAAACCTAGTAGTTGATGAAAACACTACCACGGCTGTGCATTTACATGCGTTTGATGATGAGCAAAATGCGTTAATTTATACTTGGTCAGTACCGGCACCACTGAGTTTTACCGGTAGCGATGCCAATATCAACTTAATTTCATCTGAAGTTTCAACACCTACAGATTATACCGTTGTGGTATCTGTTTCTGATGGCCAATTAACGACCCAAACCGAGTTTGTTGTCACCGTTAATGACAGCGTTATCAATGATCCTGTTATAGCGCCTTGGAGCACTACTGAGGTTTATCAAGCAACAGATAAAGTGAGTTTTCAAGAGCGTGTTTACTTAGCTAAATGGTGGAATCAAGGTCAGCAGCCCGATAGTTCAAGTGCGTGGGAGCTTGTTGAGGAGGGTCCTAATCCAGCAGCATGGAGTATTAACAAAGCCTATCAAGCGGGCGCAGAAATAATCTATCAAGGACAGCGCTATCGCGCTAATTGGTGGACTCAAGGCGATACGCCAGGACAAGCCAATGTATGGAAAACACTGTAACTAAAAGCCTAAGTTTTGTAGTTCAAACTTATTAAACCAAAATAATCACATTAAAAATAGATAAGAGAGAAATATGAATATTAAACAATTAACCGCAGCTATGGGTGTTGCACTATTTGCCGGTTCTGTATCGGCAGCGCCTTCTACACCAAGTATTAATTGGGAGCCACAGCAATATTCGTTTGTTGAGGTAGACCTTGAGGGAAACGGCTCTTACAAACAGCTGGTTACCCGTGTTGAGCAAGTTAATATCAACATTGAATGGAGTGCGTGGAGCGGTGATGGCGGCGATAGCTATAAAGTGTACTTTGATGACATGCTAGTGAATGAGGGCACGCTTGCTGCTGGTTCTAAAAGTGGCACTATTTCATTCCCTTATGATAAAGCAGGCCGCCATATAATGTATATTGAGCTATGTGAAGGCGGCACGACTTGTGCGAGAAGTGCGGGTAAGCCAATTGTAATTGCTGACACTGACGGCGGACATTTAGCACCATTACCTATGGATGTTGACCCAAATAACCGTGATATTGGCGTTAAGCAAGATTTAGTGACGGGCGCTTACTTTGTTGAGTGGGGGATCTATGGCCGTGATTACGATGTAACGAATATGCCAGCACAAAACCTGAGTCATATTTTGTATGGCTTCATTCCAATTTGTGGTGAAAATGCGTCGTTAACTGGCGGTCCTAAGCGCGCACTGGAAACAGCCTGTGCGGGCTCTGCAGATTACGAAGTGGTTATTCACGACCCATGGGCCGCAGTACAAAAAGCATTGCCAGGGGTTGATGCTAAAGATCCCATTCGTGGTACTTACTCGCAGTTAATGGCACTAAAACAGCGTTACCCCGATATTAAAATTTTACCATCTGTAGGTGGTTGGACGTTATCAGACCCATTTGGTGGTTTTACTAATAAAGCAAACCGCGACACCTTTGTTGCCTCAATGGAAGAGTTTTTAAGAACCTGGAAGTTTTACGATGGTGTTGATATTGACTGGGAATTCCCAGGTGGTGACGGCCCCAATCCTGATATTGGCGATCCAATTAACGATGGCCCAGCCTATGTTGCATTAATGCAAGAACTACGCGCTATGCTTGATAAACTTGAAGCAGAAACGGGTCGTACTTACGAGTTAACCTCAGCCATAGGTGCAGGTTACGATAAAATTGAAGATGTAGATTATCAAGCCGCAAGCCAGTACATGGATTACATTTTTGCCATGACCTATGACTTTTATGGCGCATGGAGTAACGTAACCGGACACCAAACAGCACTTTACTGTGGCGAACACATGAGTGTTGGTCAATGTAATGGTACCGGGCTTGATGAAAATGGCGAACCTCGTAAAGGCCCTGCTTATACCACAGATAATGCTGTGCAGCTGTTACTTGCGCAAAATGTACCATCGAAAAAAATCGTCGTGGGCACAGCTATGTATGGTCGTGGTTGGGAAGGTGTTTACCCGCAAAATGCCGCGATTGATGGTAACCCAATGACCGCCCCTGGTAATGGCCCATTAAAAGGCTCCACGGCACAAGGTGTATGGGAAGATGGAGTTATTGATTACAAGGGCGTTAAAGCCAATATGATTGGTGCGGCAGGCACCGGTATTAATGGTTTTGAAGTGGGTTATGATGAGCAAGCACAAGCCGCTTATGTATGGAATCGCTCAACTGGTAAACTGATCACCTATGATAGCCGTAAGTCTGTGCTGGCCAAAGGTGCGTATGTTAATCAGCATAACTTAGGCGGTTTATTTGCATGGGAAATTGATGCTGACAATGGTGACATTCTAAATGCAATGCATGATGGCTTAGGGGGCGTAGTTGCGCCGCCAAGTAATAAAAAACCGGTTGTTTCAGTGTCTTCATCTGTGTCTGTTAATTCAGGCGAGAGCATCACAGTAACGGCTTCTGCAACCGATGCAGATAACGATCCACTGAGCTTTAGCTGGAGTGCTGATAGCGCGCTAGTAGTATCTGGACAAAATACATCATCACTGGTTATTAATGCGCCAACAGTAACTGCAGATACACAGTATGTTGCAACCGTTGCAGTATCAGATGGTCAAGCAACAGTAAATCGTGATGTTGTTGTTAATGTTATTGCGCCAACATCAGGCGGCGAAAATACAGCACCGAGTGTTAATGCAATTGCTAATGTTAGTGTTGACGAAGGCGCATCAGCAAGTGTTGCTGTAGTTGCAAACGATGCACAAAACGATGCGCTTACATATACGTGGACAGTACCAGTAGGCTTAACGTTAGTGGGCAGCGGTGCAAATGTGAGCATTGAGGCAGGCGCTGTAGATACAGATACAAACTTCACTGTTTCAGTTGCAGTCAGTGATGGCGAATTAACTACAACACAAAGCTTTAGCGTAACAGTGACAAATGGTGATACTACCACTCCACCAACAGGAGATTGGGATGCGAGTGTTGCATACGTTGGTGGCGATGTCGTCACTTATAACGGCGTTGAATATAAAGCAAAATGGTGGACTCAAGGTGAGCGTCCTGATTTAGGCGGTGCGTGGGAGGCAACAACACAGCCTACAGATGATACGGGTGCTGCAATTTGGCAGTCATCGGCTATTTATAACAGCGGTGATGAAGTCTCTTATCAGGGCAACAAGTACCAAGCTAAGTGGTGGACTCAAGGGAACGAGCCTGGTTCAACCGATGTATGGTTAGCACTTTAATGTAAAACCTTATTGTTTGATTTTATAAAAAGCAGCTTTCGAGCTGCTTTTTTTTATCGCGAACAGTCACTTTGATTTTTCAAAACAAGGCTTTATTACTAATAATTAATCCATTGACATCAGCATACACCCAATCACCGGTATTAATTGTGGTGTTTAACATATTAACCGGGTGATCTTTGGCACCTAAACCGCGCTTAGTGGTGCAGCGCGGCGTAGCGCCTAGCGCCATCACGGGTAAATCAAGCGTGGCAAGAATTTCAATATCGCGGCAGCAACCATTAATAATAATGCCTTGCCAGCCATTTTTTAGGGCTCGCTCTGCAATCATATCGCCAATGAAGGCAAAACGCTTACTAGCAAAGCCATCCACAACCAACACTTTGCCTTCACCATTTTCATGTAATATGTTGCCAGCAAACGAGTTATCGTCTGGGCAGGTGACAGTCACTACTTGACCATAAAAGAGAGTTTTATTACCAAAGTGTTGCAAGCCACTGTCAGCGACTTGCACATGGTCGCGATGTTCATCGTATAAATCGGGCGTAGTAAACTGTGTCATTGAGGGCATCCTTGTTTTTTATAAAGCCACGTAGGCCAACGGCAGTACATTAAAAGTAGTAATAATGTTTATCGTAGGCTAATTAATTATTCAGGTGTAGCTATTGTTGTAAATTGGCGTATAGATTTTAGTCGCAATATAAGCACTTTTAACGTTTTTTAACGCTTTTTTATAAGTAACTTATGCTGTTACTTAGTTTTATTTTTTTAAATAAATTTGATTTTGCCAGAGCATTAGCCAAACGTCTCATTGTTGCGTGCTTTTTCATATGCTACGTTCAATTGTTATTTTAAAATTTGGGCTGCAATATTTGGCCCTATACACACATACAAAAAGAGAAGCGTGCTTTATGATCATCTTTTTTATTTGCCTAACTATTTTAATATTAGGCTATAAGTTTTATAGCCCGTTTGTTGAAAAGCAAGCGGGCATGGATTCAACGGTCGACACACCACAAAAACGCTTTAGCGAAGGTGTTGATTACGTTGCAATTCACCCTGTTCGTGCATTTTTGATTCAATTTTTAAATATAGCAGGCGTAGGCCCCATATTTGGCCCAATATTGGGTGCATTATATGGTCCGGTTGCGCTTGTATGGATTGTGCTTGGTAATGTTTTGGGTGGCGCTGTACACGACTTCTTCTCAGGAGTAATGAGTATAAAAGAAGACGGTAAAAGCTTACCGGAAATAGCAGGGCACTACTACAACGTTGTATTTAAAGGTTTTATGCTTATTTTTACTGCGATGCTACTATTTTTTGTTGGTGTTGTATTTATTATGAGCCCGGCAGGATTATTAAGTAACCTTGATATATTTAAGGATACAATATTTGCAAATAATACCTTTTGGGTTTTGGCCATTTTAGCCTACTACTTTTTAGCCACGTTATTACCCATTGATAAAATCATCACTAAGTTTTACCCTATTTTTGGTTTGTTAATGATTGTGATGACAGTAGCTATTGCGGTATCACTGCTAATAAACGCACCGCATTTACCAGTAGCGGGCGACTTTTTAGCATACTTTGAGGCCGATCACGCTCATGACTTCTTAGCACCAAATCCTGATGGACTGCCCACTTGGCCGCTGCTATTTATAACCATTACCTGTGGTGCTATTAGTGGTTTTCACTCAACGCAAGCACCTATTATTGCCCGTTGTTTAACCAACGAAAAATACGTACGCCCAGTTTATTATGGTGCGATGATGTGTGAAGGCATTGTAGGTTGTGTATGGGCATTAGCTGGTATTGCTGCCTTCCCTGAAGGCTATGCGGGTTTAAAAGCTATGCTTGATTTAGGCGGTCCAGGTTTGGTGGTTAACCATATTGCAAACAGCTACTTAGGTGTATTTGGCGGTATTATGGCAATTATTGCTGTTGCTGTTTTCCCTATTACCTCAGGCGATACGGCGTTTCGTTCACTGCGCTTAACCGTGGTTGATGCATTTAGTATTCCGCAAAGTTTACGTAATCGTTTATTGCTAGCAATCCCTATTTTAACCATTGCCTACTTTATGACTAAGCTCGATTTCTCTGTGATTTGGCGCTACTTCGCATTCTCAAATATGCTGCTTTCTACCAGTGTGTTGTGGCTTGCGACCAAGTACTTATTTGACCGTGGTACATTCCACTGGATCACTAGTATACCAGCAGTAATCGCTACAGCAGTGACCTTGTCATATATAATGACTGCGGCAATAGGGTTAAACTTATCAAGTGATTTAGGTAAACCGATTGGTGCAGCAGTGGCTGTTATAGGGTTTATTGTATTAGCTGTTGTGCATTCAAAGCATAAAGTGCGTACGGCTTAATAAATCGTAATCTTAAAAATGTAAAAGCGAGCCTTATGAAGGCTCGCTTTTTTTATACTTGATGACCAATCGCTAAAAAGTGGCTTGTTCGAAGTAGCTAATATCATCTAGGGTTTTACTAATCATCATCGCCCCCTCTAATAAGCTCACTGTTTGTATTGCCGCGCGAGCAGGGTTTTTTTCACCATTCGCAGCGTGTGCTTGGGTTAACCAGGCTAAATTTTTATTAAAAAACCGCTGAACTTCAACCCGCACTTTATCAGGTAGGCTGTCGCTTTCTGCGCCGAGCAAGCCACATAAACACATTTTTTTATCAATCACGAGTGCATTTCTAAATAACTGAGTGTAAATATCAATAGGGTTTTTACCGTTTGCTTTGTGTGCCTCCGGTTCACCAAGTACAGCGATAAAGGCATCGGTATATTGATGCGCAAGCTCTGCACCTAAATCAGCTTTAGTTGGAAAGTGATAATGCACACTGGCACTTTTAATACCAATTTCATTGGCCAACTCTCTAAAGCTAAAATTGCTATAGCCACCAAGTCTAACTTTGTTTTCTGCTGCTTTTAACAGGGCTGCTTTTTTTGTCATTTTAAACTTCCTTCATATCGCTGCAAAAAATTATCAATCAGTAGGTAGTTATTTTCAAGCTCTTTTATTTTTAGTTTGCAAAGGTCGAGATCTTAATATAAATTACCTACCAGTAGGTAGGTAATTTATTCTTGCTAGTATTAGCTCAAACTGTGATTAAAAATATAAAGAGATAATTATGAAAATTTATGATGTAGAAAACTTTCCTAATCCATTACGTGTACGTATTGCGCTTGCTGAAAAAAAGGCGACTGATAAAGTAGAATTTGTTGCTGTCGATTTATTAAATGGTGAGCACCGTACTGAGGCTTTTTTAGCTAAAAACCCCTTAGCAGGCGTACCTGTTTTAGAGTTAGATGATGGAACGTTTATAGCAGAATGCACCGCAATTACTGAATATATTGATACCGCTTTTGCAGGCCCTTCATTAACCGGTGTTGAGGCAAAAGAGCGCGCGGTGATTAATATGATGCAAAAGCGTGCGGAGTCAATGGTACTTGATGCTGTAGCCACTTACTTTCATCATGCAACGGATGGTTTAGGCCCAGCGCTTGAAACCTATCAAAATGTTGCTTGGGGAGAAAAGCAAGGTGAAAAAGCGCGCCAAGGCTTTGTTTATTTTAATACAGTGTTAGCCAACTCTGCTTATGTTGCTGGTGAGAATTTTAGTGTTGCAGATATTACTTTGTACGCCGGTCTGGTGTTTGCAGGCTTTGCAAAAATAGCTATTCCTAGTGAGCTATCACATTTAATAGCATGGCAAGAAAAGGTCGCTCAACGTCCAAGCATTGCTGTTTAGATATGGAGTCAAATATGAAAATTGCAGCTGATTTTAGCGAACGTGTTGTTGTACATAGCGAATCGTTAGAATGGATAGCCTCACCGGTGGCGGGTGTTGATAGGCGTCCACTTGATAGAGTGGGCAATGAGGTTGCACGCGCAACCAGCATTGTACGTTATGCGCCAAACAGCCATTTTTCTGCCCATACACATACCGGCGGTGAAGAATTTATTGTGCTTGAAGGTGTTTTTCAAGATGAACATGGTGATTTCCCCAAGGGCTCTTATATTCGCAATCCGCCTGAGTCAAAACATACACCAAGCTCTGAAAACGGGTGCGTTATATTTGTGAAATTATGGCAGTTTCAGCCAGAGGATAGAGAGCATGTTCGCTTGCAAACTAATACCATGTGCAGTGTTCCTCACCCTGAGTTTAGTAATGTAAATGTAGTTTCTCTTTATAAAGATGCCTTTGAAGAGGTGAGTATTTTTGCATTCGCACCTAACAGTGAAATATCGTTAAACGCCTTAGGTGGGGGCGAGCTTTTAGTTCTTGAAGGCTCGCTTGAAGAGCAGGGCGATACATTAGTACAGCACAGCTGGTTAAGAGTGCCGCCTAACAGCGAAATTAAAGCAACAGCAGGCAGTGAAGGAGCCAGAGTGTGGCTTAAAATCGGTCATTTAACAGATGTTGAAAACCAAATAGCACGGCTTAAAAATGCATAATTCAGCATTTAATTAAAATGGGCACAATAAAAGTGATGTGCCTGTTTTTTGATCTACTTCACTATTGGTTAATAAGCTATCACCTATACTTGATGCTCATATTATTGTGGAGTTCGGGTTATGGTAAATTTAACACACGGCTTATCTATTGGTATTGAGCGCTCTGGTTGCGAGTTTTTTTTAACCTTAAAAGCTATAGGTACACTCACTCACAAAGATTATGAGGTGATCACGCCGATGATTGACTCTGCGCTTGGCGAAGTTAAACATCCTATTGTTAATGTACTCATAGATGGTACTGAGCTTGATGGCTGGGAACTTAGAGCCGCATGGGATGATTTAAAACTTGGCTTAAAACATAACAAAGAGTTTAAAAAAATAGCCATATACGGCAACAAGGACTGGCAATCAACCATCGCTAAATTAGGCAGTTGGTTTGTCTCAGGTGAAATTCAATATTTTGAGAACGCCACTGCGGCTTTAGAATGGTTAAAAAGTAATGATGAAGAAGCGGATGCTTAAATAAAGGCCATAATCGGCTTTTATTTTTAAAGTATTTATATCAATTCGCTTAATTAAGTGATCTATTTTGAGGCTGGAAAAACGTGTTGATAGCTAGGCAAAAAATTTGCTATTTAGTTGTTCTAAATGAGAATTTTTTAACGCAGATAGCGACACGTTTAGCCTCGTAAAATAATTAAGTATTATTGCGGATTGGTATTATACCTCTTGAAGTGTAGGTAATGCGGGAAATGCCCCCTTGGCTAAGCAGGCTTTAGAGCCACAACGCAAACCAAAACTTAAAGCGTGTTTTACTAGGTGCTCATTATTAATTTTTTCGATGAGCGAGCTATTTTCATCGGTGTGATTTAAATAATATAACACGCCTGCAATAAACGCATCACCGGCACTGGTTGTATCCACAGCATTAATGATTGGCGCCGATTCATTTAATATAAACTCTTTATGGTAAACCATTGCCGGTGCAGGGCCATCGGTTAAAAATACCAATTTTACACCTATATTTAAAATAGACTGTAAGTAATCATCAGGTGATTGCTGTGTTTGCTCAGCTAAAAAGTTCAGCTCATCACGCGATAGCTTAACAATGTCGCAATAGGCATAACACGCATGTACATTGTGTTCAATGTCATTGCTATTTTGCCACAAGCTATAGCGTAAATTTACATCAAAGCTAACGAGTTTATGGTTGTTTTTAGCCAGCTTTAAAGCACACACGGTGGTGTTTGCAATGGCTGGATTGGTTAACGTGTTGGAACAAAAGTGTAGGGTACTCAATTCATCCCATTTAATATGGCTTAAGTGATCACTCGTTAACAGTAAATCGGCGGTATTGTGGCGATAAAAATTAAAGCTGCGTTCACCGGTTTCATCTAAACTCACAATAACCACGGCCGTTTGAGAGTCTTTAATCGTAAATAAGTACTCTGTACTTACTTTATATTGCGCAAGCGATTTACTTAATTGTTTAGCAAAGTAGTCATCACCCATACCGCCACAAAAAGCAGCCTTGCCGCCTAACTTTGCATAACCTACCGCTACATTGGCAGGGGCACCTCCTGCAATGGGCAAATAAGCACTGTTTTGAGAATCTTGTGGCAGCATATCAATAAGTAGCTCGCCGAGGCTAAGTAATTTGGTCATAGTGTAAATCCTAAAAAACCCAGCAGAGCTAGGTCAAAATTCAAGGGAGAATTATTAAAACTAATTAAAGTTAGTGTAACAATCGCTGAAAAACATAGCTTCAGCGTTTGTTACACTAAAAATGGTTAGTTAAACGCGTATTTAAGCGTTATTGATGTTGTGCGGCCATTAATAGTACGGGCGCGAATAATGTTATTATCTGGAATTGAGCCTTCTTCAGCTTCTGTAATACCTACCGTATCGAATAAGTTATTTACATTAAGTGCAATATTAAGGTTTTCAGATAAATCGTAACTTACAAAGCCATTTACTTGAGTGTAACCGTCAAATTTAAGGTCGTTGTTGTCTTGAGCGTAAGCATCAGTAGTACCAATAAAGTTCACACCGGCAGCACCTTTATCAAAGCTATAACGAGCCATTAAAGAGTAGATTAAATCAGCTTGGCGGCGTGGCGTATTACCTACCACTTCAGGAGTAAGCGCATCCTTAGCAATTTCTGCATCTGTCCATGTTAAGTTACCACGAAAATCCCATGCATCGATGAAGTAAGTTGATTCAATTTCAATCCCTTTTGCTTCGTATTCACGGTCAAAAAAGGTTTGCGATGTTGCTTCAAAGTTTTGCTCTTCTGTTTCTGCATAAAACGCTGTTGCGAAAACTGAAAGTGAATCAAAACGTTTTTTAACCCCAAATTCATACTGGTTTACTTCATCAACGGCATCTTCATCAGCAACCGAACCGTCAGCGCGTACTTTACCAAATAAAAGTCGGTCAGCATTTGCGCGGCCACCTTTACTCAGTCTTGCAAATGTCGCAAGGCTTGAATCTATTTGGTAGTTAGCCCCAATTGAATAGGATGCATAATCCCAATCGTAATTTACTGGGCTAGCATTTGCGGTATCAATGCCTGCTACATTTTGTTCAGGAACTGAAATCACTCCATCGCGATTCATATCGACCGTTGAGGTAACGGCACCTGCATAGTTGCCGCGTGCTTCACCACTATCGTAACGAGCACTTGCGTCAATACTTACATCACCCACTTTTGTTGAAAATGAAACGTACGGGGCGCGGGTATCGTATTCTGTATCGTAATCACGCTGACAGCAGTTACCCCAAAAAGGCGTTCCGTATGCATATAAACCATTTTCAGAAAACGCTGTACCATCAGCAGCTGTTACATTTAGTAGCGCCGCATTATCGCCCTTAAGCTCCATTAGGTAAGAGTTCCATAACCATGACATAGCAATATTTTGCGTTGAAGCATAGTAACCAAATGTAACGCTTGTATCATCGCTTAGTGATTTAGTTAGTTTGAAGTCGTTCACAATAGAGTCAAAGTCGTTCATTGTGACGTCAAACGTATGAATACGCATGGCTAAATCGTCATTAAATGCAGCTCCGGTATTTGCATTACTAAGCGTTGCACCTGCGCCGCCAATACTTTGTGCAATAGCAGTCGCGCTGCCTACTTCAGCAGGAATAAGTGAATTAAAGTTACCGCTAACAGAGGATTTACGAAAACGGTTTTCAATACGCCAATCGTTATCTAAGTCAAATACAGCTTCAAAACCCACTGAGTCAACTTGCGGGTTCATGCCATCGCGAATATCGCCGCTACTAATTTGATTTTCGCCATTTAAACGCACTGTTTTAGTAAATAATGCTGAATGCGGGGTATCTGATTGTGCGTCAAACCCTGGGATTGAGTCACCATTTGCATACATTGGCATTGGTAAGTAACCCACGCTTTTGTCATCTAAATGTTTGTAATAAAGACGCACGTAACCGTTTTCAAAGTCTTTGGTAAGGTTGGCTTTAATTTGCCCACCTTTATTTGATGTGTAACCTGTTTCACGCGGGCCTTCACCTTGGCGCACAAAACCACCTACATGAAAACGTACGCTATCACTAAGGTAAGTGCCGTATTCAAAGTCTGTACGAATAGTGTCGTAATCAAGGCCCAGTGTTGTAGAAACACTGCCTGATTCGTTTTCACCATTTTTAGATATAAAGTTAATTATGCCGCCCGGTGCATTACTTGCTGCAGTCGAGGCCGAACCACCACGAATTGATTCGATAGTTTGTACGGTATTATCTAGGCGCATAAATATATCAGCGTTACCAAAAGCAATATCACCGTATTGCATAACGGGTAAACCGTCTTCTTGTAATTGTAAAAACTTAGCACCACCAGAGGCCACAGGTAAGCCGCGTACAGCAATGTTTGCGTTACCTTCACCGCCGGTTGATTCTGAGCGTACGCCCGGAATAATTCTAAACGCTTCAGCAGTTGAACGCGGTGTAGATACTTCAACTTGAGCAAGCGATAAACTGCTCACTGATGAGCTTGATGCCATAATGGTTGTACGACGTGGTACACCGGTTACAACGATAGTCTCAAGACCTTTGTTAGCTTGCGCTTGTGTGTTTTGCTCTTCTTGTTGTGCATAAACGCCTTGGCTTACAGCCAGCGCTAAAGCACTCATTAAATATAAAGGTGTGTTGTGTGTTGTCATGTGAACGCCTCGCTTTGTGAGCCCGAAGGGGTTTGTTATTTTTACTTAATCGATTAAGTAAAAATAACAAATCTTTTACAATAAGCAAATTATTTTATTCTTTATTTGCTGTTTTTTTACTCATCTATTGATTTATATAGTGTTTTTTTAGCCCCCAATTTGTTGATTTACTCAGTTATTAGGTTGCTCTCTTGTAAAGCGCTGGCTGATGGGTCACGGAAATAGTTAAACAGCATCGCTAAAAATAAAATAATGGCAAAGCCGGTTGCAAGATAAAAACCATAACGTACATGACCAAAGTAATCGCTGATCATACCCATAAATAAAGGCGCTAATGCGGCTGAAAGTGCAGTGAAAAATAATATAACCCCAGCAACTGCGCCATGTTGTTGTACCGGGAAGCACGATATTCCTTTGGAGTTTAAGGTCGGGTAAACCATCGACATAAATAACCCTGAAAGCGGCAATAAACCAACAGCCCAATCAACGCCACCGACTAAAGTACCCACATAACACAGTGCAATACCTAAACTTAAGTAAGCCATAACACCTTGCCAGCTATAGCGGTTTAATAACCACACAGCAATAAAACGACCTGCGGCACGCAGTATAAAAAATATGGTGAGTGCATAGGTTGCCAAAAGGGGCCAAGAGCCCGTGTAGTCTTTTAACAGCGTCGGCATCCATACGTAAATGGCAACCTCGGTTGCAACATAAAGCGCAATGGCGAGCGAAAAGCCAAGCGCGTAGGGGTTTTTTATCATTTTCATGGTGGTAGCAAGTGAAGCGGGCTTTTCAGTGCTTTTAACAACGCTCGGATACTCTGCACGCCACGCTAAAAACGCTAAAATTAGGCACATAATACCGGCAATAATATATAAATAAGTCCAACTTACATTTTGTACCAGTAATACACCAACAAGTGCAGGTCCAACAATGGCACCAATACCAAAAAAGCCTTCTACTTTGTTCATGGTTTTAGTGTGCTCTGCGTTGCTATGAGAAATATCGCCTAATAACGCCAAAGCGCCGGTTTTAAATAAGCCAATAGCTAAGCCAATACAGCAAAGCAAAAAAATAAAAAATATAAAGCTGCTACTAATGGCGAATAAAAAGCAACTCGCAGAAAATATTAATAACCCAAGCATAATCGTTTTTTTACGCCCGAGGCTATCGGCTAAAAAGCCTAAAAATAATCCGCTAAAGGCAATTAGTGCCATAGGCGCATAGTGAAATGCACTGGCTTGGGTCATGCTTAAACCAAATTCAGTTATGAGCTCGGGAATGATCATGCCAACGGCATCGGAGGTCATGGCAAACATAAAAAACATCATATATGTGAGCCAGCGAATTTGTTGCAACGGATCGCTGCTTACGTGTGTGTGTGATTTTGTCATGTGCTTTTCCTCGTTAAATGCGTTCTTAACACCCAGTAAGTCAGTCAGTTACTGATTATAGTATTAATGTCGCCACGATATTTGTATGTAAAATTTATAAAAATAACTTGTAAATTCGTACGTGCTAGTTAAAGATATATCTTAATCGATTAAGTTTCAACATGGTAATCACACAATGATGAAGAATAAAGTTCAATTGATCACATACGCTGATCGAATTACTGGCCAAGATATAAATGCACTTACCACTCTTTTACATGGCCCATTAGAGGGCGTTTTTGGTGGTGTGCACTTATTGCCATTTTATAACCCAATTGATGGCAGCGATGCAGGCTTTGACCCGATTGATCATAGTGAAGTTGATTCTCGAATCGGTACTTGGGACGATATACAGGCACTCGGAAAAGACCATGATTTAATGGCTGACCTCATAGTGAACCATGTGTCGGCGCAATCTTTTCAGTTTCAAGATGTGCTGGCTAAAGGTAAAGCGTCAGCATTTTGGGATTTATTTTTAACCAAAGAAGACGTGTTCCCCAATGGCATGAGCGAGGCTGAGCAGCAAGCTATTTACCGTCCACGCCCAGGCAGTTGTTTTACGCCAATGAAATGCGGTGATGGTCAAACGTATGATTTTTGGACCACCTTTACCGATAATCAAATTGATATAAACGTAAAAGTAGAAGCGGGAATTGCGTATTTAAATAACGTGCTTACTAAGTTCTCTGCTAACAACGTTAATATTATTCGTTTAGATGCAGCGGGTTATGCCATTAAGCAGGCGGGTACTAATTGTTTTATGCTAGATGAAACGTTTGGCTACTTAGATAACTTATCAAAGCAAGCCAACGATTTAGGTATGGAAACCATTGCAGAAATTCATAGCCATTATCAAACACAAGTAGATGTAGCTAAGCGCGTTAATATGGTTTACGACTTTGCGTTGCCACCACTTATTCTACATAGCTTGTTTAATAACAATGCGGATGCATTACTTAAATGGCTAAAAATATCGCCGCGTAACTGTTTAACGGTACTGGATACGCATGATGGCATAGGCATTATTGATGCAGGCCCAATGGGTGAAAAACCAGGCTTATTAAATGCAGAGCAAATTGATAATCTAGTAGAAACCATGCATGCAAATAGTAACAATCAAAGCCGCCAAGCAACAGGCGCTGCTGCCAGTAATGTCGATTTATATCAAGTGAACTGTACTTATTACAATGCATTAGGCGCTAATGATTTTGACTATTTGCTGTCGCGCGCAATTCAATTTTTTGCGCCAGGTGTACCGCAAGTTTATTACGGCGGCTTATTTGCCTGTGAAAACGATATGGAACTGTTAGCAAAAACCAATGTTGGCCGTGATATAAATCGCCCATATTTGAACGCGGCTAAAATAGAGCAAGCCCTTAATAAACTGGTAGTAAAAGGGCTGATAGAGCTAATTAAAATGCGTAATGAACATCCCGCATTTGCAGGTGAATTTTCGGCTCAAGGCGGCGCAAGTGTTTGTTGTTTAATGTGGAAGCTTGAACAACAATCAATTTCATTGAGGATTGACTTTGCAAGCCGTACTGCACTTATTACGCAGGTTAATGGCACTCAAGAAAGCACTCTAAACTTACAAAGTTTATTGGCTTAAATAGCTTTATTTGTTGAAAACCAAAAGCCAAGCAGCCTCTGTTTGGCTTTTTTATTTGCTTTATTAGCAGTGCTTAGCTACTTGCACCAATATCGAGTGCGTAACCTACTTCATATTGTTTTTCTTCTTTAGAAATAAATAAGTTAGCAGCCATAACGCCCTTTTCTTGGCTATTTTGATGAATTGTAGTGAGACGAGGTACAAAACGAGCGGCTTCTTCTATGCCATCAAACCCCACAATACGCAGCTCACTGCCTATTTTTATCCCTTGTTTTATGGCTTCTCGCATGGTGGCAAGGGCAATTAAATCACTCATGCATATAATCACGTTAGGGCGAGGGGAGGCTGTTAATACCTCTTTTGCGGCAATATTTGCAAAGCGCTCACTGCTTTCAGGAATATTCCAAATGCGGTCGTCGGCAACCTTTATATTAGCCTCACTTAAGGCGCGTTGATAACCACGCAAACGTTGATGCGAAATAGATTGGCCAGTTTCAAATTCGTGATGTTCGTATACCCGGCACAATACATTTTCATCAAGTAATCTTAAACCTAATATAGCCACTTTATCATCTTGATTATGTAAAACATGTTTGGCTATTTCATAACTGGCTTGCTCGTTATTAACATTAATTGAGGCGTTACGGGCAATGTCAAAATCAACCGTCACCACATGTTTGGAGACTGTTTTTAATTGCTCTACTAGTGCTTTATTGCGCGGGCGACCATAACAAATAAAACCATCGACAAAATCAACAACGCTGTTGAGGTTGTCATTATTGCCTGAAAACAATAAAACATTAATATTGTTTTTTTCAAGTACCGAGGTTACTCCCCGCATAAAACTGCTCGCAACAGGGTCTGATACCATGTATTCCACGCTATCGGGAAGGATTAATGCAACAATATTAAAGGTGCCACTTCGCAAAGACTGCGCCGCTTTATTAGGGCCATAATACCCCAGCTCTTTGCACGCTTTAAGTATGGCTTCGCGGCGTTTAGCAGAGAGTTGATCAGGGCGATTAAACGCATTTGATACCGTAGCATTAGACACACCTAACTCTTTGGCAATACTCTTTAATGTCCAGCGGGTGGGTTTACTCATCGGTGACTCATTACTACTTACAACATTGCAAACAATCTAGCATATTAGGCTGTTTAATATAACAAAAACTGTTGTGTTAGGTTAGTGGCGACACGCTTTTGGTGCAATACCAAAAGTTTGCTTAAATAAACGGCTAAAATGACTGGCGCTATTAAAACCCAGGTCGTAGCACACCTTGCTTATAGCGTGGCCTTCTAATAAAAGCGTACGGGCCTTTTTAAGCCTAAGTTGTTGTTGCCAAAGCGCAGGGCTAGTACCAAAAGCAAGTTTAAACTGCTGATAAAACTTACTACGGCTCATACAGGTTATTTTGCAAAGGGTGTTTATGTCGAGGTTTTCGTTTAAATGCTCTTCAATATAATGCAGTGCATCACTCACGTTACTTTTTAGGCGCAGCTTGTCACAGTTGGCCAGCAATAAATCACGGCTTTGCTGTTGTAATAAACGGGTGATCAATTCGTTTAACGATAAATCAATTAAGTAGTGCCGCTCGGCGCCTTGCTCACTAAATAAATGCACCATGCGCTCTAATAACTGCTGCGTTTGAGTATTATGTTGGGTATGCACTAAATTAGGGCTGTATTCAAACAAGGCATCGTTTGCAAAATTTTGCTGCATATTAAGCGCATTAGCCACATTGGTTATTTTATCGGTGCTTATTTCAATGGCTAAACAGGTTGTGGGTGCGTTCATAGATGCATGCGGAAAATCAATTAGTACGCCTTGCTCAGGTGCTAATACAAACGATTCATGTGGTAAAAACGCTTTGTGGTATTGACTGCTCTCAACATGCATTATTTTTTTACCACTGAGCATGGCACAAAACAGTAATTCGTTAGAATGCAACGCCACTTTTTGCGCACTTTTATAGGTATCGTAAATACTTAGCTCAGAGTTATCGGCAGCAAAGGTCACTTTGTTTTCAATCAGTACATCAAGTTGTTGGCGTTTTTTATTTAACTGAGATGTGTGCATGTTCAGCCTTTTTTAATCGTTATAGAGCGTTTTTAATATGGACTCACAGACAACTTTTTTGGACAGCTAAGCAAGTTTTTAAGCGCTTAATGGTCTAATGTCAATCAATACCGATTAAATATAAAGCAACTAGCTACATTACTCTAACAAGTTGCTGGTATTTCGGCTTAGACTTTTAGCTAACAACAACAAGAGAACACACATATGATTTACGCAAATCCAGGCACAGCAGACGCACTCATCACATTTAAACAGCAGTATGGTAACTATATTGGCGGCGAGTGGGTTGCCCCAGTTAACGGCCAGTACTTTGATAATATAAGCCCAGTTAATGGCAAGGTATTTTGTAAAGTACCGCGCTCAGATAAAGACGACATAAACCTTGCACTCGACAAAGCCCATGCAGTAAAAACCCAGTGGGGCACCACCTCAGTCGCCGAGCGTAGCAATATACTATTAAAAATTGCCGACCGAATTGAACAAAACTTAGAGTTACTTGCAGTGGCCGAAACATGGGATAACGGCAAAGCGATTCGTGAAACCCTTGCCGCTGATATTCCACTTGCTGCGGACCACTTTCGTTACTTTGCCGGTTGTTTGCGTGCTCAAGAGGGCAGTATTGGCGAGATAGACGAAACTACGGTGGCGTATCATTTTCATGAGCCTCTAGGCGTTGTAGGGCAAATTATTCCGTGGAACTTCCCATTATTAATGGCCGCATGGAAATTAGCGCCTGCACTTGCAGCAGGTAACTGTGTAATATTAAAACCCGCAGAGCAAACACCCGCCTCAATCTTAGTGTTAATGGAAATTATTGGCGATTTACTGCCAGGGGGTGTTTTAAATGTGGTAAACGGCTTTGGTAAAGAAGCTGGTGAAGCACTGGCAACTAGTACGCGCATTGCTAAAATTGCCTTTACAGGCTCAACTCCTGTGGGCTCACATATTTTAAAATGTGCAGCCGAGAATATTATTCCTTCAACGGTCGAGCTTGGGGGGAAATCGCCTAATATCTTCTTTAGCGATGTTATGGAAAAAGACGACTCATATTTAGATAAGGCAATTGAGGGTGCCATTCTTGCCTACTTTAACCAAGGTGAAGTTTGTACTTGTCCATCACGCTTGTTCATTCAAGAAGATATTTATGAGCAATTTATAGAACGTATTTTAAAACGTACTAAACAAATTAAACGTGGCAACCCGCTTGATAGTGAAACCATGGTAGGCGCACAAGCCTCTAAAGCGCAGTTTGATAAAATTTTAAGCTACATTGAAATTGGTAAAGAAGAAGGTGCTGAAGTATTAACTGGCGGCCATGTTGAGCAATTAAGCGACGAGCTAAACGGCGGGTATTACATTCAACCTACACTATTAAAAGGACGTAATGACATGCGCGTGTTCCAAGAAGAAATTTTTGGCCCCGTTATTTCAATGTCGACCTTTAAAGACGAAGCCGAAGCACTTGAACTGGCTAACAGCTCAGAATTTGGTTTAGGCGCAGGGGTATGGAGCCGTAATATGAATCGTGCTTATCACTTTGGTCGCAAAATAGAAGCAGGTCGTGTATGGACTAATTGTTACCATATGTACCCAGCACATGCAGCGTTTGGCGGTTATAAAAAGTCTGGTATAGGCCGCGAAACTCACAAACTCGCGCTTGATCATTACCAACAAACTAAAAACTTGCTAGTAAGTTACAGCGAAGATCCGCTTGGCTTTTTTTAATAACGCGTTTTAGTTTAAACAAACAACCTATAAGTAATGAAAGCGCTACATTTTTGTAGCGCTTTGTTTTTTTTAAAACTAATACCGATAGCATTTGATTAGTGGTTAATTATAATGATAAAGAAATGATTTATTAATGAGGCGCTGGGTTGAAAAAGTAGATTAAAGGTTCTAGCTCAGGGCTGTTATGACTAGGTTTCAGGCTGTTTGTAAAAGCTCACAGCTCGTCACTCGAAGCCGGCTCATTTTCTCCTCTGTGTTCAAAAAGGCTTTAATGAATTAATCACAAAAAGGATTATGGTGATGTTTGAAACGATTGCGATTTATTCAGGGTTAATAGCCACATTATGGATTTTCATTGGTGTTTATGTAGCAAGTCGGTTTTATGAAGGTTACAGTCATTCTAAACAATTTTGTAGTGAATTAGGTGCAACGGGAAGCCCAACTGAAAAACTGTCACCGCTAATTAATAATTATCCTTTAGGTTTTCTATTTTGCTTTTTTGGCTGGTATTTGGCGCAATTGGCTAATGTTTCTATATTGGTTAATATTGTTGGTTGGTTAGTTATAGTGCATGGTATTGGTACCTGGGTTGCGGGTTACTTTCCTATGGATGCTGACCCATTTACTAAACATCCAACTTTTAGCTGCAAGGTTCACTCTTGGGCTGGTTTTATTATGTTACTTTCGCTGGTTGTAGCACCAATATTAATAGCTATTAGTCCAACCACAGAAATTACTCCTTTATACTTTCGTGTTTTTTCAATTGTTTCTGTTATCGCTACTGTTTATTATCTGTTTGCTATGGCTAAAGCGGGTAAGCTTCAAAGTAATCCAGGTACCTATCAACGTATCTCTTATGGTATCCAATTAAGTTGGTTAAGTGTTTTTTCAATAGTGTTAATGTAATTTTAAACTAATTTAAATCGTCTTCAATAATTTAGAGACTTAACTCACTAACGACTATGATTTATTTCAGCTTATTATTTGGCGCCACAACTCAAGGAAGGCTCATGAATATAAACCACGCTAAATTCCGTTTTATTTTACTAAAAGGTGTTCTAGGCTGGGGAATTCCTACCGCTATTTTATTTCAATTAATTATGTACTTTACAGGTGAGCAAGATTTTTTTGATGGAATCATTTCATCTTTAATAATATTTCCTTTAGTAGGCATATTATTTGGATACTTTTTGTGGCATTCGAAATATAAAAAAGAGCGAAATAACTGAGATAACAACCTTAATCACTTGGTTTGTTGAAATTTTTTAGCTTTGATAACAAGAAGGTTTGAGTGAAAATTTGTGAAACCCAAAGGTTGCTTATTCGGCAGTTTTCAATTGATGATGTGCCGGCATTAAGTGAAATTCTTAGTGACGATGAGGTGATGAAATACTCAATTCGTGGTGTATGCGATGAAGCTGCAACACGTGATTTTATAAAGTGGTGTTTACAATACTACGACTCATGTGGTTTGGGCCCATGGGCACTAATAGATAAAAACAGCGATTTACTCATTGGATTTTGTGGTATTTCTCCACAAAATATCGCGGGTAACGAAGAGCCTAATTTAGGGTATCGATTAGCGGTCGATTTTTGGAATAAAGGCTTAGCCTGCGAAGCGACTAAAGGTGTTTTAAAGTATGTGTTTACGCAAACTAATCATCAATCCGTCGTTGTTATTATTGAACCTGAGCATATTGCGTCATTGAAAGTAGCAAAGAAAATTGGCTTTACAGACTATAGCAATCATCAATTTCATGGTCGTGCTGTACAGTTATATCGATTAACTAAAGCGCAGTGGAGTAAATGGACTTCTTTAGATGCTGCTTATGTGGCCATCTAAAGCTCAAGATAGTTAACGTTGATTTGTTAAAAGGAAATTTTAATGGATTTAGATTCTCACATAGTTCAACTTGAAAAAAAACAACCGAAAGTTATTTAGTGCATCCCATTATTTGGGACTTACGATAGCGATGGCTGTTATTGTTTTGTTGTTAATGTTTTATTTCAGTCCATTGATAGGGCTTGCTTGTTCAGGTTTTGCTGCTTTCTTTTTAAACTATTTCTATTCACAGTATAGCTTTAGAAAACTCAACGCCCGCATAACACTACTGCAAACCAAAATTGAACAAACGTCTAAGTAAGGTGTTGCGCTAAATTTAAAGCCAGTTCATTTCAAATCTTACTCGTTGTTAGCTGCTTTTAATGTTGTTAAGTTACTGCTATAAAAATAATTTGCTGATACTTATTTGATTTAAGGTATTTTTAGTTCCACCAAATGAGTTTACAGTAATTATATAACCTAATTTAAAATGGATTTTCATGAACATAAAAACAAAAATAGTTAGCCGTACTTTATTGAGTGCTTTATTAATTACGCCTACCTTGAGCATGGCAGAATTAGCAGTTACTCCTCAAACACCAGAGCAATGGCGCAGTGTTACTGAACGTGATATTGAAGCTGCTTACAGTATTTCGGCAAAAAACCACCCCGGTATGTTTGATGTTAACAACCCAGTCTTTCCTGAGCTATTAAAGCAAGCAAAAGCAGAAGCACTTGCACTGTCTGCCAAAGCGAGTGGGCCGCAGGTTCATGTTGCGGCAATTGCGCGTTTTAGTACTGTGCTACAAGATGGTCATGCAGGTGTGTTTTCAAGCGTTGAACGACCTGCTCGTCGTTGGCCTGGTTTTAGTGCCGTTTGGCGGGGTGATGCATTAAAAGTGTATTACAGTGAAACAGATAATATAAATAAAGGTGATGTGATAAGTGGATGCGATGGACAAAGTACCGAGACGTTAATGCGACAAAGAGTGTTTAAATTTCATGGACAGGTTACACAACCTGGGCATTGGTGGCAGCAAGGTTGGCGGTTACTAATTGATGAGGGCAACCCCTTTTTAACACCTCTAAAAGAATGTCAATTTGTTAAAGCTAATGGGCAAGCTTACAGTAAAACCCTTGATTGGTCTGTTCGGCCAAAGAGTGTAAGTAAGCATTTAACACATGCTTATAATGGGGATGAGCTTACAACCGATTTAACTTGGCCTGCGCAAAACATAGCGTGGATTGCTATGCCCAGTTTTGCAAATAACGATAAGCAAACTCATGATTACAATAACCTGTATAAGAAAGTGGCGAGTCAACGTACTAAGTTACTCAGTGCAAAAACGGTGGTTTTAGATCTTCGTCATAACCAAGGTGGCTCGTCGTATTGGAGCTTAACGCTTGCAAAAGCGTTGTGGGGTGAGCAGGTTGTTGAACAAAAAATGGATAGCTACTCACAAAATAGCCGGGTTTGGTGGAGAGCGTCAAAAGACAATACCAACTATGTTAAATCGTTAATTGACGTGGTAAAAGATCAACCTGAAGTTCATGAACTGATTAAAGAAATAGCAGCAGGTATGGCGCAATCACTTGAAAATAATAAGCCATTTTACATTGAAGAGCTGCAAAATAAATCAAACCTAAGCGAAAGTACGGTACCAGTGAGTGACTTTAAAACACCGATTCTTGTTATTGTACCGCCACAGTGTGCAAGTGCGTGTCTTGATGCCATCGATGTATTTAAGCAGTTTTCAAACACTCAGTTATTTGGCGCGCCAAGCAGTGCTGACTCACTGTATATGGATGTTCGATTAGCTGAGTTACCCTCAGGTTTAGGTAAAGTGATAGTGCCTAATAAAGTGTATGTGAATAGAGCAAGAGGAAAGGGCGATTATTATAAACCCGATATTGCCTATAACGATATTGATTGGACAACCGATAAGCTATTAGAAAAAATTAAACAGTTATAAAAAAAGCCGCTCAATGAGCGGCTTTGACTTTTCAACTATAAGGGGTAATCAAAAACTGTATTTGGGCAATGTACTAATTGCCCATAGAGTATCTAACGCCAAAGGCATAACGAGGGCCGTATTGAGCCGCGCTTAAGAACTGACTTTCGAAGCGGCTAAATGAACGCTCGGTTTCGTTGGTTAAGTTCACACCTTCAAAGAATACCGTTGTGCTTTCGTTAACTTCGTAGTTCACACTAATATCCCACTGTAAGTACTCTTCTGCGTATTGTGGAGGAGCCGTAGCACCTGAGTCAGGTAAACCTTGCGCAATTAAGTACTCATCACGCCATGCACCGGTAATTTTCACCGATAAGCCATCTTTTTCGTAAAAGCCTTGTATGTTTGCAGAATCACTTAAACCAGCTAATACTGCTTGAGAGGCAAGGTAGTAGTTATCGTACTCTACATCACCATCAACAACGGTGGCATTAAAACCTGCACCAAAGCCTGAGTCGCCAAACAAGTGCTGAACAGCAAATTCAAAACCGTTTACTTTACGTGAACCAACGTTTTCAGGTGAATTGATGGTCCATTCAATCAGCGGATCAGTCGCTGGATCTGGTAATATACGGTTGTTTTCACCAATGCCTACGCCATTAGCTACAATTTCATTGTAAATTGCAGTGTCAGTTGCTTGATCTCCACGACCTTCAATGGCGGCTACTGCATTGTTCCAACGCTCACCTAAATACACATCATGTAAACCTTCAAAGGTAGTTTTTACCTGGGTGTTATCAATCCAATTATCTACGTCTTTCCAAAATAGACCGACAGCAGCGTAACTGCCTTCGCTGTAATAATACTCAAGGCTTAAATCTAGATTAGTTGATTTAAATGGCTCTAAGTTTGGATTACCACGGCTACCACTTCTTGAATTTAATTTAGGTGATGGTGTTAAAGCCAAGTTACCTAACATATCGCCAAGAGTTGGTCTGGTGATTGTTTGTCCCCATGATGCGCGGGTTACTAAGTCATCCGTAAGATCGACTTTAATATCAATCATAGGAAGTAGTAAGTCGTATTGTCCTTCATAGTCTACTTCAACTAATTCGCCACCAGCGGCAAATTGAGTTAACCACTCTGAACCGCCTGCCCAGTAAACTTGTTCCGCTACACGACTTTTTGCTGGGCTTACAATATCAGTTTCTTCATAACGAAGACCTAAGTTTACAAATACGTCGTAGTCGCTGACGTTAAATACCCAGTTGCTAGAAAGGTAAACACTAATGGTTTCTTCTTCTACTTCGTTAGTTGGGAAGTTATCAAAGCTACCAATTCGGTAATAATCACTACCAATTACGTCTTCGGTCAAATAAGCACTTTGACGAGCAAATGCTTCATCAAGGTCATAAGTGTAAGCATAACCTGGCGCTACGCCGTTAGGACCAAATGAAAATTCATCAAGGAATCCGCTTAAATCAACCCTTTCGAACATCGCATCTGGGAAAATTTCAGCGAATGTACCGTTGTTAAAGCCAGGTGCATTGGCGTTATTAGAGCCGCCCCAACCACTGAGTGTTTGTTTAGTGTAAGCCGCACCAAATTTAACGGTTTCAAGACCAATATCTGTATAAGTAAATAATTTACCGTCTAATTGTACTTGAGAAACTTCTGACTCACCTGGTGTTCTGGTAAAAATACTGAAGTTAGAACCAATTTGATTTGGACTTACTTCTTGTGTGCCGTTGTTCCAATTAATATTAAAACCCGGTACATCGCCTTCGCGGAAAAAGTATTCTTTAGTAGATAACTCTGCTGAGCCCAAAATAATACGGGCATTGGAGTTTAAGCCAGGATCTTTGCCATTATCTGTTGTGGTTTTTGAAGTATGGGCATCAAAGTTAAAACTAAGGTTTTCTGTTGCTAACCATTCAACATTAATACCGGTTGCTTTTGAGTCTACCTCGGCAGTTTCACGAAATGCCGTGAATGAGGCATCATCACCGGCTGAGTTATAGTAAATAGCGGTGCCATTTTCATCTAGCTCATAGGCATTACCATTACCACCAAACGAACCGTTCCAAATACCCCACGATAGTGAGTTATTACCTGTTGTTGCATTTGAGATTGTATGATCTAGTGTAAACGTTAAGTTATCTGTTGGTGCAAACTGAAAAGTGGCTTGCGCATTTAAACGTTCACGCTGAATATCATCTTTTGAAAAGCTGACTTCTTGTGGGAAGAAAGCGGCAGATACAAACTCACCATTATCCCCAGCATTTGGATCGAAAAACTGCTTAGCTGGGTTACCATCTGCATCCATTGGACGGTTATCAATTATGTTTTCAGCATCAACCGATAGGTTAGGGTTGACTAACCAAGAGCGTACATTGGCTGCTTGGCGTTGAAAATCACGGCGGTGGTATGAAAAGTTAGCTGAAAAACCAAACATTTCGTCAGCAAAAGTATTGCTGTAAATACCTGCAATTTCAGGTGTTACTTCATCACCTTCTTCTACCGATGTATCGTGAATGCCTTTAGCCATCAATGAAAAGCGCTGACCCGGCTTTTGTAGAGGTTTAGCGGTAACAATATTTACAGTTGCACCAAGGCCACCTGTTGGTGTATCCGCACGCGCTGTTTTCATAACTTCAAGTGAACTAACGCCTTCAGATGATAAGTTCTCAAAGTTAAATGAACGCGTAAAACCGGTGCCTGCCATTTGACGGCCGTTAAGTGTTACAAGGTTAAATGATGGGCCAAAACCACGTACGGTAATTTGGCTACCTTCACCGTTTGCACGACTCACCGATACACCCGTAATACGTTGTAGCGATTCAGCTAAGTTAGTATCTGGAAATTTACCCATTTCTTCAGCAGAAATGGCATCTACCACGCCTGATGCATCGCGTTTTACGTCCATTGAACGAATGAGAGAGCCACGAATACCTTTTACTTCAATAACTTCTAGTTCAGGTTCGGCAGTATTTTCTTGCGCAGCATAAGCGAAGTTAAATGTGCTTGCAGCGATGATAAGTGACACAGAAGCCGCTAGTGGGCTTTTTTTAAACTTATTTGTGTTCATAATTGCTCTGCTTTTACTTAATTTATTACGGTAAGTAGGTACTTTTAATTTAGTACCTACCACTGAATTAGGGTTTATGGGTTAGCGATAACCACATTGTCGATACGATAAACTGCACCTTCACCTGTTCCCCACGCTGGGAAAACCATCAGTACATTGATATCGCTAATGTCTAAACCTGCATCAAATAATGATTGCACTGTAAACGTGTATGTTTGCCATTGCCCAATAACCGGTACTTCACCTTCAACGCTTTGTGTAAGAGGAAGCTCTACCGCCGTTGCTGCACCTGTTGACTCAATTTTAAATGTCCACACTGAGTCAGGATCATTTGGTGGTGTCACCATTTTCATTTCAAATTGCACAACACCATTTGCTAATATTGCTGATGCATCAAAAGAAACCCCTTCGTCAGCTAAAAAGCCCATTACTGTTGGTGTAGCACCAATAACAAACTCAGCCACTGTGCCGTGTTCAGCATCGTCAGTTTCTTCAGTCGGTGTAGAGCCACCACAACAGTCCCAAATACTCCACATATCTGCGGCAGTATCTTGGAAAATAGTGATTTCATCGCCTGCTGATGCACTCGGATCGTACATTTTAGCGTTATCAACTCGGTAAACCGCACCTTCACCTGTGCCCCATGCTGGGAATATCATCACTACATCAATGGCACTAACATCTAAACCTGCGCCCGCTAAGTCAGCGAATGTAAAGGTATAAGTTTTCCACTCACCTACAACAGGTGCATCGCCAGCATCGGTTAATGGAAGCTCTGCCGCTGTATCGCCTTCATTAGATTCAATCTTCATTGTCCAAACAGCTGCTGGATCATTTGGATTTGACATTACTTTTACATCAAACTGTAGTACACCATTTTCTAAAATACTTGTTGCATCAAATGGTTTACCACTACCACCGGCTGAGGTGCGAGTATTAAAGCCTATTACAGTGGGTGCTTCGCCAATGCTAAACTCTGCTGTTAAACCGTGTTCTTCATCGTCCATTGCTTCAATTGGTGTTGAACCGCCACAACAATCCCACATTGGCCAATCTAAGTTTTGTCCGTCTGTGAATAGGTCTACAGATGGTGATTCACCAACATCGCCTTCAATCGCAACATTGGTAATTAAGTACTCAGCGCCTGCACCTGTTTGCCATGTTGGAAATACCATTAATACATCAATGGCACTTAAATCTAAGCCTCTTTCTTGTAGTAAAGAAAGTGGGAATGTATAGGTTTGCCATTGGCCAGTAACAGGAGTAACACCTTCATTACTATCGCTAAGGGCTACATCGCCGGTATTAGGACCACCATCACCCGCTTCAGCTTTTAATAACCAAGTAGTTGAAGATGTTGGCGGGGTTACTACTTTCATATCAAAGGTGAGTCGACCATTTAAATCAAGTAGAGGTGATGCATCAAATGGAGATGAAGTGCCAGTAAAATCATCTGGGAAGTGACCACCGCGGGTAGAAAACCCAAGCACAGTCCCGTTATTATCGTTAATGTTAAACTTAATTACCTCGCCTTTGTCAGCATCGGTAATGGTTTCTGGTGTGGTTCCACCGCAACAATCCCATGCGATCCAGTTGGCATTTAAGCTGCCATCAAAAATATCAAGATTCTTTGCAACACCATCACTTGGCGGGGTAGGTACAGGGGCTTTACCTTCAACAAGTGCATCTTCTAAGTTGTCGTAACCTGGGCGGACTGTTTCACAGCCTTTACCTGTGGTTGGGTTAGAGGCACATTCGTAAACACGCACGTAATCAATCTCAAAGCTTTGACCTTCTGCAAATGCTGCAGCGTCAACGCCTAAGTTATTTACGTTTTCAGGCCAATCACCACCAACAGCATTGTTTAAAATAAGGTAAAAGTCTTTATCAAATGGGGCATTATCCCAATGCGTTGTTAGCTCGCCGCTACCTTGTTCAAAGTATTCAGCAAACCAACCTTTATGCTTTAAGCCAACAGGTTCATCTTTTGAATTGTAACGAACTTCAGAGCGACGTTGAGTGGCGTATAAATAGCCATCTACGTACCAGCGAATTTCGCCTTCTTGCCATTCAATTGCGTAAGTATGAAAATCGTCTGCAGGATTCATCCCTTCAGGGAATGTATACGCTTTACCAGAACTTGAGTTATTTGGCCATTCGCGACCATAGTGAAGTGTGCCATGAATATTAGCTTCAACGGTGCCATCTTCAGCAACTGTTTTTAAATTTACCGCTTCTAAAATATCAATTTCGCCAGAGCGCGGCCAAGTACCATATTCTTCATCGGTTGGCATCATCCAAAAAGCTGGCCAGCTACCTTGACCCGAAGGCAACTTTGCACGCATTTCAAAGCGGCCATAAGTAAAGTCTGCGTTGTAACGGGTGTTTAAACGGGCTGATGTGTATGGTTTTTCTGCGCCTTCTTCTGCAGGTAAGGCGACTATGTTTAGTACACCGTCTTTAATAAAGGCGTTTTCTTCACTGTCGGTATAACATTGTTTCTCGTTGTTACCACCGCCAGCGCAGTTTAATTCAAAGTTCCACTTGTTAGTATCAATACTAGTGCTGTCAAACTCATCGTTCCATACCATACGCCAGTCAGAGACTGGTTCAGTAGGGTTTACTTTTTCAATATCTGTAGTAGTGGTTGCTGCGTCACCACCACAACCCGCCAGAGATGCTAATGAAATAGCAGCCAAAAGGCGAGTAATGCGTGTTGTTTTAATGTTCATAACTGAACCCCGTTCAACTGATTATTGTCAGAATATAGTGTATTTGTTGATTTTTTCATTTTTGTAAGCGCTTACATTTTTATGTGTGATAAATGTAAGCGCTTACAAATAATATGGGGGATTTTTAACTGGGTCAAGAATTTGTTTAAATAATTTACAATTGATTTACTTTTAACAGGGTGTTTTTGTTAACAGGAACGGTTAAACGCCCAAGTAATGTTATAAATAAAGGTTTAAAAGGTGTACATGGGCGTTTTCATTAGCCGTATTGCTATTTTTTAAATGGCATTATTAACAATTGCCACAAGGATGAATTTTGTTCGGGGTTTGGGTATTGGCTCAAACCAAGTGCAATACGTTTATCAGGCTGGTTTGCCTGTGATTTATAGCTGCCAAAAAGTCTATCCCACCAAGTAACACTAAACCCAAAGTTACTGTTTGTTTCTTCGGGGTTTTGGCTGTGATGTATGCGGTGCAGCGCTTGGGTGATCAGGATTAAACGCAGTGGTTTTTCTATTGCGTTTGGCAAGCGAATATTTGCGTGGTTAAACAGTGCTAACCCATTGAGTGTTATTTCAAATATAAGTACTGCAATGGCGGGCACGCCAAGAGCAGTTATGGCGGCAAGCTTTATCAATATGCTAAGACCTATTTCAATAGGGTGAAAGCGCAGCCCAGTGCTTGTATCTACGTGCGCATCAGCATGGTGAACACGGTGTAAACGCCATAAAACTGGAATTTTATGAAATAACCTGTGTTGCCAATAAATCAGTACATCTAGCAACAGCAGGCTAAGTATAATTGCTACTGAAAGAGGCATAGTTAGTTGATTAAACACACCGATACTATGTTCTTGGTTATAAAGCGCGGCGGCGGTTAACCCTAAAGGAACCGCTAACCGAGCAATCACTGAAGAGGTAAATACAAGACCAAAATTCGCAACCCAACGTTTAGTGGCTTTTATGGGCGATTGCCGTGCAGGGGCTTGCCACTCAAGCAGCATCATTATGACTAAAATACTTACAAAACAGCCAAGCCGCCACCATAATTCGTTATCCATTGGTAGCCTCCGTTTTACTGATATTAGTTTCTTGTTGTTTTAATGTGTGATAACCGCCATAAATACGGGTGAAAATCGTTATGGCGCAAGCTGCAGCAAATAAGCTGGCCATTATGGCAAAGTGCTGCGGCCAGATACAAAAGGCAACAAATAAGGCAATGGTTTCTGTGCCTTCGGTTAAGCCATTTAAGTAGTAAAAACTTTTATATTTAAATTGTGGTTTGTCGAGTTTAAATTTTTCAGCGGCAATTGCAAAGGCCAAAAAGCTGGAACCGGTACCTATAAAAGTAGCCAGTAAAATAGCACCTGCAATGGCATTTTGTGCTGGATTAGCCAAAATAAAGCCCAGTGGAATCGCTGCGTAAAATAAAAAGTCGAGAGTAATATCTAAAAACCCACCCGCGCTAGAACTTTGATTAGCATAGCGGGCTAATGCGCCATCCAGTCCATCTAAAATTCTATTCAACGCAATGGCGATTAATGCGCCATACCACATTTCAAAGGCAAGTAAAGGCACGGCAAACATACCCACTAAAAAACCAAAAACAGTGAGTTGATTAGCTGTAATGCCGCTTTTATTAATGAGCATAACAACCGGTGTTAGTAGTGGCTTTATAATGGGGGTAACAAATTTATCTAACATACGTATTGCCTTGAATATGAGTCAGGTTTTAAGCATCAGTGCCTAAAGTAATCACTTTGCCAGCTGTTGCCTCGGCGTCACTGTGGTCGTGTGTAACCATAATGGCAGGCAATTTATGCTCGCGTATTTGACTAAACACCAGTTCGCGGGTATTAACACGCAATTGGGTGTCGAGTTTACTAAAAGGCTCGTCGAGTAAAATAGCTTTAGGTTCGCTGAGCAACATGCGTAGCAGTGCAACACGCGCTTGCTGCCCACCAGATAGACTGTCGGGATGGCGGGCTGCCAATCCTGTTAAGCCAACTTGTTCTAGGGCGTGGTCTATTTTTTCAAGACGCTGCTTTTTATTGCCTTTGGGCATAGCAAAGGCAATATTTCCTGCCACTGTTAAATGCGAAAACAATAAAGCGTCTTGGTAGAGCACCCCAATATGGCGTAAATGCGGGGGGGTGTTATCTATATTTTGATCATTTAGCCATACTTCGCCTTGTGCCCTAAAGTCTTTGGGCAAACAGCCTGTAAGCCAATTTAATAAGCTTGACTTGCCACTGCCCGATGGCCCCATAATGGTGAGTATTTCGCCGCCATTTACTTGCTCGTTTAAGCTTAGTAACAGCTCGCCTTGACGATAAAGCTGACAATCTTTGATGTGTAATGATGACTGCATTAAATAGCCTTAATGGTTTTATAGTTAAGCGCGCGCTTTAAAAAAGTATTTAGGTAACACCCATGCCACACCAAAACCAATTAGCGGCAACGCCATTTGAAAAATGGCGTAAACTGCACTGGTGCGCCTGCTTGCGCCATTAGCAAGGGTTACGGCTTCGGTGGTAATGGTACTTATACGCCCGCCACTGGCTAAAAGTGTAGATAAATATT
This sequence comes from Pseudoalteromonas sp. DSM 26666, assembly GCF_900116475.1. NCBI lineage: Bacteria > Pseudomonadati > Pseudomonadota > Gammaproteobacteria > Alteromonadales > Pseudoalteromonadaceae > Pseudoalteromonas > Pseudoalteromonas sp. DSM 26666. The sequence continues at coordinate 278,381 of NZ_FPAR01000002.1, read as the reverse complement.
GGCCAAAACTAATCGCCAGTCCAAGCGCTATCGCGATTAAAATAGGGGCGAATAGTTGTGGCAATTTAACCTGTAAAAACACCTTGCAGGGACTTGCCCCCAAGCTTGCGGCAACGCGCGCTAATCGAGGGTCTAAACGCCTGTAACTATCGGCAATAGATAAAAAAACATACGGTAAAACAAATAAAACGTGCACAAATATCACATTAAAAAAGGCATGCTGGCTATTGAGCAGTTGTTGTAACCACACAATACCAAATAAAAACGCAATACTGGGCACTAATAAAGGAAGATAAATAATTAACTGTGTCCATTTCGACATGGGTTTCGTGTTTAACTGCTCGGCTTCTAAGCACAGCAATACCATAGTGATAGCAAACAGCGTACTTATTACCCCTATTATTAAGGTATTAAACAAGGGAGTATGTATTTGTGTAAATGCATGTTGAAAATGCAGAAATACCACGCTTGAGGGCACGGTATCCGGAAAACGCCAATAGCCCGCTATTGACCACATCACTAACCCAATTAGCGCAGCAACAATAAAAATTAAAATTAGACTCGTGAAAACATGAGTAAATGTGCAGATCAATTGATGTGCATACTGGCGGCGGCCATTAATAAGTGATTGCTTAAAAACTAGAGCAATGATTTTTTCAAGCAATAGCCACGTTAAGAGTAGTCCAACAGTGACCGCTAATTGTAACAGGGCACCCGCCGAGGCTTTTATTCGCAGGTTTAAATCTACATCGTTAAACCAGTGCATTATAGCAACGGCTAAAGTGGGAGGGGTATTTGGGCCAAGAATGAGTGGCATTTCAACGCTGGCGCTGGCATAAGCAAGTACTGCAAAAATAGGTAAACGTAACAGTGGGTATAAACTGGGTAGCACCACTTTAAAAAACGCCACCATAGGGTAATAACCTAAATTAACCGCAATTTGATGCTGCTTGCGTAGCTTTTTACCAAGTTCGGGTTGCGCCAAAACACCCAATGCAATCAGTAGTAAAAAAGGTAACTCTTTAAGCACAAGCCCAATAATAATGCTCCAGCCAAAAGCGTCGTAAGGTAACGCGCCTTCTGGCGCTAATTGCCAGCCAGTTAACCATGGAGAAACTAAACGAGTAAATAACCCCGATGGCGCAATTAAAAAACTCACCGCAATCGCGGCAGCGGCATGCGGAATAACCAATATTGGACTTAAAATATATTCAATGCGTTTAAGCCACACACTATTAAAAAACGCGCCAAGCATAATGATCATCAGCATAAACGCGATCAAGGTACTAATAAGCCCTGTTCGTATGCTCAGCCCTACCATGTGAGTCAATCCAGGCGTTTGCCACAATGCGTTAAACCCTGCTAAGCCAATATTTGTTTCATTGAGTGCCGGCGCCCAACCAAAGGCAGGTAAAAGCACGCCGATTACCCCCCCTAAAACGGGTAAAGTAAGCAATGCAACCAAACAGTAAGGACTTAGTTTGACCAAAAAGGTAAATAGGCTATTTGAAGCGGGTACTTTATTCATTGACTTACCCCATAGCGCGTTTGCCAACCTTGCATTATGGCATTAACCCAACTTGGGTGAGGCTCACTGAGTGTGCGTTTTATGCTATTAAAAGGCAGCGCACTTGGGTGCGGTTGTGTGGTTTTAAATAAGGCTTGTTGCTGGGTATTTAGCATTGATTGGATCAACACGGTTTTATCGCCCCAAATAGTGGGCTTTTGTTTATGAGCTTGCGCTTGAGGGCTTAATAAAAAATTAGCGACTAACTGTGCGCCTTGTGCATGGCTTGCATTATACGGTATTGCTACAAAATGGGTGTTACTTAAACTGCCATCATGCATAGCATAACTGCGGGTGCTGGTGGGTAAATCAAAGCGTTGTACTGCAGCGGGCACTTCTGGCGCTGAAAAGGTAAACCCGATACTAAGCTCAGTATCGTCAATTAAGCGGCGCATTTGTGCGCCACTTTGCATAAAATGTTTGCCGCTACGCCAAAGCGTAGGGTGTAATTTATTTAAAAATACCCACAAAGGGTTGAGCACCTCAGTGGTGTTTTTATCTGTAGCTGGCTGGTTTAGCTGTGCTTTTAATTCATCATCGTTGTTGTTATGTAGTACCACTAAAGCGTATTTTAAAAAGCTCATGCCTAAAAAATCAGGCGGCTTTGGGTAACTAAAACGCCCAGGGTTTTGCGCGCTCCAAGTTAATAACTGATTTAGGGTGGTGGGTAATTGATTCGTTGTGCTGCCATCTATTGCTAGGCTGTCGTAATAGAAAGTGAGCGACGCTTGCCCCCAAGGCGCTTCCATCCCGTTTGTAGGCAAACCAAAATCAAAGTTTACCGCGGGGTTATTATTAGGATCGGTTAATGCAAAATTTGGCAGCGTCTGGGCCCAGTCTTTAAGCAGCAAGTCATGCTTACTCATAGCGGCAAAGTTAGCGCCATTGATCCAAATTAAATCGACACTGCCTTGAACGTGATTATTGGCTGATTTTTCTGCTAATACTCGGCTTACTGCTTCGCTGGTATCGCTTAATTTTACATGCACTAATTCAATATCATATTGCGCTTTGACCTGCTCAGCCACCCATTGAATGTAGGCATTTATTTGCGGATCGCCGCCCCATGCATAAAAATAAACGGGTTGGTTTTTACCTTGGCTTTGGATAGTTTGCCAGCGAGTATCAGAGGGAGAGGTTGCCATGGTTTTAAAGCTAGCAATTAAAGCAATGCACAAAGCAATACTCAAAAAACAATATCGGCTGAGTATTTGTATTGGCTTAACGACGTGCATTTAAATTCCAGTTGTAATCTAAAAATTTAATTTTCATGTCATTATTTTGCAGCGCTTCTTGTTGAGCGGGTAGCAGTTTTAATGCATCAGCGTATTGTGCTAAAAACGGGTGTAATGTGTTTGCTCCTTTAAAGCCTTGTTCAAAATCACCGCCGTACCATTTAAAAATAGACGATACATTTAAAGTATTGCCTGTTGCCATGTTGCGGGTGTTGTCTGACAAAAAACGAACAGTTTGCAGGTGTAATTGCTCTTCTAGTTTATCTGCCGAGTAGGCTTCTTCACGAAGTGCAGGGCAACCAATGCTGGCGCAGTTTACTGCAAAGTGAATACGCGGGTCGTTGTATTTACCACTACCACGAATTAACTCATGCTCTATATCATCAAGGCTGCGTGTTTTACCTAGCAGCGAAATAAACTCTTTACTCCACGGTGAACTAAAAAAGCTACCTAACTCTTTGATTGATTGAATATTAGGATACTGTGTTAATATTAGTTCAACGGTAAAGGCATTATAGGCATTAATTAAAAACGCCAACTGTTTGTGTTTGTCCCACGTGTTAAATTCACCTGGTGTGATGGTTGTTAACGTATTTAAATATGCTTTTAATTGGGTATGCTCGTGTTTAATTGCAGCGTAATCAACCTCAGTGCTGTGCCCATGATTAATAGCGACAACATGTTTAGTTAATAGCGTGTTCCAACTATCGTGCAGGTTTTGTGCACTACTTTTAAACGCCGTGACCAGTAGTGCACTTAAAACTAAAAGCTTCAATAACGTATACAAAGGCTTAACCTCGGCGCCATGAATGGTATTTTTCAAGCATGTTTAAAACAGTTTGTGGAGCATGGTTACGTTTCCATTCACCAGCGGCATATTTGTTGCCTTCTGCCCATGTTGGGTAGCTGTGAATTGTGCCTAGAATTTTATTAAGGCCAAGGCCGTGTTTCATGGCTAAAACAAATTCAGCAATTAAATCGCCTGCATGCTCAGAAACCACAGTAACTCCGAGTATTTTGTCTTTTCCTTTAGGGGTGATCACCTTAATAAAGCCATTATTGGCGCTCTCAGTAATGGCGCGGTCTAACTCTTCAAACTCAAAGCGGGTGATTTCATAGTCTATGCCTTTATCAATTGCTTCTTGCTCGTTTAGGCCTACGCGCGCGACTTCTGGATCAATGAAGGTGGTCCATGGAATAACACGGTAATCTACTTTAAACTTTTTAAAGTGGCCAAATAAGCCATTAACCGCCGCGTACCACCCCTGATGAGCCGCAACGTGAGTAAACTGGTACGGGCCTACAATATCGCCTGCGGCAAAAATATTAGGGTAGAGTGTTTCTAAGTAGTCGTTAGTTACTATGGTGCGATTAGTTTCTATACCAAGCTCTTCAAGGCCATAGCCTTTGAGGCGTGCGCTTCGGCCAACGGCACACAGTAGCTCATCATATTCAATATCAATTTCGGTGTCGTTGTGTTTCACCACGAGGTACTTTTTACCCTCGCGTGCTTCACAGCGCAGCGCTTGGTGCGAGGTTAAAATATTAACGCCACTATCGGCCAGTGATTGGTGTGCAAAAGCTGACACTTCAACATCTTCTTTAATCATAACGTGCTCAGCCATTTCAACTTGCGTCACACTTGAGCCTAAACGGGCAAAGCTTTGTGCAAGCTCACAACCAATCGGGCCCCCACCTAAAACAACCAGTTTTTTGGGCGCTTCGTCGAGCTCGGCAAATTTGCTCCATAAAGTATCGCTGGTAACGTAACCGGTTTCTTCAATACCTGGCAGTGGCGGTACAAACGGGCGAGCACCGGTGGCAATAACAAGTGTGCGAGCGGTAAGAGTTTGCGTGCTGCCATCGTTAAGTTTAATTTCTACTGTCCACGGGTCAATCAATTTTCCATAGCCTTTTAAAACCTCCACACCTAAATTTGTGTAGCGCTCTACGCTGTCGTGCGGGGCTATATCAGCAATGACTTGATGTACACGTGCCATTACTTTTTTAAAGGAAAACTGCGGTGTAGTGTTTTCAAGGCCATAGTTTTCACCATGGCGCATTTGCTGTGCTATTTTTGCACTTTTAATAATCGCTTTACTAGGCACACAGCCAGTGTTTAAGCAGTCACCACCCATTTCGCCGGCTTCAATTAAAGTGACTTTGGCTTTTACTGCGGCGGCAATATAGCTGGTAACTAAGCCGCCTGCACCCGCGCCAATAACAATCATGTTACGGTCGAATTTTTTGGGCTTAGTGTAGTTTTTATAAACCCGTCGTTTTTTAAATACATTTAAAATCGCTTTCGCAATCAGTGGGAATACACCTAATAGAGCAAATGACAGAATTAAATCTAGTGACAAAATGCCCGATAAACGCTCAATTTGTGCAAGTTGAGTACCGGCATTCACAAATACAAAGGTGCCTGCCAACATACCAATTTGGCTCACCCAATAAAAAGTCCACGACTTAATAGCGGTTAAGCCCATCAATAGGTTAATTAAAAAGAACGGAAATACCGGCACTAAACGCAAAGTAAAAAGGTAAAAAGCGCCTTCTTTATCTACGCCTTTATCGATAGCAGCTAGACGCTCAGGAAACCGTTTTTTAATGGTGTCGCGTAATAAATAGCGTGACACTAAAAAGGCAAGGGTAGCACCAATCGTTGAGGCAAACGACGCCACCAGTAAGCCTTCTACTAAGCCAAATAATGCGCCTGCGGCCAATGTTAAAATAGCTGCGCCGGGTAAAGAGAGAGCCGTTACTACCACATAGAGCAAAAAGAACCCGCCAATAACTAACAACGGCGATTGCGCTTTGTATTGGTTAAACTGATCCATCGACCCTTTTAAGCCATCGAGTGTAAGTAACTGGTGCAAATTAAAATGAAAGAACATGCCAATACCGGCTGCTGCAATCAATACTAACAATAGTTTTTTAATCATATTATCTCTTGGGCTTAAAAGTTATGCGTTAGGGTAAGCTTGGCGTTTATTGGTAATTCAGGGAATGCTAATGTTGCGCCAAAATAGCCGCCTTCAAACACTGGACGCCAGTTATCTTGATTTGTGACGTTGTTCACATCTAATCGCAACTTAGTGCTAGGCGTAAACGCGTAGCTGGTATTGACGTTTAACGTGTATTGGTCACGAATTTTCACTGTTTGTAAAAAATCTAGCGGGTAACTCTTTGTATATAAAGCTGAAAAACCTGCCTGCCATTTCTCATTAATTGAATAACTACCATTAACGCTTAACGATTGCTCAGGAATACCTTGTACTTGGCTATTTGAAGGGGCAAACGCTGTATAACTTGGCGCGCCTATACCATTACCGGCAATAATATCTGGGCGTGAGTTATCAAACGCATCAGCAATTTGCGCCGAGTCTTGGCCAGTCGCAGAGTTATCGTAGCGCGCGTCAATATAGCTATAACCTGCACTTAACCAATATGGGTAAGCGTCGTAAAATACTTGGCCTTCAAAACCTGAGGTACGAATACCGGTATTGCTGCCATCGCGGTTGCGTAAACTACGGCGCTGGCTAAATAGGGCGCCATCAGCATACCAATCGCTGTTGGTAGGCGCATATTTTAAGCCAAATTCTACCAGCGTGTTTTCGGTTGCAAAGTTTTGCGCACTAATCGTGTTGTCACCACCTAAGGTGTTACCACCGGCCATACTATTTGAAGTCGCTTCGTTATAACTTGCTGCGCCGTAACTTGTAAAATCAGTATTGAGCTTGTAATTAAAACTGATTTGGCCAGATTGCAGTGTGTCGTTAATGCTATCACTGGCTGCTATTTGTCCTTGTGGTGCAATGGGATCGTGTGCTTCTACATCATAATAATCAACGCGGTAGCCCACACTGGTACGCAGTTTCTTTGTCCACTGTGAGTCTTGTTGTATAGCAAAGCCAGTTTGCCAAGAACGCGAGTCTGTGGTGTCTGATAAGTTAAAATCGCCACTGCCATCGCCGTTTATATCGTATTGACCACCTGGGGATACAAATACACCGGGGCGCAGCTCAACTAAGCGTGCTTTTTGCGCATCGGTTAATGGAATGCGACGGTTTGAAAGTGAGCCCGTTAAATCAATTGGCGTGTCGGCCTCGGTGGTAAATTGGCTGTAGCCAAGTACTTTGTTGTAGCGTACATCAAAGGCTAAAATAGTCTGCTGTTCATTATTCCATTGATACGTTAGTTCAGTGCGGTTTTGTGCGGTATCGGCACCATCTATAATTTCAACAAAACTGTTTTGAGCCACTTCATCACGTTTTAAGTGCTGAAAATAACTAATATTTTTAAGCGACGCTTTATCTGAAAGCTCGCGCTTATAAATACTGTGTAATAGGTAAGTAGTGGCTTCGTTTTGGTTATCAGGATCGGTAAGTACCGTGCTGCGATCAATGTTAACTAACCCCGTTGGAGATACAATTGAACCCGCTGCGGGTACTGTGCTGCCGTTTGCTTGAACGCCTTGGCCGGTAATATAAAGGCCATGGTCGATGAGTGCTTGAGTAGGGCGGTTAATACCTGCGTTGTCGGTAAACTCAACCTGATATAGCTCAAAGTTAATATCCCAGCTGCTTTTATCATCAGGCAATACTCGCAGTGCTGCAAAAAGACTGTCACTTTTAGTCCCTGAGTAATCGTAGTAGCTTCCATGATCAAGGTGTTCATAACTCACACGAAAACCAATTTTGTCTTTTACAATCGGTGCGGTGTAATCAAGCTGAGCGGTGTATTGATCCCAACGACCCGCAGAGAGCTTCGCTTTACCTTTGTGTTCTTCAGTTGAGGCTTGCTTAGAGTGTAAATTTACAAAACCACCATTGCGCTGGCTTGAACCAAACAATACTGGAGGAGCGCCTTTAACTACATCTATCTGTTCTACCGCGTTAAATGATAACGGCACACCAAAGCCGTTATTACCTGCTTGGCGACGAGTTCCATCTTGAAAAAGCTCACCTAATTGGCCACGAATAGTGGGTAAGCTTGGTGCACCAAAGCCACTGGCGGCATACGTATTAGGGCTCACAGCAAGTACATCTTGCAAGGTGGTAATGTTAAGTTGTTCTATTAGCTCTTTTGAAATAGGCGTGACTGAACGTGCTATATCTTGCAGTGCTAAATTATCGCCAAAGGGGCCATTTATGGTCGCATCTTTAACAGAAAGTCCTTGAGAATTTAAACTTTGGCCCGCTACTTCAATACGCTCTATAGCATTTTCTGTTACAGGCTTTGTTGTAGCAAAAGCAATAGCGGGTGTATTTAATAAAGCGGCTATAGATACGGCCAAGGATGAATATTTCAAACGTTTTCTCTCTGTAATTGTATGTTGATGGTTATAAAAGACCGAAAGGCTTAAAAATAACTTTCAGCAATTTAACAATATTGTTATTTATTAAAATATTAAAAATAGCTGCTTTGTTAATCGATTTATTAAACAAGCTTAACAGCTATTTACAATTATTATGAAATAAAAGGGAGTTTGTACGGTCTTTATTGCTTATTAGTTTATTTATATCTTTTTTAAGGAAATTTTATGACAGGTTCAATGAATACTGATGTACAAAATCGTTTGCAGTGGTCTTTATTATCGCTTCGGTTAGGGGTGTTTATAGTGATGGTAATGTGGACGCTAGATAAATTTGTAAATCCGGGGCATAGCGCCCGAATTTTTGAACATTTTTATGGGATCAGTGGCTCTACCGATACTATTGCTTATATTTTAGGTGCACTGCAATTATTGCTAGTAATAGCATTTTTGGTCGGTATTAAAAAACGTATTACTTACGGTGCTATTTTTATAATGCATGGTTTATCTACGCTTTCTTCATATAATCAATACATTGATGGCTTTAATAATTTACTGTTTTTTGCGGCGTGGCCGATGTGGGCTGCGTGTTTTGCGCTTTATTTATTACGCGATCAAGACGTAAAATTTACGATTAAATAATAAAGGCAAAAAAAATGGTTATAAGCGTTAGCCTATAACCAATAAAGTACACAGGGAGTGTAGGAAGTTCTGTTGTACACAGTAAACGGTTAGTTACCCATTTACTGTGTGTCATCAAAAGCGCTTATTGGCGCTTTTAATCAAATAAAGTGGACTGTAATAAATACTTGTTTTTATAAAAGCAAAGCTAATGCCAACTTTTAATAAATTGAAATATATAGCTATTTATTGTTTATAAGTAGAAGCTTTGCATAATGCAGGTAAATTTTTCTATATTGCAACGGTAAAGGTTACCGACTTTGCAATATAAAAAAATGGCAAGGCTTTTTAAAACAGAGAGGAGTTTTAGTATCGCTGATTTAAAAATCAGCGGCTACTTCAAATTCTAAACGTTGATGAGAAATAGGGTGGGTGAAGGCTAAATACTCGGCATGTAAATGTAAGCGCTCTGCCTCCTCACCATAATGAGTATCGCCAACTATCGGGGTATTTAAACCTAATTGATGAGCGCAATGTACCCGTAACTGATGTGTGCGCCCTGTTTTAGGGTATAACTGCAGTCGGGTGGTGTTGTTTTTGCGCTCCAGTACATGCCATGTTGTTAACGAAGGTTTACCAGTTTTATAACACACCATTTGGCGTGGTTTATCATCAAAGTCGAGCACAAGAGGTAAATTAATCACTCCGCTATTCTCAGTGATATTGCCCGCCACTAAAGCAACGTAACGCTTTTCAATTGTGCGTTCAATAAACTGTTTTTGCAGCGCTTTATGTGCGCGCTTATTAAGCGCAATAATTAACAGCCCTGAGGTCGACATATCTAACCGATGCACAATAAGTGGGCCAGAAGCCGCGGGGAACTGAGTTTTAATACGCATGTACACTGAGTCATCAATATTAATCCCTGGCACCGATAAAAATTCAGCGGGTTTGTTTATTACCAGTAAATCATCGTCTTGATAAACAATAGTTAAGTCTTTCCCTTTTGCTGGATTTGTTAGTAATGGGTTTTCTTCAACATTTAAGCCTTTTAGCATATGACCTAAAATCGGTTGGCATTTGCTATAACACGATGGGTAATAATGTAAGTGATGCCTAATCGCTGATTTAGGCGGTGCACCCCACCAAAATTCGGCCATAGCCACTGGTTTTAAATGGTGCTTGTATGCATATTGTAATAATTTAGGGGCGGCGCAATCCCCCGCTCCCGAAGGTGGAGTGTGCTCAGGAAGTTTGGCAAAAATAGCATTCAGATCGGTCACTTCACCGTGTGCATTTAAAAATTGGTATTGAGCAAATAAGTTCTTTTGTAGGTTTTTTGAGAGTGTTTTGCGGCGCTTTTTTAATCCGTTAATTTCACCCAGCATAGCTGCTTGGGTTTGCTCAAGCGCTGTAATTTGCGTTTGCCAGTCTTGCTTTAATGCCTGCAGTTGTTTTTTCTCAACAATACTCTGCCCAGCTAAGGTTGTTTTAAGTTGTTCAAAGTCATCGGCATTGAGTTGCTCTTGGCCAGTTTGGCGTTGCTCTTTTCGCTGTTTGCGGGTCACTTGCATGGCTTGCTGTTTGGCTACAAGTTGCTGTTCATAATTTTTACGTGCTGTAGCTAATTGCTGCTCAATGGCTTGATAATCTTCACTGTTTTCTAATGCCGTAATTTGCGCATTAATGGCGTTAATGATTTGGCTTTGCTGACTAAATACAGCATCGTCTATGTGTTTAAGTGCCACATTAGGTGCAAAATTCAGTTGCTCATCTATGCCCGCTATTTGCCCCGAATAGGCGCTAATAAACCCCAGTTTTTGCGCCTGATTTTGAACGACTAGCACACCAAACATTTTACCCGCATCAATATCATCCGTATCTAAAATAGCCTTATCGAGCTTTTTTAATTGCTGTTGTAATTGCTGTGCAGCGGCAACGGCCAAAGAGTGCGGCTTATAATAAAATGGAAATGTAAACTGCTCAGGCAGAGCAAGGGAATCGACGTTTTGATCAAAAACGGTAAAGCAGCTAGCAGAGTTTGACATGGCAGTAAAATTAGCAGTTAACAAAATAATTGCCGAGAGTTTAACATAAGCTGTGCTATGTCACTAAGGATGCGTGCTCGCCAATTTAGACCTATAAAAAAGGCCAACATTTTTATGTTGGCCTTTTAAAATTAAACGCGTTTGTAAGTGCTTATTTATTTGCGTCTTTGACTTCTTTTAACTTAGCAGCATGGTCAATTTCAAACGCAGGCATCTCTTTTTTGCCTTCCATTAAATAGTTGTCCATCCAGCGCATTAAACGCAAGCTGTAGTCGTATTGCGCTGCCACTTTACGGTTACCATGACCTTCACCTGGGTAATAAACAAGACGTACATCTTTACCTTGCACTTTCATGTAGCGGTAAAGCTCCATAGATTGTGCAGGGTGAACGCGAGGGTCGTCTTTACCATGCATAATAAGCAGAGGTGTTTCAGATTGGCCTGCCCAGTAAATAGGGCTGCGCTCTAAGTACCACTGCCATTTATCCCATGGGTATGAACGCGCATGAACTAGGTTCATTTCGTTAGAAATATCAGTAGTACCAAATTTAGACAGTTGGTTGGTGACACCCACAAACATAACGCTTGCAGCAAAGTGTTTGGTTAGTTTTGTTGCGCCCCATGCCGATGCATAACCACCGTAAGATCCCCCAGTAATACCAACACGTTTAGTGTCTACTAAACCCATATCAACAAGGTGATTTTTAAAGTCAACTAAATCGTCAAATTCTTTACCTGCGTAATCGTTTTGGCCTAATTTTGAGTAATCTACCCCTTTTCCTGTAGAGCCTCGGTAGTTAGGATAAAACACAGCATAGCCACGTGCTGCCCCCATTTGACCTGGGCGTGAGTAGTTAGTGACCCAGCCGTCTTTATCATGGCTTTCAGGGCCACCGTGTACCGACATAATAAGCGGGTAGCGTGTGCCTTTTTCATAATCTAATGGGTAAACAAGCACACCATCAAGCTCAACGCCGTCGCGTGCTTTAAGGGTAATGGTTTCTTGCTTGGCAAAGCGTTTATCATTTAACCAGCTATTTGAATCGGTTAAACGTGTTGCTTTATTGCTGCGCACAATAAACACTTCGTTAGGGTGTTTTGCGGTATTACCACGAAGTGCGAGTGTTTTATCTGAATCTGAAACACTTAATTGTGAGGCAATAAATTCACCTTCTTTGACTAATTTTTTGTATTTATTAGAGCCCGTTTTAATGCTCGCTACAAAACTTTGCGTGCCTACATTGGCAATAAAGTTAAGAGTATTACGCTTATGCGACCATTCAAAATCAACAACGTGACCCATAAAGTCAGGTAACCATTCAGTGATTTCAGCGGTTTTAGTGTCAGCAATAAATAAGCGGCCTGTTGCAGGGTCGTGCTTATCTTCTGCACCTAAAATAGCAATGTATTTACCATCATGCGACAGTTCTGCATCACCTAGCTTGCCTTCAGTTTTAAACGATAAGGTTACTTTATTGCTAGCAATATCAAACAAATGCCACATAGATTTTGTGTATTTATCATCAATCAATGCGGTAGGTTGAGTTTTAACCAGTAGTTTTTCGCCATTAGCTGCCCAGTTAACATCACTCACGTAATTATCAACGTTGAGTGCGGTGGGGGTAAGTGGTTTATCCGCTTTAGCTAAGTCAACAATAAAAAGCTGCTTGTTCTTTAAGCCCATTTCATATACTTCAGCTTTAAAGCCAAGTTTTTTAAGTTCTTTTTCTGACTTGTCTGCTGCAGGCATCGCTAAAATAGCCACCTGTTTGTTGTCTGGGCTTAATTTGTAGCTTGAAATTGATGTGTCTTTTAAAGCAAGAACAGGTTGTGCTTGGCCGCCATCAACAGGTATTTGGTAAAGCGAGGTAAATTTATCGTCTTTTAATTTCGCTAAAAAGTAAATTGTTTTACTGTCGTTTGACCATTCTATGCTTTTAATGTTAACCGAGCCGGTAATAAAAGGACGTTCAACGCCTTTATCATCCACAACATAAAGTTCACTGTAATTACTGCCGTTCTCATCAACATATAATGTACGCGGTAACGATCGTGTAAACGCAACGTTGTCGCCATCTGGGCTAACACTGGTTTGGATCACAGATTTAATTTTTGGAATGTCTTCAACAGTGATGGCCGATTGCGCAAATGCAACTGAGCTTGAAAGCCCAATTGCCAGCGCTAAGCTAGTTTTTAGCATTGTTATTTCCTTTGCTTTATAAGATTTACCTCATTATAACAATGTGTAACCAATATACTAAAAAATGCGATTAATCCTCAAAAGAGGACGTTAAGTGAAGTGATTCTTGTGCAATACCGCGCATACATTTATAGACTCTTTTTAGGAGGAAGCGCCACGTTTGCAAAAATAAGTCCTGCCACCAGTGACATAAATATTAAAAACGTTTGCTGCCCAATATGTTCAGCATAAACAAAGTCTTGACCTTCAATGAGTGAGTTTAAACCGATATACGTTTTGCTCCCCGGCACTAACACAATTAAGCCTTGCATAGCTACAATGGAAGCAGGGGCATTAGCAACTCGATTAAATAAGTTACTAAATACGCCCACTGAAAATGCGCCAACAAAGGTACCCAGCGTGTAATCTAAATACATGGCGGAGCCAATACTGGTGCCGTAGGCTATAAATCCTGAAGCAATAGACCAAGCAGCATGTTTAAACTTAGTTCTAAATATCACAATTAAGCTGCTACATAGTAAAAATATAGCCAACCAAGCTGTCCATTTAGGCAGTGGCTCTGGCTGTACAAAATCAGCTTGGCCAAAAATAGCAAAGCCAATAGCAATACCAATAAATGCACCAAAATAAAGTTTAAACAGCAACATAAACGAGTCCATAACGCGTGCTGTGCCAGATACTAAATGCCGCGCTGCGAGTTCAGCTAAACCAAGTGCCAGTGCTAGGCCTGGAATAAACACAATAATGGCCGACAGAACAATTAAACGAATATTAATATGCGCATCTAAATGAACGCTAATGGCACACGCCAGTACCGCTGAAACAATGGCCACTAAGGGCTCTAACATGTGGGCAACGCGCTTGGAACGAGCCGACCACAGCACAAATAAATAAACAACAAAGGTTAATAAACCAGACCACAGCACGTCATTCCAACTGGTGCCCATAAGCATTGCAAATGCGCCGCCAGAGGTAGCAAAGGCAATACCTGTAATCACTCTATTGTAAGGGTTTGGGGCATCAAAAATGATATCAAGTTGCTGATCAACTTCTTGCAACGTTAATTCATCATTAAGCATTTTATTAACGAGATCATCGGTATCTGCAAGTGAGCCTAAGTCATGATCGCCAGGGTCTACACGGGCTACATGGGTGTATTCATCTTCATGACCATCAGTCCAAATAACAAAGGTAACCGATGTTGGCGACATGACAAACGATGATTTAAGACCGAGGTAAGTCGCCACTTCCATTAAATGGGCTTCTAGGCGATATGCCGGTGTACCGTACTTATGAAGCATTTTGCCCAATTTAACGATAAATTTGCGTTTTTCTGTAAACGTTGCGGTTTTCAAATTTGTTTTGAACCAACTATTAAATAACTAAGCTAAAAATATAGGCAATAATGCTAAAATTGCCCAAGTTTATTTGCGGCGATTTTAAACACAAATCGCCGTCTGTCTAGTCATTTCTCACCGTTATTTTTTATTTTTTTCTGCTATCCATTGCGACATGTATTGTGTGCTGCGCATGGTGTGATGTTTTAGCATTTGACCGGTGAAATTTTTCATTCTGTGTGCCGATAAATTTTGGCTTACTAATTGAATTTTTTCGATTAAATTGTCGCTCAACTGCGCTTTATCATAAAGTGTATGAAGTAACTCATTACCAGCTTTTTGTGCAGCTATAAACTCAGCCTGATTGGTATAAATTGAGACAGCAGCGTTTGCAAATTCTTCTGCATTTTGAGTGATAGCCCCAGGCCATGGTAAATGGCTATGCATACCTTCGCTACCTATTGGCGTGGTGACGCTTGGGGTTTGCATGATCATGGCCTCTAAAAGTTTGCCTTTTATGCCAGCACCAAAACGAAGCGGGGCTAAACAAATGCGCGCGCTTTGCATTACTTCATAAGCATCATCTGCCCAGCCTTTAATTAAAAAACCGGTTTTAGGGTTATTAAGTGCGGTGGCTTTAGGTGGCGGGTAAGAGCCATAAATGTGCAGTTCTGCCTGTGGTAGTTGTTTGCGGATAAGCGGCCAAATTTTTTGTAAATACAGTACCGCATCCCAGTTTGGGGCATGCCTGAAGTTACCAATGGTCATAAAGTGTTGGCGCTGCTCATACGATTTAGTTTGCTCAGGTAAGGCGCTTAAATCAACCATAAATGGTAAATGATGTAACACACTAGGCTCAACTTTAAACACTTCATTGAGTAGTTCCATCTCATAGCTTGAGATAATTAAGCTTAAGTCACAGCGTAAAATAGCGGCTATTTCACGTTTAGCTATGTCTGATAGTAAATCGCTATGGTTGAATTCACGCTCACCTTTATGGGCTTCATGGCGGGCATTACGCAGGCATTGTAAATCTTCGGTGTCTAAAATTTTAAGTGCATTTGGGCAATGCTTATCTACGCGCCAGCCAAATTGTTCTTCCATCATAAAACGGTCGAACATAACAATATCTGGGTTGTAGGCTTTAACGTAATCATCAAAACTATCGCAGTTAAGTGCGATGCTTTGACTGGTGATGCCGTAATCGTTCAGATTTACCATGTGCTCTGTAGGTTGTGCAGGCGTAGCAAATTCAACATCCCAGTTTTGCGATTTAAACGCATTAAGTAACGACATCATGTGCGTACCCGCAGCAGACGAATTGGGCTCTGGCCATACATAGCCAATTACCAGCACTTTTTTCATTGGCTAGATCTCTTATTATTAGGGTCTGTTGACCTTTCAAGGTTAAATTTGCAGCAGTCTGTTTGGTATTTAGGCAAGGCAGAGCCTATGTGGTGTGGTTGTTCCCCACAAATAGGCGATAACGCAGCATCAATACCAAACAGGCGCTGCCCGAAGGGTTCTGCCTAGGGGCGATTTACTCTTTGTTGCTCGGTTTTTACTTAGCCCACTAGGTTACAAACTTCGCGCCGCGATTAAACCGCCCCTCGTTTGAACAAATTATAATCCGCAAAAGTCAATAGACCCTAGTTTATTTGCGTGCTTTTTCAGCAGTGTAAATACGCTGCGTTTTATTAAGCCAAAGTACATAACGAAAACGCAGTAGCGATAAGTAAATAGTCGCGTAGTTTAACTTATTCGCCTTACTTAAGCATCATTTAGCTGATTTTATCCTTGCTTAACACTTTATGAACAAGGTAAAACGTGTTTATATAGCGGGTAATATTTAACAATAAAAAAGGATGAAAACATGAATGCTTTTAGGCTATTTATTGCCTTGGTAGGCTGCATTGTTTTATTGCCTGCAAGTTATGCAGAGCAAGGATATCAAACCCCTTCACCGGCGCTTTCGGCACTCGTAGATGCTAAGTTAGCACCAACTAGCTCTTTATCGAATGATGGTCAGTGGCTTGCTCTGTTTGAACGCAAGCGTGTTGTGTCGCTTGATGAGCTGGCCAAAGAAGAATTTAAGCTTGCGGGAATTAAGCTTAATCCTGCTAACTTTTCACGCTCACGGGTAAGTGCAAAGTACAGCGCGTTAGAGCTTAAGCATGTTCAAAGTGGAACAGTAATAAACGTTAATAATTTGCCTCAGGGGATTATTCGCTCGCCGCGTTGGTCAGCAAATAGCGAACATTTAGCGTTTATTGTTGAACAACCGGATAACGCACGGCTATGGGTTTATAGCGTTAAAACCAAACAAGCTAAGCAGTTAAGTGAGCTTGCACTTAATTCAGTATTAACCGCTACGCCTTATCAGTGGTTACCCGATAGCACGGCGATTGTGGCTAATTTAGCAGTAAACTTAGACAAACCAAGATTAACTAATGATACTCAAAGTACAGTGCCGGTTATTCAACAAAGCACTGGCGAAAAAGCCCCAGCAAGGACTTATCAAAACTTATTGACCAGCCCGTTTGATGAAGCACAATTTAAATTTTATGGTCAAGGTCAATTAGCGTATATCACGCTTGATGGTAAAGCACAGCCGATTGGCCGTGCCGGTTTATTTAAATCGTTTTCAATTTCGCCTGATTCAACCAATATTTTAGTCGCGACCATCGACGAGCCATTTTCGTATCAAGTCCCTTACAGTCGTTTTGCAACTACATGGCAAATATGGGGAATGCGTGGCTATGCATTAGTGGAGCTGGCAAAGCAACCCCTTGCCGACAACATTCCACAAGGCTATGACAGTGTACGCACCGGTCGTCGTGATTTTGAGTGGCGAGCCGATCAAGGTGCTGAAGTCATATGGGCCGAGGCGCAAGATGGCGGTGATATGAAAACTGAGGTTGAATATCATGACTACCTTTACAGTTTACGAGCGCCATTTAAACGCGACCCTAAATTATTTGCCAAAGTAGAGCGTCGTTTTGCGGGTATACAATGGGGTAATGATAATATTGCCATGCTAAGTGATTGGCGTTTTAGTGACCGACAAGTGCGCACTTATGTAATTCAACCACGTAATGCCGATAGTAACCGCGTATTATTTTCAGAGCGCAGTTATAACGATGCCTATAAAGATCCAGGCAGTGCAATTTACGAGCGTAACGATTTAGGTGTTAGCGTAATAAAAGTTGTTGGCGGACGTTACATTTACTTACGTGGCGATGGCGCGTCTGAGCAAGGAAACATTCCTTTTTTAGATCAGTACGATGTTAAAACGAATAGCACCAAACGTTTATGGCAATCAGCAGCGCCTTATTACGAGCGTGTGCGTGCATTGTTAGATGATGAAGGCACAAAATTCATTACTATTCGTGAGTCTAAAACGCAGCAGCCAAACTTTTTTATTCGCGATTTAGATAAAGGCTCGCTAACACAGCTTACTCAGTTTGAGCATCCTTACCCTGCATTTAAAGGCGTAACCAAAGAGCAGTTACGTTATACCCGCGATGACGGTGTTGAGCTTTCAGGTACGCTTTATTTACCACCAGGGTATGACAAAACACAAGGGCCATTACCGGTATTGATGTGGGCATATCCACTTGAATATAAAGATAAAGCAGTTGCATCACAAGTGCGTGAATCAGAATACGAATTTACCTACATAGGTTACTGGGGCCCTATGCCTTATCTTGCGAAAGGGATTGCGGTGTTTGACGATCCTAAAATGCCGATTGTAGGCGTTGATGGCAGTGAGCCAAATGATCACTTTAGAAAACAGCTAGTCTCTAGTGCTAAAGCAGCGGTTGATGTACTGGTTGAAAAGGGCATTGCCGATAAAGATAACATTGCTATAGCAGGGCATTCGTATGGTGCGTTTATGGTGGCTAATTTATTAGCACATAGCGATTTATTTAAGGTAGGTATTGCCCGCAGTGGTGCGTATAACCGCACATTAACGCCGTTTGGTTTTCAGGGTGAAGAACGTGATTTTTGGCAAGCACAAAGTGTGTACGCAAACATGTCGCCGTTTTTCCATGCTGAAAAAATTAACGAACCAATGTTAATGATCCACGGTCAAGAGGACCCTAATTCGGGCACTTTCCCAATGCAAAGTGAGCGTATGTATGCTGCACTTAAAGGCTTGGGTAAAGAAGCGCGTTTAGTGATGCTTCCTTACGAAGCTCACGGTTACCGTGCCCGTAAAAGCTTATTACATGTACTGTGGGAGCAAGAGCAATGGCTTGATAAGTACTTGTTAAAGGATAATGTTGAACCAGTTGATATGGACGAACAACCCATTCAATAGTGTATTATGCCGTGAGATTAAGAATATCCTTTCTCAATCTCACGGCACATTGAGCCGAGTTATAGGCTTCGAGCTTCGAGTATCGGGCTCAGAACCTCGAGCTAAGCTCGGTGCTCTTAATCCGATCCTCGAAGCCGTTATTTCTACCTTACTGATAGTTGTTTTATCTTTCACCTTTGGCTTTTTTCATTTACCCTCTGGGATGAACCTATCACGACTTTATTTTTAACTTATTGCGAGCTTTAAATGATTGATGTAGCTGCACTTGCGGTATTTATTCCTACCTTCTTTTTTGTATCAATTACACCCGGTATGTGTATGACACTGGCCATGACCTTAGGCATGAGTATTGGCGTGCGCCGAACTTTATGGATGATGATAGGTGAACTACTCGGTGTAGCAACAGTTGCGGTAGCCGCGGTGCTTGGTGTAGCCAGTGTTATGCTTAATTACCCCAGTGCATTTGATATTTTAAAATGGCTAGGTGGCGCTTATTTAATCTACATTGGCATTAATATGTGGCGTGCAAAAGGAAAAATGTCGGTTGATACGCATAACACAACAGCCGTGAGCCGATATTCATTATTTTCACAGGGGTTTGTAACCGCCATTGCCAATCCAAAGGGATGGGCGTTTATGATTTCCTTATTACCTCCTTTTATTAACGTGCAATACAGTGTTGCGCCGCAATTAGCGGTGCTGGTGGCCATTATTTTGCTCTCAGAGTTTATCTGTATGATGATTTACGCAACAGGTGGTAAAAGCCTGCGGTTATTTTTAACTAAAGGCAATAACATCAAGTGGATGAACCGAATTGCGGGGAGTTTAATGGTGCTAGTAGGAGTTTGGCTTGCAATTAGTTAACTATAAACAAGCCTTAACCTGAACTTAGGTTATTTAAATAGCTGAAAATGATGCGTTAAGTGCTTTAATTGCAGCTTTTGTTTTTGCTGCTAACGTGTCGCGTGCAGGCGTTAGAGCAAATACATCGTAATGGGGAAGTTGCCAATCAGTGCATATTTCTAAAAGTTCTCCTGTAGCTAAGAAATTGCGTACTTCAGGCTCTGGCAAAATAGCATAGCCTAACTCGTCGAGAACAAATTGAATCACAGTTTGCATATTATTAATGGTAATACGCGCTTTTGGTAGTGTTGTACTTACGCCGCGAGTAAGGTGCGTAAGCGTAGGATCAACAGCTATATGCGCAATGCGGTTATGCGCTTTTAGGTCATCCAGTGTGATTTTTGGCTGCTGTGCTAGTGCATGATTTTTATGAACACACAGTATTAATGGCCAACTAGCGAGCTGGCGTGCAATTAAGTTTGAGTCTTCGAGAGGGCCAATCGCCAGCACTAAATCTATACCTGTTCTGATCATATCAATGGGCTCGTCAGAAAGCGTTAAGTGCACATCTATATCACTAAATTGGCTAATTAAATGCTTTACAGGCTCACTTAGTAACCCACCTCCAAAACCAACAGGGGCTGCTAGTTTTAATTGCCCACTCGGGCAATTTTGTAAATGCTGTAATTGTTCTGATGTAGCTGTTGCAACGGCAAGCATTTGTAAACAACTTTGATAATAAAGTTCACCCGCCTCGGTAAGCGTTAATTCTCGAGGGCTGCGATTAAATAAACTCAAACCTACATCTTGCTCTATTTGTTTTATTTGCTGGCTAATTGCAGAGGTTGTCATTAAAAGGTCTGCGGCAGCTTTACTCATACTTCCCGTTTGCACTGTGCGAACAAATATATTCAGGGTTTTAGTTAACTTATCACTCATACCGTTAAGCCTTACTTAAATTAGCTTTAATAAAAATAGCGTTGAGAAGAAGAGAACTTCTCACTATTATCGCAAACGCTAATTATTATCATTTACATGCTGAATGTCACGGAGAAATATCATGAACACGGTAAGTTGTAAGTTAAGGCCGGTAACTGCATTTATTTTAAGTACTTTTGCAATTGCTAACCCTGCTTTTGCTGATGAAAAAAAACAAGATATGGAAGTAATGGTTGTCACTGCTTCTGGTTACGAACAAATGCTCAAAGAGGCACCTGCAAGTATTAGTGTTATCGACAGAGCGCAGCTAGAAAAACGCTTTTATCGTGACTTAACCGACGCAATGGCTGATATTCCGGGTGTAATAGTGACTGGCGGAGGTGACAGAAAAGATATTAGCTTGCGTGGTATGGCAAGCCAATACACACTCATTCTTATCGACGGACAACGCCAAAGTTCAAGAGAAACACGACCAAATAGTGATGGCCCGGGCGTAGAAGGTGCCTGGACGCCGCCAATTTCTGCGATTGAGCGTATTGAAGTAATACGAGGGCCGATGTCTTCATTGTATGGCTCTGATGCAATTGGTGGTGTGATCAACATTATTACCCGTAAAGCGCCAGAGCAGTGGTATGGAGAACTGCGTTTAGACAGCACCATTCAAGAGCAAAGTCAGTCAGGTGATATAAACCAAGCCAACTTTTTCACTTCTGGAGGCATTATTCCAGATCTATTGGGCGTGCAGTTATACGGTCAATTTTCAAAGCGAAATGAAGATGAGTTTACAGCTGGATTTCGAGGCAAAGAACAAAGTAATGTAAAAGCTAAGTTCACATTAACACCTAATGATAGTCACGAATTAATGTTTGAACTTGGCTCGGCAAAACAAACATTAGATGAAACACTTGGTAAAACAGTTGCCGAACTTGCCCCAGGAGAAAGCTGTGGTCGACGTGGCTGCCCTGAATCAGCAACTACTGAGTATGAGCAACAAACATACTCTGTGTCACACAACGGTTTTTACGACTTTGGCTCGTCGCGAACTTATATTAAATATGATAAGTTTGATAATAATTCACGTGAAATGTTTGTCGAAAATACCGACATTCAAACGACATGGAGTTTACCGCTATATAGTAATCATAACTCTACGTTTGGTGCGACCTATTTAAAAGAGTCATTGGATGATTATACAAGCAATAAAATTAGCGACTTAACCCATGTAGAAAACGAGCAATGGTCTGTTTTTGGTGAAAACGAATGGGCAGCAACTGATGACTTTAAGCTCACCGCAGGCCTACGTTACGATCATGATGGCAATTTTGCAGGTCATTGGAGCCCACGTTTGTATGGTGTTTATAGCGCATCTAAAGCGATCACTATTAAAGGCGGCATATCAACCGGTTTCCGTGCGCCAAATATTCGCCAATCTACCGCCCAATGGGGACAAGTGAGTCGTGGCGGTAATATTTATGGTAACCCTGACTTAAAGTCTGAGCAATCAGTTAACTATGAAATGGGTGTTTACTATGATTCTGGACGCGATTTAAGCATATCGACAACCGTTTTTTATAATGAATTTGATGACAAAATAACCCGTATAGCTTGCCCATTAACGCAGTGCACAGATGGCCCAAATCAGTTCGGCTCCATGCCAACTACGTACATTAATGTGGATGAAGCCATAACCCAAGGTATTGAGCTATCAGTAGATTACGATATTTCAACTGAAATTGATTTGAGTGCTAGTTATACCTACACCGATTCAGAGCAAAAAACCGGTCAATATAAAGGGAGCCCACTTAATCAGCTACCAAAACATAGTTTACAAACATCTTTAAATTGGCGTCCAACAGATAAGTTAGGCGGATGGTTACGTGTGCAATATCGTGGAGAAGAAAGCCAGCCTACCACAGGGCCTTCACAAAGCAGTTTAATTGCTCCTGATTATACCATTGCCAATTTAGGTGCTAATTATCAGCTAAGTGACAGCGTTAAACTTGGTGCTGGAATTTACAACTTGCTTGATAAAGAGATCACAGAGCAAGAGTACGGTTATGTTGAAGATGGCCGTCGCTATTGGGCGTCTTTGGTTTGGCAGTTCTAAACACTTTTTAATAATATAAAGTAAACGAGTACGCTAAACCGTGCTCGTTTTTTGGTTTTATTTAGGTTCTTGGTCAATAATACTTAAAAAGCACAAAAGGCGGTTGGCTTTTTCGCTGTAGTCGCTTATTCTAGCTACGTAACTTAGTCATTTAATGTAACTTTAAAGTTTACTAATAATTTATAACTTTCTTCAATCCCCAAAGGTATGCCTCGTTTGAACCACATAGCAAAACAAAAAGCCAACCCTGTATTTTTAGTAGGTGTCGTTTGAAAATACCTAAGCGCTTACAGCCATTAGTTGATGATGGTTTTATTGATGAAGTGATCAGCCGGTTAATGAGCGGTAAAGAGGCCGATGTATTTGTGGTGGCCTGTGGCGATGACATTCGCTGCGCTAAAGTATACAAAGAGGCCAGTAAGCGCAGTTTTAAAAAGGCAGCACAGTACCAAGAAGGGCGAAAAGTACGTGGTGGCCGCCAAGCCCGTGCTATGGGTAAGCGTTCAAGCTATGGCCGTCAATTAGAAGAAGAAATTTGGCAAAATGCCGAGGTTGACGCGCTGTCGCGTTTATCTTTAGCAGGTGTTCGCGTACCGCAAACTTACGGCTGCATTGACGGTGTTTTGTTAATGGAACTTGTAAGTGATGATGAAGGCGATGTTGCACCACAGCTTGGTGCAGTTGATTTAACCGAGCAACAAGCCATTGAGCAACATACATTAATGATGCACTACATCAAATTAATGCTGTGCGCTGGGATTATTCACGGTGATTTATCGGAGTTTAATGTACTTGTTGATAGCAACGGCCCAGTAATTATTGATTTACCCCAAGCGGTTAACGCCTCTGCTAATAATAGCGCCGAGGCGATGTTTGCCCGTGATGTAAATAACATGCGCCGCTATTATGGCCAATTTGCACCGGCGTTATTACATACGCAATATGCCAAAGAAATGTGGGCACTGTTTGCAGATGCTAACTTAACCCCGCACTCAAAACTCAGTGGCGAATTTGAAGACGATGGCGAAGCTGCAGATGTAGACTCAGTACTTGACGAAATTCAAGCCGCCTTTGATGAAGAGCAAGAACGTAAAGAACGTATTCGCGACGCCGATGAGCAATAACCGGTCATTCAGGTGAATCGTCATTAACTTAACTTTCCTCTTATTTACATGTTTATATAAGCTATAGAAAGCATAATATTTATACTTGGCAATAGTTTACGCTATTTGCTATTAATATAAGTTCATAAAATAAGGACGTTTTAGCGCGAAAATAGGTAAGTTTTTTGAAATTATATAAATATTTACATCCAGATCGAATAGATGTACTGAAAAATAAATCGATTAGGTTTTCACCGCCAGTAGCATTTAACGACCCGTTTGAATTTAAACCTGTTTTAAGTGGTATTGCTTCGAGCGACTATTTTAAACAATATATGGATGAACAATTAGATAGTTTTATTGACGTAAAGCTTTCTGAAATTCCAGATGCTATTAAAAAAACTTTACCAAAATCTAAGGTCCGCGAGTTTGTAAAAATACAAATAGAGAGTAACGGTCAGTTATTCGAAAGTCTGATGGAATCTGCAACAAAGCAGTTTTCAGCTGTACTGTCAGAAAAGTCAAATGAAGCAATAGGGGTCTTGAGCCTTACACAAAAACCAGACAATTTGTTAATGTGGTCCCACTATGCAGATTCACATAAAGGATTCTGCATTGGATTTAATTCAGAACATTCGTTTTTCAATCGAAAACGATCTGAAAAAGACGAGTTCTATTATCTAAGAAAAGTTGAATACTTGGAAGAAAGACCAACCAAACTAATGGTTGATATGGATGGTACTGACATATTTTTACTAAAGTCAGATGTTTGGAAATATGAGAAAGAGTGGCGAATGTGTGCTGTTTTATCTGATGCCGATGAGGTAAAGGATAGTATTTTACCAGCTGTTCACCTCTTTAGGTTCCCACCAGATGCTATTGATGAGGTAATAATAGGCGCTAATGCTGATGTTAACTTGGTGGATGAAATTGTAAAATTGTTAAAAATGAATCTCCAGTTTAAGCACGTTAAAATAAAGCGAGCAGTCGTATCAGATACAAAGTATGTATTAGAGTTCAATGATTTATAACAAACTGTTTAAGAGTGATTCGCAACGTTTGGCATTTTTACTATGCGTTGCGTTTAGTGCTTAAGGTGATATGCGGAGGCTCCGGTATTGTTTTACTCACACCTTAACAGGGCGTTATTTTTTTAATCGAATGGATTTACATATGAAGAAATGGGTGCTCAAGAAAAGAATTTTTATGATAGGTTTTTTACCGTTCATGGGGGTATTCGTCGCACTTCTTTTAAATTTTATTGCAGACCCTGCTTATACAACGGCACTAAATCAAAGTGCAATTCGAGCATATTTTATGGGGTCTGCCATGTGGTCGGTAATTGCGCTTTTTTCAGGGATATATATGTATTCAAAATGTAGTTCTATGAATCATCTAAAGTTTATCCTTGGAGTATCGTCGGTCAGTTTAGGTATTACTATGCCTTGGATAATAGGTATGTCGTAGTAACTAAAACATAAAAAGTGACTACGGTGCTCAATGTCCTCTCATAGCACACAGGCATACTTCGGCAAAGAG
This sequence comes from Pseudoalteromonas sp. DSM 26666, assembly GCF_900116475.1. NCBI lineage: Bacteria > Pseudomonadati > Pseudomonadota > Gammaproteobacteria > Alteromonadales > Pseudoalteromonadaceae > Pseudoalteromonas > Pseudoalteromonas sp. DSM 26666. The sequence continues at coordinate 253,201 of NZ_FPAR01000002.1, read as the reverse complement.
CGATGAACGATCATTCAGGTGAGTCGTTTTTAACTTAGTAAGAATAAAAAGAAACCCTCCCTTTTTACATAGCGAAATAACCTACAGTAAGCATAATATTTATAGCTGGTAATAACTTACACTATTTGTTATTAATATAAGTTAATAGAATGAGGGCATTTTCACGCTGGAATTTGGAAAGTGTTAACTGATAAAGCGGTTATATGTACAAGGAGTTATGGTGAAGAAATTCTTCAAATATCTAGGTTTTGGAATTTTAAGTGTTGTTATATTTTTCATTGGTATTGGAGTTGTTGCATCCATAAATACTGTTGATAAAGAGGCCGTCTTTGAGCCTTTTATTGTAAAGGCAATCCCCAAGTTAACAACGTGGGAAGTGACTCCTTTTAAAGAGCTAATGTCTGAGCAAGGTTACACTAGTGCAACTTCAGAGCAATGGGAGTTGTACGTAAAAAAGGTTGCTAAATTAGGTGTATTTCAATCAGTCGGTAAAGCAGAGTTGCAAAATTGGAAAACGTTATCTCCAGTTGGTAGCTCAAGTGTGACATATGCTGTTTATCAGGTACCTGTAACCTTTGATACAGGATTAGCTCATATTCAATTAGGTTTGCAGTCATCTGACGGTAAAGTTGAAATAAATAGTATAAAGTTTTTATCTGATTTGTTAATGCAATAGTACATATAACAAGGCCATAAATTATCGGATACATAATGGTTGGTCTTGTTTCGTGTTGCTGCACACCTTAGTAAACTTAAACACTAGTTGTTCATTTTACTGAGTATATTTTTAGGAGTAGTCTTTGAAGTACATAACTATATTTTTAGTCCTTTTACTGGTTGGTTGTAATAGTACTAATGAAGCGGCAAATTCAAGTACTGTATATACCAATGCACAAACAGATTCACCTGCTAAATGGGTTGTGAAGATTGAACCAAAATATCCTGCAGATGCGGCTAAAAATAGCGTAGAGGGCTACTTAAAATTCAAAGCAATAGTGAATGAAATTGGTGCGTTAGAAAGAGCTAAAGTAATTGAATCTGCCCCAAAAGGTGTATTTGAAAAGGAAGGTTTACGGGCTTTAAAACTATGGCTATTTAAGCCTGCGTTATTAAATGGTAGGCTGGTTAAGGTTGAGTACGCTGGTACTCTTGAGTGGAGGTTATAATGTCTCTAGATATGAGCATATCATGGAGATCTAAGCAACCTAAACAAAAACGATGTGATAGGTGTGAACTGTATTATTCTGAATTCTTGGATAAATGTACGCATTGTTCTGATTTAAACGAAGCACAATTACTTATGCTTAAGGCTAAACATCAAGAATCTCTTAAACACAATGCAACGCTTGGTAAATACTTATTTATAGCTGCTGCAGTAATTGGTGTATTACTTTTTGTTAGTTTTTTATGGTAGCAGCGTTGGGTTTTTCCTTAAGTGGAAGAGGGTTAGTTAACAGAGAAAAAACCTCAAATACATTCAGCCTAAAAACTTATATCCATCCGGTAACTTTAAAGTTTATCAAACTGAACTATCCGACCACATAACAGTTGTTGTTATTTAATTAAACCTAAAACTCCTTGATTAACTAAATGAGTCTGCGCTTCGTCGGTATAGGGTTTAAACTTTTTCCAGCGGCCTATGGCCTTGTTGTTAAGCGGTTGGCGTACTTGCATTTTACTGGCGGTTGATACCGGTGCAGTGTTTAAGTGAAAATCAAGGCACTGTGGTTGCCAGTCTAAGTCACAATAGCTCACTAACTCTTTTATCTTTTGCTCTGGTGCGGCGATGAGCTCTTCGTATTTTACTAGTTTAATATTGCTGTGTAGGGCGCTGAAGTGCTGTATTAGTTTATAAAAGCGGCTGTAAAATTTAGCTGTGTCGAGTAAGTCTAACGAGTAAGCATAATACGGGTTGTTAATGGTAAATAGCTGACGATAGTTACCAATACAGGTGTCCATGGGATCGCGAAGTAGGCAAATGATTTTAGCATTAGGCAGTGCTTTGGTAATTAAATCGATATAAAAAAAGTTAAACGGTAATTTATCAATAAAGTGTTTATGGCTACCGGTAACTACACGGGTCGCCTCAAGGTAAGTGCTACCAAGTTTTGCAAAATCAAGCTGGTAAGCTTGGCTTAAGGTGTCTGTATCGAGTACTTGAGGCGTGGGTGTTTGGCTAAGCTTTTTTACACTTAGGCCAAAATCTTGCAGCTCGCCAGCCGATTGTACGTCGCTGTGGCTTGATAAAATTCGCTCAACTAATGTGGTGCCAGAGCGCGGCATACCTAACACAAAAATTGGCTCACAGCTTTGGTTGCCAGCTGTTTGTTGGTTTTTATATTTAACACTGAGCTGTTTAATGTGTGCGAATAGTGCCTCAGACGCTTGATTATCAAACGCCTTATTAGCGTGTTTTGCTTTTTTACCTTGTTGTAACGCGGCAAAGGCTGCTGAAAATTCTCCTAGGTCTTGATATTCTTTTGCGAGCGCATGACCTATATGCAGTTTAGCGTCAGGATGATTGACCTGTTCAAATACGTTTTTTAATCGCGCTATGTGGTTGTTTTGCTCAGTGACTTTAGTTAAATCAGCTAAAGCAAAATGACTTTGATGATGAAGCGGATTCAGTGCAATGGCATTTTCAAACGCGTGCTGCGCCTTTTCAAACTGGCCTAAAAATTTAGCACATACCCCATAGTTATAATAAAACTGCGGCTGACCAGTATTACTCGCTTCAGCCAAACTTAACGCGCATTTAAAATAGTCAGCAGCATGCTGATGTAAACCCGCTTGGGTAAGCGCCACGCCTAATGTATCAGCATCAAGTGCTTTGCTAATATGTTCAGGCTTAACGCCGAGGGCGGTGCTTTTCGCTTTTTGTAAATCGCCGGTAAGGGCGTAACACTTGGCAAGTTGCGCTGTATATTCAATAGACTTAGTAAAGCTTAATGCTTTTTCAATTAGCTTTATCGCTTTATAAATTTGACCAACCTGTAAATTAACCATGGCGAGTAAAAAGTAGCTATCAGCAAAGTCTGGTTTTTGTGTTACCAGCTCAACCAGTGCTTTATGCGCTTGCTGAATGTTGCCTTGGTTTAGATTTTTTATAGCGCTTTGGTGTAGTTTCTTTAAGTTTGGCTGCATGAATACTCTTATAAATAATGTACTTACAAATAAAAAGGCTCAAAATTAATTTGAGCCTCTTGATTGTACTTAAACTTATCGTTGGGCCTGTTGACCTTTCAAGGTTGAATTTGCAGCAGTCTGTTTGGTATTAAGGCAAGGCAGAGCCTATGTAGTGTGGTTATTCCCCATAAATAGGTGATAACGCAGCATCAATGCCAAACAGGCGCTGCCCTTAAGGGTTCTGCCTAGGGGCAATTTACTCTTTGTTGCCTACATGGATGTAGGTAAGGGGCGTGAGCAGGACGCGGAAGCTTTGCTCGGTTTTTACTTAGCCCACTAGGTTACAAACCTTGCGCCTCGATTAAATCGCCCCTAGTTTGAACAAATTTAATCCATAAAGAACAGCAGGCTCTAATTATATTTCAAACTTATAGTTAAATTTAATGCCAACAGTAAGCGGGCGATTAATAAAGTAACCATAGTTACGTTGTATGTCTGCGCCATTGGCTGTTGTAATATCCGCATCTGAACGACGAACAGAAGTAACCGCATATTTATTAAATAGGTTATCTACATATAAAGTAGTCGACCACGCATCGGCGGTTAATTTAGCTGAAATATTACTTAAGCTATAACCTGGGAGTGCTTCACCGTTGTCACGTAGGCCTACTTTTGAAATTACATCACTTTGTGCAGTTAAACCGTAGTTAATATCTAAGGTTTTGTTGTTAAACACTTCTGTTTGGTAGTTAATCCCCATAGAAAACTGATGCTCTGGCGAGCCTGGTAAACGGTCGCCATCTTTAGGGCTATCCTCATTACCATCGGCATTAAATAGATATGCCGCGTCAGAGGTTAATTCTGCTTTTGTATACGCATAAGTTGCATAGGCAGTAAATGAGTCTGATAAAATTGCACGCGTGGCAATTTCAATTCCTTTCGCATTAGCACTATCTACGTTTGTTAGGTACGGTAATTGACCTACGACGGTAGCTGCTGCAATTTGTGCGTTATCCCAATCAACATTAAATAGCGCGGCATTAAAGTGTAGTTGGCTTCTAAACCATGTACTTTTAAAGCCTAGTTCGTAGTTGGTTGTTGTGTCGGATTCAAAAAGTCTCTCATCAGGGTTACCACAGCCTGTTTGTTGGTTTTCTGGAAGTGGATCAGGACAAGCTGCTAGAAGATTTGAACCACCAATTCTAAAGCCTTCACTGATTGTTGCATATCCCATTACAGAGTCGCTAAATTGGTACTTAGCATTAAATTTGAGAAGAGTACCGTTATCGCCTGCTTTATCGTATTCATAATTAATGCTAATCGCATCAGGTTCTGCGCCACCAAATAAAGTATTTGCAAGCGGGAAGTCATATGCTGCTTTTGCTTTTACATCGTATTCGTAAAAACGCGCGCCAATGGTAATGTCGAGTTTATCGGTTACTTGGTAACCCACTTCACCAAAAAGTGCAGATTCAGTGACTTTGCTACCAGTAATTTCTAAATACTCTAAAGAGTCTGGTCTAAGTTGTGCGCCACCAAAATTATCAACTGCGAACTGATCAAAGCCTGGCGTAAACTCTCTGCTTGATGCATCAGTATCGGTTTTGTTGTAAAAACCACCAACAATCCAGCTTAGGTCGCTATCGCTTTGTGAGACCAAACGTAGTTCTTGAGTGAAGGTATCGACTTCGTCTAATTCACGGGTAAATGCCGAAAACGAAGGAAACTCCTCGTAGCCATAGTCTAAACGAATTAAAAGGTCAGTTTGGTCGCGTTGACCATCGGCTTCAAAGTGTGAAATACCGGTAGCTGATACTAGCTCGGCAAAACCTAAGTCGGCTTTAAGTTCAAGGCTCAGTAATTGGTCTTCTTTTTCCCGTGGCTCTTCATAACGGTACGCTGACTCGTATTTGCCAATGCGATCACTTAAGCCATTGTTAGCATTAAGGCTGTTGTGATGAACAATAGAACGACCCTCAGTATCTTGCTTTTGATAGAAGTAGTTTAATGTACCTTCGAATGACTCATTTGCTTTGTAACGCAATGAAATACGCCCAGTTGTGGTTGTTTCACCGTTGGCGTCTTTTACATTTTTAAGATTGCTGTTGACTGCATCAAGGTTTGTCCAATCAGGGTCGGTAATCGAAACACCTGGTTCACGAACGGTGTAGGCGTAGTCAATAAACCCTGGGTCTTCATAAATATTTAAGCTGGTACGAACAGCAAGTTTGTCTTCAATTAATGGTAAATTGAAGATAAAGCCCGCTTCACCACCGACCGAATCACTTTCTTGAGTTTGAAAAACATCACCAAATACTTCACCTGAGGTGAAATCAAGCTCTGGTTCTTTAAGCATATAGCGAATAGCGCCGCCTAATGTACCAGCTCCATATAATGTGCCTTGTGGCCCAATAAGCACTTCCACACGCTCTACATCAACTAAACGCATATCAACTGAGACAGGAATTTCATTAATATAAGTGGCAACAGTGCCACCATCTGATGAAGGCCCTGATGAATTAGTATTTAAACCACGGACTATAATAGGTGAACCAGCACGGCCACCTTGATCTGTAATTGTTAAGCCCGGTACCCAACGTGCTACATCGGCCAGCTCACTGATGTTTTGATCTTTCATTACATCAGCATCGAGCGCGGTAATGTTAAGAGGCGCAGCTTGAATTGAGCCACTACGTCGAGTTGCTGTAACCTCAATAACTTCAAGCGATTTATTTTTTTCAATTACTTGCTCTTGTGCCACTGCATTACTGCTAAATAATACACTGCTCAGTGCGCTTGATACAGCCAAGGTTAACAGGCTTGGTTTAAACATAAAAAGTGATCCTAGTTCAATAAAATGTGTTTATAAATGAGCGCTAATAGTAGCAGGGAGTTTTAGTGATGGAAATAAAAATATGAATTTTAATTCACTTTTTTAGAATAAAAATATAAAAGTGAGTTTGAGTGTTTCGCGCTGTATATTAAATAAACAAAGGCGTTGCTTTAAAATCAACCAAAATAATAATTGTGCCTAATATAGATAAAAACTGGATAATGAATAGTTTAAAACGTCATTACTTATATTTTTATAAACACTATAAAAATGAATATTCCCCCCCATAACCTTTATAAATACATGTTTAATTATTGATAACACCAACAGCACAGTTTGGCTGTGGCTGTGAGTCAGTTATATGAGGATTTATAATGTCAAAGCTGTTTTCACCATTGTCACTTGGTAAATTAAGCCTAGAGAATAGAATTATTATTGCACCCATGTGCCAGTACTCGGCCAACAATGGGGCTGCAAGTGACTGGCATACCATTCATTTAGGGCAATTGAGTTTAAGTGGAGCGGGTTTACTTATTTTAGAAGCGACGGCCGTTAATCCCGAAGGGCGAATTAGTTACGCCGATTTAGGATTATGGGATGATACTACCCAAGCTGCATTAGCAAAAAGTTTAACGGCCGTAAGACAATACAGCCCAATGCCTATTGGTATTCAATTAGCCCATGCAGGTCGAAAAGCGTCAACCGATAAACCATGGGATGGCGGTGGGGTACTTATGCCCGATCACCTCAATGGTTGGCAAACGGTTGCGCCATCAGCCATTGCCTATGATGAAAACAGCCCCACTCCCAAAGCGATGAACCAAGATCATATAGATTCGCTCATAAGTGACTTTGTTAATGCGGCAAAGCGCGCTGACGAGTTAGGCCTTGATTTAATAGAAATACATGGCGCGCACGGTTATTTGCTACACCAGTTCTTATCGCCGCTGGCAAACAAACGTGATGATCAATACGGTGGTAGCCTAGAAAATAGAATGCGATTATTACTCGACGTATTTAAAGCTGTAAGAACGGCATTTCCAAGCAATAAAGCGGTGGGTGTACGTATTTCAGCAACCGATTGGGTAGATGGTGGTTGGGATTTACCGCAATCAATTGAACTGGCAAAAGCGCTTGACGCGTTAGGGTGTGACTTTATTCATGTAAGCACTGCGGGTTTAAGCCCTGAGCAAAATATACCTGTTGCTAAGAATTTTCAGGTGCCGTTTGCAACCGCCATTAAACAGGTTGTGAATATGCCTGTGATAGCAGTGGGTTTAATTACCGAGGCGCAGCAAGCTGAAAGTATTCTCAGTGATGAACGTGCTGATGGTGTCGCTTTAGCGCGGGGTATTTTATATAACCCACATTGGCCTTGGCATGCTGCGGCCGAGTTGGGCGCGCAAGTGCAGGCACCAAAGCAATATTTGCGCTCAAGCCCACATGGCAAGCCATCCCCTATAAAATAGTGAATGACTTAACTACAAAACCCAAGCAAATAGCGTGGGTTTTGTGTGTCTCGGTAGCTTAATATTTAATTAAATATTAAGCAGCGGGCTGCTTTTTACTGTTTGACGTTGAGCTGCCAACCGAGGCAATAATAACTAATAAAATAGCAAGCCACTGCCAAATGCTAAGTAGTTCACCTAAAATAACTAAGCCAGCGAGTGCTGCAATAGCGGGTTCAAGGCTCATCATAATGCTAAACCCTTGCGGCGACATATTCCGCAATGTGATCATTTCTAAAGTGTAAGGTAGGGCACTTGAAAGTACCGCAATGGCAATACCTAACGGAATAATATCCCAAGTAAATGCGGCACTTTGTGATATGCCACCATAAGGTACAAGCACAATAGCTGAAATGGTCATGCCCATCGCTACCGTTGCGCCACCAGAGCTTTGGCTGCCGGTTTTTTTACCAAATAAAATATAACCTGCCCAACACGCACCCGCTGCTAGAGCTAAAATCACGCCAATTGGATCTAAACTTTCTTGGCCTTTCATATCGGGTAACAGTAATAATATTCCGGTAATTGCGCAAGCAACCCAAAATAAATCACGCTTTCGTCTTGATGAAAATAACGCAACGGCAAGGGGCCCGGTAAATTCAAGCGCAACACCAATACCCAGTGGAATACGTTCAATGGCGTAATAAAATAGAATGTTCATGCCGCCTAGGCTCAAACCATAAATTAAGATGGGTAAACGCTGGCTTGCAACCGGAAAGTGTCTCCAAGGTTTAAAAATCAAACAAAGAATAGCGGCAGAAAAACCTAAACGTAAGGCTGTTGTACCCTCAGGGCCAACAATAGGGAAAAGCTGCTTAGCCAGTGAAGCCCCAGACTGAATAGTGATCATTGCAAGCAATATGCATAAAATAGCCAGTAATAGCTCTTTGGTTGATTTTTGCATGGTCGTCCTTAAATATTGCCATTTAATTGCGGCGCATATTACCTGCTTTTACCTACGCAGGTAAATGTAAATTAACGTTTTACATGGAGTCCCCAGTGATGAGAGGCTATCACTGGGCTGAATGAAAAATAAGCGTTACTCTTTTTTAAGATTGAGGTGGCGGGTAATGGGGGCTGACTGATTGAGTAAAAATTTATAGTTTAGCTTTACTATCTGCAGGGTATATAACGCCTAATTGTGCGCGGGCGGTATCGAGTACCGTCATCACATCGCGTGAAAGCTGGTGGTTGTTAATATGTGACTCTAATGCATTTTGCTCAATCATTTCAATAAAGTGCGCCACTTCATACTTCATAAAATGCTCATCAAAATCTGCACTTATTGTTTCTTTTTGGCCATTATTAGCGATGAATTCCACTTTTTTAAGTTGCGATACAGCTTCAATACGAATACGGCCTAACTCACCTTGTATTTCGGTGATGTTCTCGCCTTGCGATATTTTTGAATAACTAATTACCGCTTGTTTATCTGCATAATTTAAAAGTACATCGCCGGCACCATCAACACCGGTTTCTAGTAATACGCCACTGGCGTGCACACTGTTTGGTGCGCCCCACAGTGCTATAAGTAAATAAAGTGGGTAAATACCCAAGTCTACTAATGCGCCATTTGCAAATTCAGGTAAAAAGGTATTAGGGCGCTCGCCGTTTTTGAGCTTATCGTAACGAGACGAGTATTGGCTAAATTGGCCAATAAATTTACGCGGTGTACCGATTCTTTTTAATGCGTTTTTTAAAACAGCAAAGTTAGGTAAATGCGTTGTCATCATCGCTTCCATGTACAAACGTTGATGTTTTTGAGCAGCCGTTAAAATAGCAGTAAGCTCATGACTATTTGCTGCTGAGGGTTTTTCGCCAAGTACGTGTTTGCCCGCAGCTAAACATTGCACAGCATAGTCTTTATGCAGGCTATTTGGTGCGGCAATATATACTGCCTCTACAAGCTCGTCTTGGCAAACAGCGTCAATGGAGGTAAATATTTTTGCTTGAGAATGAGTGGGGTGATTAGCTAAAAATCGCTCAGCGCTACTTTCTGCCCGAGAACACACACCGTATAAATTAAAATTACTCAGAGTACTTGCCGCATCAAGTAGGGTGTCGCTAATAAAATTGGTACCTACAATCACAAAATTCATGTTTAGCCTTTTTATGTATTTTACACAGCTTTGCAGTTTAACAATATTTTGCTCTAAATGCGCGGGCAGAGCAGTTAAACCAGCGTTTTACACTGGCACTTAATGTGGCTTGTTCTTGATAACCTAACAGCTCGGATATTTGTGAAATAGAAAATTGGTTTTGCATTAAATAGTGTTCACATAATGCGCGGCGAGTGGCATCTTTTAGTTTTACAAAGCTGGTGTTATGTTTTTTAAGTTCACGATGCAAGGTGCGAGGATGTAGATTAAGTGCCGTTGCTATCGTTTGGTTTGAGCATTGAAAAAGGGGCAGCATAGGTCGAATAAGCGCACTTACTTGCGAAGGTAACGACTGAGTATGCGCATTATTAGCGGCTAAAAAGTTTAATGCGGCTTGTACTTTGTGTTGATCAGAAACATTAAGTGGCAATAATAAATCGTTTTTGGCGATTAAAATACCGGCGCTATTTCTGTGTTCAATAACGTTACAGCCAAAGTGCTGATGGTAAGCCCGTATATTTGCATCAATCTTTTGCGGTAAAAATACCTTAATGGGTTTACATTGATTTTGGCTCACTTTTTTTAAGGTAGCGAGCGCCAGTGCAATTGTTAATTCAATAACTTGATTTATAACAGGTAAAGGCTTGAGTTTTATTTCGAATGATAAAAATATATTTTGGTCATCTTCAAGTGTATGCGTGGTTAAATTAAGTGCGGGTGTATGTAAGTGCAGGTATTTAATTACCCATGTAAGCGCTTCACCTAAATCAGTTCCACTTTTAGCGGCGATAGCGATATGCCCTAAAATATCAAAACTTTGTTTGCTAGCGAGTTTAAGACCAAAACTTGGGCAGTTTAAGCTATGAGCGCAGTATTCTAAAAGTTCGGCATAATGGCGATAAGTTAAGCTTTGGGTTTCAAGGGAGTTTAACGTTACCTCAATGGCGCAATGGCGCATGATGCTTGCTGTATCACCACCTAGTTCGGTAATTAATGTATCAATTCCCTGTAAAGAAGTGGCTTTAATTAGGCTGCTCATAACAATTGCATTAGTGAAAAGGTGTCTAAAAATATCAAGTTTTTAGTAGATAATCCATGCAAAGTAGTTTTTTTAATGGGAGATATTTTATGCATACCACCTCATTTGATTACATTGTGATTGGCGCAGGCAGTGCCGGCTGTGTTGTTGCCTCGCGATTATCTGAAAATAAAAATGTGAGTGTGTGTTTAATTGAAGCCGGCGGCCGTGACCAAAGTGCCATGGTGCAAATGCCTGCGGGAGTTGCAGCTAGTGTGCCTTATGGCATTAATAGCTGGCATTACAACACGGTGCCACAAAAAGAGCTTAATAACCGCTGTGGATTTATGCCCAGAGGTAAAGTGCTTGGTGGTTCAAGTTCAATCAATGCCATGGTGTACATTAGGGGGAATAAAAAAGACTACGACAACTGGGCCGCTATGGGAAATACCGGCTGGGATTATACCAGTTTGCTGCCTTATTTTATCAAAGCTGAAAACAACAAAACCTTTATCAACAGCCCATATCATGGTGTAAATGGCCCCTTACATGTGCAAGAGCTAAGTTTACCAAGCCCAGTTAATCAGCTGTTCTTAAAAGCATGCCAAGAGCAAGGCGTGGCCCTTAATGACGATATTAATGCGCAGCAACAGCTAGGTGCGCGGTTATCGCAGGTCACTCAACATAAAGGGGAGCGTTGCAGTGCGGCAAAAGCGTACTTAACACCTAATTTAGCTCGTAAAAACTTAACCGTGCTCACTGATGCGCAGGTGCATAAAATTAATTTTTGCGGGAAATCTGCAACTGGTGTAACAGTTGCAGTTAATAATAAAAGCTATGTGCTAAATGCCCATAAAGAAGTTATTTTAAGTACCGGTGCGATTAACTCTCCCCAACTTTTAATGTTATCGGGAGTGGGGCCTACAGATCATTTAAAGCAGCATAACATTGAGCTTGTAACGCCATTAGAAGGTGTAGGCAGTAATTTGCACGATCACTTAACCGTTGTGCCATTATACAAAGCAAAATATTCGCAAGGCACATTTGGAATAAGTGCCAGTGGTGCGTTTAATATTGCAAAAGGATGCGTTGATTGGTTTGCCAAACGCGAAGGAAAGCTAACCAGTAACTTTGCCGAATCGCATGCGTTTATAAACTTATTTACAGATTCTATTGTGCCCGATGTGCAACTTGAATTTGTTATTGGGCTGGTGGACGATCACAGCCGTAAACTGCATTATGGCCATGGATACAGTATTCATAGCAGCATAATGCACCCTAAAAGCCGCGGCACTATTCGTTTAGCGGATGCCAACCCTTCAAGTGCGCCACTCATTGATCCTAATTATTTAAGCCACCCCGATGATTTACAGGTTATGCTACTTGGACTTAAAAAAACATTGAGCATAATGCAAAGCAAAGCGTTTGATACTATTCGTGCAGATATGGTATATCCGCTTGATATTAATGATGATGCGCAGCTTATTGAGTTTATTAGGCAAACAGCCGATACAGAATACCACCCCGTAGGAACCTGCAAAATGGGCCAAGACGATATGGCTGTGGTTGATAGCGAATTACGTGTTCACGGTGTGCAAAATTTACGGGTGGTAGACGCCTCTATTATGCCCAGTATTATTACCGGAAATACCAATGCTGGGGTAATAGCAATTGCAGAAAAAGCAGCTGACTTAATAAAGCAAGCTGCACTTTGTGACTAACTTGACTTATTAAACGCTGTTAACCATTGCTGCCAGTCTTGCTCTAGTTTGAGCATTTGCTGGTGCTTTTTAGCGGAAAAATGTTTGTTTTTATCTTCATCCGCTAAAAACGGCCCCACACGACAAAGCGGGCAATAATCATCAGTTAGATAATTAGGGGTTGTTAACATATTACTTAGTTCGGGTAGTGTATTTTCACTAAATACATAAGTAATACCGCTGGTGTCTTTGACGTGTTTGTCACGGTCGACATTGCGAATTTTATAGCCATCAAAGCGACTGATATCGAATGGCATTTGTCCTTGGTATGCCGCGTTTAAATGGGTATTTAAACTCCCCTCAATATTCCACTCACGATACGGTTTAACATCTTTTGAGGTTATATAGCATAACCCAGGGCCTTGTGGGTTCAAGGCAAACTCATTGGCATATTTTATAAATTGATGCAGTAACGCACGGTTAAGCACGTTCATGCTGTTATTACGTGTATTTTTCTCAAATGCGTCGCGACCAATAAACGCAGGAATAAGTGGAAATTGAAAAATCACTACATCAAAGCTGTTTAGGTGCTCGGCTAGTTGTTGCCAACATTGTGTGTTGGTGACATCAAATTCATTAAGCACATCAATTTTATGTGCTTTAAGTGAGGCAAGCGCGTTATCGGGGTATTTTTCTGTAAGAGTTGCAGCTGCATCATAGGTTGAGGCAACTAACTTTTGCGGTTTAATGTGGTTGTAAAGCGCGTTTGAAAACGATAAGTCGCCATCACCTACCGTGAGTATGTTCCAATTTGGGTTTAAATACATATTAAATTATATGTTTTTATTAGTAACAGGCGATGTGCCAGGATGCGGTGTATTAATCAGCTGTTGATGCAACCTATACATAGCTAAACGCGTTTTTAACCCTTCAATGGCAACTTGTTTAAGAATTAAGTTAAAGGTAATCAAAATAGCAAACACAATATGAATAGGGCCATGAGTAAAACCGGCTTGAGGGTCGTAAATGGCTAAGCCAAATAAAACAAACAACACCACCATAAATATTTCAATGAGCTGATTTGAATAAAAAGAAAGACGCCCCTCACTTTTATGATCTTTTTTTATGCTAATAGCGCAAAAAAACGGGATAACTTTAATTTTAAAAGCCGCGTTTTTTTCTACAAAATTCTCACCAAGGTCAGTAAGCTGTTGGCGTAATTGGTCTATCATGGTGTGTCCTCTCAATACAGTGCGCGGATGTTACCCTATTACAGACCAATGGTTAAGCCATGGCGTGTTATTTAGGGTAAATACTCATACCAATAATTAAGATATGACACACAAATACCACTGATGTGAGCACAAAACGCATTTTTTGATAATCTTTATGATAACCCTGCCACTGTATTGTGGCCTTTTCAAAAATCAGTACTAACCAAAAACTCGCGCCTAACCAAGCAAGCATCCACTCAATCGGTAAGAATGATAAAAACGGAATAGGAATGACCGGTAGCACTGCTTTAATCGCATCAGCAAAGCTTTGTTGGCCTGCATGCCATAAATTACCCGCCATAAACGCTAAAATAGCAATGCTGTAAAAACTAAAAAACTCTAAATTTACACTGTTACTGCCAACCATGAGTGGCCAGCCCACACAGCCTAAAAATGGCAATAAGCCCAAATAGCCAAGTTGAATGTGATTGACGAATTTTTCCATAAATGAAATGCCTTTGAAGGTTGTGTAATGTAAACCACGTTATTGTAGCAAGGATGTGCAGTGTAATCTTATTAAAATCTATATAGCGCAACTGACTATGAGTGGTAGTTGAGTTGTAACTGCTTTAACGCTTAAAAGTAAGCAGTAGATCACTCCTTGGGTTTGCAATCTTAAAAATCGATTGTTTTAATCTAAACAATCAATTTTATTTAATTTCTCAATGGCCTTATTGTATTAATCAAGCCAACGCACAAGGCGTTAACTTTTTAAATACACTAAACATAAATGAGGAATACTATGAGCACTTCATTGATTAACACAAAATTACAACCTTTCAATGCAACAGCTTACCACAATGGTGACTTTGTAGAACTCACTGAAAAAGACGTATTAGGTAAGTGGTCTATCTTTTTCTTTTACCCTGCAGATTTCACATTTGTATGCCCAACTGAATTAGGTGACCTTGCAGATCATTACGCACAGTTACAAGAAATGGGCGTTGAAGTTTATTCAGTATCAACTGATACACACTTTACGCACAAAGCATGGCATGACACGTCAGACACCATCGGTAAAATTACTTACCCAATGATTGGCGACCCAACAGGACGCATTACACGTAACTTTGGTGTAATGATTGAAGATGATGGTTTAGCACTTCGCGGTACATTTGTAATGAACCCTGAAGGCGAAATTAAAGTTGTTGAAACACATGATTTAGGCATTGGTCGTAGTGCTAAAGAGTTAGTTCGTAAAGTACAAGCAGCGCAATACATTGCAACACATGATGGCGAAGTTTGTCCTGCATCTTGGCAGCCAGGTGAAGACACATTAGCACCTTCACTAGACCTAGTTGGTAAGATTTAAACCTTACCACTAACCAAAAATTTAGAGTAGAACATGACTCTAAACCCAGTGAGCCTGTATAGGTTCACTGGGCACTTTCCCACGCCATCACACGTTTCTAAAATTTCGCACATGCACTGATGGCATGGGAACCTTGCTGTTTTAATTTTCCTTAAGGGGCTAAGCCATGTTAGATAACAACATAAAGAACCAACTAAAAAGCCATTTTGAATCGCTGACTCAGCCTGTTGAGCTGCTTATCGCCTTGGACGACAGCAAAAAATCAACAGAAGTAGAAAGTCTTGCAAACGATTTAGCGTCACTAAGCGATAAGTTTAGTGTAATAAATAATCCCGATACTAGCGCCCGCAGGCCTTCTATGGTGGTGCATTCACCAGAAAAAAACACCCATATTACCTTTGCAGGTGTACCTATGGGACACGAATTTACTAGTTTAGTGTTAGCGCTATTACATACGGGTGGTCACCCTAGTAAAGCAAGTAAAGATGACATTGAACAAATACAAACACTTGAACAAACACTTAATTTTGAAGTGTATATTAGCTTGAGTTGCCAAACCTGCCCGCAAGTTGTGCAGGCACTTAATACTATGGCAGCAACAAATAGTAATATTAAAGCCACCATGATTGATGGGGCATTATTTCAAGATGAAGTTGAGCAAAGAAACATACTGGCTGTACCCGCTGTTTATTTAAATGGTGAACCTTTTAGCCAAGGGGCCATGAGCCTCACTGATATTTTAAATAAAGTGGATAGCAAAGGTGCACAGCGCCAAGCAGCATCACTCAATGAAAAGTCGGTGTTTGATGTACTTGTCGTTGGTGGTGGGCCAGCTGGTGCTTCGGCAGCCATTTATTCAGCACGTAAAGGGCTCAATACAGGGGTTGTAGCAGAGCGATTTGGCGGTCAAGTTGCTGATACATTAGCGATTGAAAACTTTATTTCAATAAAAGCAACGCAAGGGCCAAAAATGGTGGCTCAGTTGGAAGAACACGTTAAAGAATACGATGTTGATGTTATGCACAACCAACGCGCGGCAAACCTGCAAAAAGGCAGTAATGGGTATGATATTACGCTAGAAAATGGCGCTGTATTAAAGGCAAAATCACTCGTACTAGCAACCGGTGCACGCTGGCGCGAAATGAATGTACCCGGTGAGCAACAATATAAAGGCCATGGCGTTGCATACTGCCCGCACTGTGATGGGCCTTTATTTAAAGGTAAACCGGTCGCGGTTATTGGTGGTGGTAATTCAGGTATTGAGGCGGCAATTGATTTAGCCAATATAGTTGAACACGTTACTGTACTTGAATTTGCTGATACGTTACGCGCCGATGAGGTACTCATTCGTAAAGCTAATAGCTTAAAAAACATTACTATTATTAAAAACGCCCAAACCACGGAAGTACTAGGTGATGGCAAAAAAGTAACGGGGTTAAGCTATACCGACCGCCTTAGCGGCGAGAGTAAACAGTTGAACTTAGCCGGTATATTTGTACAAATTGGTTTAATACCTAATACCGAATGGTTGAAAGACAGCGACCTTGAACTGAGCCAATTTGGTGAAATACTCATTGATGCCAAAGGCGCAACATCGTTACAAGGCATTTATGCTGCTGGTGATGCAACCACTACGCCATTTAAGCAAATTATTATTGCGATGGGGGCGGGCGCAACAGCAAGCCTAGCTGCGTTTGACTATTTAATTCGTCAAACGCCCGATGCAGAGCAAAGCGCTGCTTAATAGTGTTTTAGC
Organism: Pseudoalteromonas sp. DSM 26666; assembly: GCF_900116475.1. Lineage (NCBI taxonomy): Bacteria > Pseudomonadati > Pseudomonadota > Gammaproteobacteria > Alteromonadales > Pseudoalteromonadaceae > Pseudoalteromonas > Pseudoalteromonas sp. DSM 26666. The sequence continues at coordinate 236,575 of NZ_FPAR01000002.1, read as the reverse complement.
TTAAAGTCTCTTGATATAACAGCTCTCACCCATAGCTGTTTGTTCACCCAAGCCGCCCTCTCCAAAGGCGGCTTTTTTGAGTGCTATTTAAGTCGGGTAATACCCACTAAAATACAAACTGCGCCACCAATAAAGCCAAGCCAGGCTTCCATAGGTGTTTCGCCGTTTAATGCGCGGGTAACCTGAGAGGCTGCTGAGTCATAAACGTCATAGCCCCATATTGCCAGTGCGATACCAATAACAATAAGTACAATACCAATAATTTTATTTGTCATAATGATCCTTTGTTTTCTAGTGCAAGTTAATCTGAGCGACACTCGTTATTATAATGTGGCTACGCTCAGCCTTTTTAATGTATTTGTAATTGCTTCTTCTATTGCTGGAAGCTTAAATGGTTTGGCTATAAACATATCCATGCCTGCTTGTTTACAGCTTAGTTTATCTTGGGAAGAAGCATTAGCCGTCAGAGCAACGATAAATGTGCTTTTGGGGCTACATATGTTATTAGATCTTAATTGTTTGGTAGCTTCAAAACCATCAAGTATTGGCATAATACAATCCATAAAAATAAGATCGTAATGCTTTTGTTTGCACTTTAAAATTGCGTCTTGGCCGTCTATGGCAAAGTCTGATTTTATATTAAACTTATCCAGCGCAGCTTCTAACACAAGGCGGTTTATTTCGTTATCATCAACCACCAGTACTGATAATTTGGCACCATGATTATTAATCGATTTAAGACTCGGTGTCTGTATTTGTTGTTTGCCAAGTTCAATCGGGATAGTTAAGGTAAAACACGTACCCACATTAACCTCACTCGTTACTTCAATTTTGCCATTCATAAAACCAACGAGTTCTTTAACAATTGCTAAACCTAATCCGGTGCCGCCTTTATTGTTGTTAGCATCAACCTCTTGGGTAAAAGGCTTAAATAATGAGTTTAAATACGCTTTACTCATGCCGCGACCCGTGTCGGTTATTTTAATGGTAAGTAAAGGGTGTTTTGTGTCTAATGCTAATTGCGAATAGAGAGAAACAGATCCATGCTCTGTAAATTTTAACGCGTTACTTAGTAAATTAGAGACAATTTGGCTTAATCGAGAGGTGTCGCAGTATACCCAAACATCATTAGGAATGAGATTAGTGGCTAGCAGTTCAATGTGTTTATTACTAAACAATACCGAATATAAAGAAACCAAATCGGTAAATACCGTTTTAAGTAGAGAGTGGTGAGGCTCCAGTTTTAACTCACCATGATTTATTTTTGAAAAATCGAGTACTTCATTAATAATACTTAATAAAATGTCAGCACTTCGAAGGGCGACTTTAATTTTTTCTGCCCGCTTGTCATAATCGTGTTCATCAATGAGAGTCGCTAACATTCCCGTAATACCATTAAGCGGGGTTCTAAGCTCATGACTAATTTTGGCAAACAGCATACTTCGGTCTTGGAGGAGTTGTTCTGCAAGTGCTTTTTTTTGTTTTAACTCTTCGCGTAACTTAACGGCTTCAGTTATATCTTGAAAAGTACCAAATAATCGCACACATTTGCCGTTGTTAAACTCGGCCTCTCCAAAAGTCGACACCCAAATATTTTGCTGCTTTGCGGTAACTATTTCCAGCTCTAAATGCCATTTTTCACCCTTAGATACCGCATTTTCTACCGCTTTATTAATGCTATCTCGACTTTTACCCGCTTTATAAAATTCAATGGCTGTTTCCATGTTTGGAGTATAGCCTTCTTCGGCTTGATGAATACGTCGAGTTTGCTGGCTCCAAAAAATGCTATTGTCTATTAGGTCGACTTCCCATGTGCCTATATTTGCAACGCTTTCAAGTTTCAATAAGGTGTCACTATTTTTAGTGAGATTAACTTTATCCTGATTGCGCGCAAATTCTGAGCCCAACCACTGAGCCAATAATTCAATATAATCATAAGCTTCATCGCTAAAAGGGGCGCATTCTTGAGCTGATGAAAAGTTAACAGTTCCAAATACGTCTGTACCTATTCGTATAGGCGCACCAATATACGCCTCCAATTGGAAATTAATATAGCAAGGATGATTTGCAATACTACTTTGCGACGCATTATGAAATGCCAGTGCAGAGTTGGCCAACAAAGTATGTGTACAATAGGTGCCGTTTAACTCAAACTCAGTACCAATAGCAAGAGAATTGTCAGGGGTAATAGCATGTAAAACAGTGTAAGAATTATTTTTTACGCGGCTGATAATAGCCAAATCGAGCTGAAAAACATCGAGCCCAAAAGCAAGTAAGTCTGCAATTTTTTGATCAAAGCTAAGCTGCTGATCTGAGACTATATTATGAAAGCATCGAAGAAAATTCACAAAAACCCTTAATTTATTTGGTGTGTACACAAAAACTAATGCAAAAAACATGCCTAAATTTAATCTGTTTTTTTGCAATAGGACGACGAACACATCGTTCTTTATTACATTACCCCGTTGGTTTAAAAATTAATAGCTGGAGTAAGCTGTAAATTCAAAGGTTATATCACTGTATACTTCTTATAGGTTGATTTTATAGCTTATGTTCATTTCTCACGCAACCTAGGGCTACCTAGGTAAGTTTTAGCTTCACTTATGCCCATTTGATAGCCTGAATTGAGTATAGCTAGATTTTTAGTGGTGCGGCCGACTTTAAACCCTGTTGGTGGTGCAATAATATTTATTTTGCAATCTGACGGAGCATTGTGCAAAAAATCAATACTGTCATTATAATTTTTAGAACGCTGTATGGCGGCCTCTGCAAGCGCAGGGCTCTGTTTATAGAGTTGTTTAGTTAACCACGGTACTTTGTTGTCTTTTTTACGATAGCCTAAAGGTTGGGAAAGGATAACTGTTATTTCTGATGCACCCATTTCATAGGCTTTTTTTACCGGAATAGAATCGGCAACGCCACCATCGGTCATTGCGATCCCGTTTATTGTTGGGTAATCCCGATAAGCGATTGGGATGGCGCAAGAGGCTTTTAATTGCTCAACCATTTCATTGCCCGTTGCTTGCAAATAGTGAGCTTTACCTGAATCTATTGCTGTTGCAACAATATAAAAATCGTAACGAGATTGCGAGAATTCGTCGGTATTCAAGGGGATTTCACGAACTGTTTCTTGCCACAGCCAATCTAAATCAAATAGATGGCCGCCTTTGATAAAACGTGCGAGATTAATAAATTCTGGCCTGCAGGAGTAATCGGTGATCACTTTGTAGTTGCGTGTTGGCTGCTTACATAAATAGGCTGCCACATTTGTAGCACCAGCTGATACTCCAAAATACCGATTAAAGGGTTGATATCCTTGCTCTAAAAACTCATCAAGCACACCTGCAGCAAAAATACCGCGCATTGCACCACCTTCAACGACTAACGTATGATTATTGTTCGTCATGCTCATTTCCATCCTTTGATAATACCTCATGCTAACAAGTGATGTGCGTATGTGCGAGTAACTTTTTATTGCGGCTCGCTACTTTTAAATTGCTTTCTGTAAGCGGAAGGTGAAATAGAGAAAGCGGCTAAAAACTGCTGTCGAAAGTTAACACTCGATGAAAACCCAGATTGATTAGCAATTCTATCTATATTGTGGTTACTTGTTTCTAATAGCTGCTGCGCGATGGTTAGACGTTGACTCAGCAGCCATTGTGTAAATGTAGTGCCCATTGCTTTTTTAAAAAGTCGAGAAAAATTACGGCGACTCATACTTGCTTTACTGGCGAGTTCATCGATTGTTAAAGGTTTAGTTAAATTTTTTAGTGCCCAAGTGATAGCCGGCTCTAAACGGTTACTATCGATGTGTCGAGGAATGGGTTTTTCTATGTACTGTACTTGTCCTCCACTGCGGTGAGGCGCCACAACCATGCGTCTGGCCACGCTGTTGGCAATATCTGCGCCGTGATCACGACGTAATAAATGTAGGCAACAATCAATTGCGGCAGCGGCGCCTGCTGAGGTAAAAACATTTCCTTCATCAATGTACAGTACATCGTTATCAAAGTTTACTTTTGGGTATTTTTTTGCGAAGTCGTTAGCCCATACCCAGTGGGTTGATGCTGTTTTGCCATCCAATATACCTGCTTCAGCAAGCACAAAAGCGCCTAAACATAAACCTACCATTCTTGCTCCACGAGCATGTGCACGGCGAAGTGCATTAAGTAAAGCTGTTGAGGCGGGTATATCAGGATCGCACCACGCGGGTACGATGACAGTATCAGCAGTTTCAAGTATTGACAGGTCTTGTTTTATTTCTATGGGAAAGCCAGAAAGTGTTGGCACCAGACCTACCGTTTCTGTACATACTGTGACTTTATATGGACGAGCGCCCACGCGGTCTAAGTCTTCACCAAAAATACTACACGGAATAGATAGGTGAAATAAACTGATATTGTTATAAGCAACAATCGCAACGGTATGTTCATAGAGTAATGTCATTTTGGCCTAATATCATCGACTACTGTCCTTTAGGACACTATTTGCAACCGACCATAAAGTATAAGCTGTCACGGTGCAAACGCAGCAACACGGCTGTCACAGCCGTGATAGCTTATAAACTTAAATTTTACTCGGTATTAAAGGATAAATTATGACGACGACACTTCGTGAACTTAATGGGCTTGACTCAACACCCGCTTCACTTACAAACGCCACACTTATATTTGTTGATTATCAAAATACTTATACACAAGGTGTTATGGAGTTAGAAGGGTGGCAAGATGCTCTTAATAATGCGGCAATTTTACTGGCTGATGCACGTGCTGCTGGTTCTAAAATTATTCATATTATGCATGATGGTGGTGAAGGCTCGCCTTACGATATTAATGCCGAAATAGGCCAAATACACTCAAGTGTCGCGCCAATTGCGGATGAAAAAGTTATCGTTAAAACAGCTCCCGATAGTTTTGTAGGAACAGACTTAGGCGAAGAAGTAGATGTAATTGGTAATAATAAATTGATCATTGTTGGGTTTATGACCCACATGTGTGTGACATTTACAGCGCAAGGTGCATTTTTAAGAGGTAACCACGCAACGGTAGTCGCTGACGCGTGCGCTACAAGACCATTACAAACTTCAGTGAGTGATGTGTTGGCATCTGATCTACATAAAAGTGCCTTAGCAACCATTAATGACTTATATGGCGTGGTTATCCCAAGTGCTGATGACTTAAGCTAAGAAAGTGTTTTTAATTTATAAATTTAAATGGGCAATTTATTGTTCATTTAAATAGCACAAAGTGGTTATTAATATAATGATATGACTTTCATTGTGAAAAGAGTAATTTATGATTGTTTATTATTCAAAAATACATATTTGATTTCTGCCAGCTTTCTTTGCTTTATATAAAGCGATGTCAGCGCTTTTTATTAGGGTTTCTGTGTGTGTATCTGCATTTGGATAACTACAAAAGCAACCAAAGCTAAGTGTTATGTAAGGGGCAATAGGAGAGAACTCATGCGTAATATTAAGTGCTTTTATTTTTTGCTCAATTAACAAAGCAAATTTATGGCATTGCTCTATATTCGTAGCAGGTAAAATGATTGCGAATTCTTCACCGCCATAGCGAGCTGCTATGTCACCCTCACGCTTACATAAACTTTTTAAAGCACGAGCAACGTGTTTTAACGTTTCATCGCCTTTGTGGTGGCCATAATTGTCGTTATAGCGCTTAAAAAAGTCGATATCACACATAATTAAACTAATTGGTTGGTGTTGTCTTGCAGAGCGTTTAATTTCGCTCTTTAGGGAAGTATCAAAAAATCGGCGGTTGGCAATGTCAGTAAGTGCATCGGTGTTTGCTAACTTATTTAATTTTGTATTAGCGTTAATTAATTGTTTTTGGGCTAACTGCAGCTTTTTTTTATAGTTTATGTTTTTGAGTGCGTTATTAATAATTTCGCCTACGAGCTTGATCCTTATTAAATCTATTTTGCTCCATTGGCGTTTTGTATTAACACAGTCACAGCCAATAAAACCAACAAGCTCCTTGTCAAAGCGCAGGCCAACACATAAAACAGACTGAATACTCTGCGCTTCAAACTCTGCTTTTTCTGAATTCGCTTCTGGCGGTAACTGAGCAACATCATTAACTTTAAATAGGTGTGTTAAGTTCATTACATCAAAAAAGTAGGGTAGCTCGGCTTTAGGGACGTTTTGCAACCTGTCTTTGTAGGCAGTTATGCCGGTGTTCACCCATTCATGCGTATTGGTTAAAGTTTCACTATCGGTATTAAATTCAAATAAGTAGCTTCTATCTGCTTTACAAACGGTGCCTATGGCTTTGAGTGCAAAGTTAATTTGTTGATCAATGTTGTCATTTTGAATATCAATTAGTTTGGTGGATATTTTTGAAATAATATGGTCAAAATTATATTGCTCTGCGTGACTATGGTCTTGCTCTAAAGTGATCATAGAAACAGAGTCATCAATAATTGAGTGGTTCACATTTAAAAGCTGAGGCGTGAATTCACACTCTAATAAAACAGCTGTTATAGTAGATGTGAATAATTGCTCAACGGTAACAACCGTATCATCATTAAAGTCGCGAAGCGTAATATTGTTAAAAACATCGCTGCTAAGCGCGTCATCACTATTTATGTTAAGTAACGTTTTGGCATGTTGGTTTAAGATGTAATTATGTGTTTTATTGTCATAAACAATCACCGCTAAATTAATTAGATTAAAAACCTGCCAAATTGTATTGTTTGAGTCATGGCTCACGGGTTTCTCCGCATTAAAATATGATAACTGACCATATTTATGAATTAATTATTATTTTTGTATCTGCTTAGTTATTTTTAGTACAGTTTTTTGTGTTTTACTAAGTTTTTAGTGCGTTTATTTGGCCTACGTATTACAATTGTGACTGTATATCATTACGTATTTCCCAATTTGCTTTATTTCATAAGCTTACTTTATTTTTAGTGAAGGTCTATTATATTTCATGACAGAAATAACCACACATCACGCTTCTCGTCGCCGTTTGTTAATTGCACTTGCAATTACCTGCTCATTTATGGTGATTCAATTAGTGGGTGCGTATTACGCAAACTCACTTGCAGTACTTGCTGATGCAGGGCATTTGTTTGTTCATAATAGCTCTTTGTTCATTGCTCTCATTGCGTCTAGCTTTGCTATTCATTTAGCTAAAACCTATAACGATGGCCATCAAAAAGCAGAGCTAATAGGGGGGTTGATCAACGGCGTTTTATACCTAGCCATTAGTTCACTTATTTTATATGAGGGCACTGAGCGCTTTATGCATCATAAAGGGGGACATGAGCTGGTTATTAATAGTTACTTGATGTCGGTAATTGCTGCTATTGGTTTTTTATTTCATGGCGCAGCGGCATGGGTGCTTTATAAAGGCCGTAAGGCGAGCATTAATGTGTATGCCGTGTTTTTACACTCGTTTTTTGATTTAATATCAACGGTTTCTACTTTTGCTGCTGGTGTACTTATATACATAACAGGCTGGAATGTAATTGATATTTTATCGAGCATGTTAATTGCGTCTTTTGTCTTGTTTACCGGTATTAAGGTCATTATTAGCTGTCTCAAGGGGTTGCGTTCAAATAAAGCTAAGTTACCTAAAGTGGCCGATATTGAAACAGAAATAACCACCATGGAACATGTTGCAAATGTGCACAATGTCACTGTTGTTCGTAAAAACAAAAAGGTTATTGTTGGTGCTCATGTTGTGCTAAAACAACACTGTACTATAGAAAAACATGATGAAGAGTGCCGCTTAAAGGTAATTAAACTGCTTGCAGATAAATTTAATGTGCGCAACAGCGTATTACAAATAGAAAGCTACGAATGCAAGCACATACACTAATGCGTTAAACCTAAAAGCGACTTACCTAAGTCGCTTTTAGTTTCATATCAAATCAATAATTTTTTCGAAACACTCCGGGCTCATTAAATCGTTAGCACTCATAGGGCGAGCAAGGTAGTAACCTTGTAGCTTATGACAGCCAATATTTTTTAAAAACTCTAGCTGCTCCCGCGTTTCTACCCCTTCGGCAATGCAATATAACTCTAAGTTTTCAGCGAGTGAGTAAATCGTTTTAATAATAGATTCATTCCCTTTATCAATACCAATACTATTAACAAAGCTTTGATCTATTTTTATCACATTAATTGGAAATTGACTCAAATAAGTTAACGATGAATAGCCAGTGCCAAAATCATCAAGAAACAGTTTGAACCCAGCAGCCTGTAAGCTTTTTAGTTGCTTAGCTGCTTTGTATTTATCTTCTAATAGCGTGTTTTCTGTAATTTCTAAACGAAGTTGTTGTGGTTTTATCTGTGCTTTTTCTAGTATGGAGCTGAGCTGCTGCGTTATATTGGCCTTTAAAATATGTTTTGGAGACAAATTTAACGATATGTAAAACAACGGGTTAATGTTCAAAAGTGGAGCAAGCTCAGTAATTGCACGCTGTAATGCTTGCTCAGTTAACATATCAATTAAGCCAGTCTCTTCAGCAATAGGTATAAATAAAGCGGGAGAAACCGGTTTGCCTTGGTTTTCCCAGCGCATGAGTAATTCAACCCCACTTATTGTTTTATCTAGTGTATTAACAATAGGTTGATAGTGATTAAAAAACAGATTGTCCCTAGCAGCATCTTTTAAGTCGTTTTCAAGAATAAGCTTTTGTTTAATTTGCTCATTCATTTTTTCATTAAAAAACTGAAATCCATTTCTGCCTGCTTGTTTAGCATGCATCATGGCAATATCTGCGTTACGTATGAGGGCATCGGTCGATGTTGCATCGTATGGGTACAATGCAATACCAATACTGGCTGATATATTAATAGCGAAGTCTTCAATAATAACCTTGTTAGCCAGCTCTTTGCTCATTTCGTTGAGGGTGTGTTGTAAAGAGGCCATTGAGGTAACGTTTTCAACTAACACTAAAAATTCATCACCACTTTGGCGGCCAAATGTAGCGTCATCACCTAAGTATTGGCTCACTCGCTCGGTAATATTGCACAATAGTTTGTCACCCACTGCATGGCCAAAAGAGTCATTGACGGGTTTAAATTTATCTAAATCTATAAATATAACAGCGCATTGCGAATCGTCTTTAGCGGCGCTTGTAATGGCATTTTCGATTTTTTGATTCATTAAACTACGATTAGGTAAGCCCGTTAACGCATCGTAATTAGCAAGGTAGCGTAACTCATTTTCAGCGCGTTTCTGCTCTGTTAAATCGGTAATAACAATAACATAATAACTGACTTTATCTTTTTCATTAGCAACGGCTGTGGCACTTAAATGAATAGGGTGTTTTTCAGCTTTTGTGGTCTTTACATAAGCATTTGTTCGCCAGTTTTCTTTTGGTTTAAGTGCTTTTAAAATTGTTGCAAACTCTCTACACTTAGCTTGTCCAATGGCATTAATAAATAATTTTGAGGTAACAATCCCCTCTCTGCCTTCATCAGAAAACACATCCATAAAGCTGTTATTGGCTGAAAATGGCACGAGGTCTTCATCTAAAATAAGTAAAAAGTCATTTATTTGACTAAATGCTTCGCCTAATATTTTGGCTTGTTGTTCGTTTGCCAGCTGCTCGGTAATATTAGTAAAAATACCCGACACATAAAGAGGCTCTTTAGTGTCTTCATTATAAATAGTTTGCCCCAAATCATGAAACCATAACCAGTGCCCATCTTTGTGCCGTAAACGATAAGTAGCTTGCCAATGTTTTTGCTTAGTTTGGTTTGTAAAAGTATTCCATTTACTTTGTAGCCTGCGACGCTCATCAGGATGCATAATATTAAAAAAACTACTTATATCGATGCGTTCAGGTAAGTTCTCGTAGCCAAGCTCTGCGCCTCTATCTGTATTTACTGAGTTATCTGCAAAGCTATAGTTCCATACACCGCTTTTATTACTTTTTAGTGCCAGCTCAGTTTGTGTTTTAGAGTGCACAGCGGCGCGGTGAGCTTGTTCAATTGCAATTTTACGGCTTCGGTATTGCCAGAAAAATAAAAACAAAATAATAACAATAGCAATAAAATATAAAGTATATGCAATAGGAGACTGCCAAGGGGCGTAAGCTACACTAAATTTTAACTGTATGGGGTCACTTGTAATCACTCCATTTCGCTGTTGAGTAGACACAGACAAAATATAATCACCAGGTTGTAGTTTAGTAAAAAACACCTGGTTAGATTTTAAATCGTTGTAGCTCAAAGACGAAGGGCCTGTAAGCTCAACTTTGTAGTAGGTTTTATTAAGATTTTTATAATCAAAATTTGAAAACCGAACCGTTAAGCCCATATCGTCGTGCTTAAGCATTAATGGTTCAGTGCTGTATTTTGAAGGGGAGTAATTAAGGGCTTGTGAAAACAAACTAATATTAGTAATTGCTAAGTTATTATTGATTTTTCGCTGTTCATTATCAAATTGCTCTGGGTCAAACATTAGCACGCCGCTACGGTTACCAAACGCTAACTCGTTGTTGTGTAACCTTAATGCTGCTAGTGCTGTAAAGTGATTGTTACTTAAGCCATCTTTTATTGTGTACGTGGTGATGTTAAGCGTATCTAAATTAAGTTGATAAAGACCGTTATCAGTACTTATCCATAAAAAGTCTTTATTATCTGCAATAAGTTTAAAAATAGAGTTAGTATTTAATGAGTTGTGTTTATCAAATACATGCACTTGCTGATATGTTTTAGCGTTTACTGCAATTAAGCCTTCTTGGGTGGTGGCTAACCACAGCAGCCCTCGCTTAGCATCGTAATAATAATTCTCTACTGTATGGTAAAGATTGTTTTTTGCTGTTTTAGATTTAAAAATAGTAATTAAAGTCGCTGTTTCTTCGTTGTATCGAAAAAGCGTGTCAGAGGTACTTAACAGTAATTCGCCAGGGAAAGCCTCAGATGGGGTATGAAACGTATATGCAAGCATGGGCGATACCTGCTCTTTTAGTCCATTAATAACTCGGTTTTCGCCTGTGTTACCATTAAATATATAAAAGTTATCATTGTTTATATAAGCAAAAGTATCGGGTGCAACTTGTGCAATGCCGAACGTATAGTCGGTATTTAACTTGTACTGAGTAATGTATTTGTTTTTTTCAAATGTTGTTGTTTCTTTATTAAAGAGATCGAGCCCGGAAAAAGTTGCTAGCCATAGGTAGTTATCGCCTTTGCCATATGCAGGGAAAATATCACCTATAGCCGATAGGCCATAGACCGCTTTGCTATCTTTAGATTGTAGATATAAGTCACTCTTTTGGGTTTCTAAGTTATACTGAACAAGCCCATCGTCAGTGCCTATCCACAGTAATTTACTATTATCTTGGTAAATAGTGTTTACAATATTATTTTCAGGTAAGGTTATTTTTTTAAACTTTTTTGTTTGTGCTGCCCAAGTAAATATTCCATGTGTTCTAGAACCTAACCAAAGTAAGCCCGACTCATCAAACATAATATCGTTTATCGTGTTCTCTGTTACGTTGTAGTTACTATCTTTGAAGTTTAAAATAGGGCTAATGCTTGTGTTTTTTCTATCGAATTCAAATAACCCACTTTCTGTGGCAATAAACTCACCATACGGTGTGTTTATATAATCCCAAATATTATAGTCACTTATCAAAGTTGTTAATGCTGAAGGGTTTATATTTTTAATTTCATCAAAAGCAATCCGATACATTCCTTCAACCGTACCAATTAACAAACCGAGCTCATCATCTATGGATAAAAATTTAACATTGTTGCTATCGTTTGTAACTTCTTGAATGTCGTTAAGTGTTATTTGTTGTAGGTCGTTATTGGCAAAGTTATAAACATATAGCCCCTGATCGGCACCAATATACAATGTGTTTTGGTATAATGATAATGCTCTAATAAACATATTTTCATCGGGCAAAGATGAGATGAGTGTTAGGTCTTTTGATGTTTTACCATATCGGTAGATGTGCGAATCAATAGAAAAATAAAAATGCGCCGGTTGTTCAGCAACAGCCTGAACAGGAGAGAACTTTTCTTGATTTTGGTTTAAGTGCCCTGAATATATTAGCTCTGCTTGCAAGGTATTAGGGTTAATCAAATAACTTCCTGCAAGTTGAGTATTAACCAGAATTTGGCCGTCAATTGCTTTATAAATACTATTAATGTAGTTATTTTTTAAACCCAATTCGCTCTCGTAAGGCGTGACTTGGTATCCGTCGAATCGGTATAAACCTTCAGTTGTAGCAATCCATACATAGCCCATGTCATCTTGGAGTGATTTCACTATAAAGCTTTGCGACAATTGTTCGTTGTTAGTGACACGTTGTAATTGTTCTGAATAAGTTTGTGAAGCAAAACTATGCTGCGAGCAAACAAATATAAACATATAAACAATAAAGAAAAACTTACTCAAAAGCACTTACCCTTACAACGAACAAGGTTGGTATTAAATGTTGGCGTAATATAACATGAGTTTAATTCAAAAATTACAAAAAGCATTAAATGTAAATTGTTTGTTGTATTTTCGTTGGTGTTTTACAAGGTTAATCTGATTATAACGTAAGGACATAGTATGAATTACGCAGGAAATATTAAAGCAGAGCACAGTATACTTTTAGTTATCGACTTACAAAGTAAGTTAGCACCAGCGATTACTTCGTTTAATGACACGCTAGATTGTGCTTTGCAGTTAGCAAAAGCAAGTGCTATTCATCAAATTCCTTCAATAATTACAGAACATTATAAAAAAGGACTAGGTGAAAGTGATGAGAAAATAAAATCTGTGTTACCTAATGCTCGCTATTTTGAAAAAATTAACTTTAGTGCCTGTGCACAAGAGGGGTTTTTAGATACTCTTGCGCAATTAAATCGCCCACATATAGTTGTAATTGGCACTGAAGCGCACGTTTGTGTGTTACAAACATGCTTAGATTTATTACAGCAGGGTTATGCGGTCACTGTGGCAGCTGATGCAGTAGCATCAAGAAACACAGAGCACAAAGCTATTGCACTAGAACAGCTTCGTCAAGCCGGTGCTATAGTCTCTTGTGTAGAGACCATCATATTTCAATGGACAACAAAAGCAGGGACGTCTACCTTTAAACAAATACTACCAATTGTTAAGTAGCGCATTAAAAACGGTTTTAAATCAAATAATTTGTACTTTGTTTGATTTGAAATAATAAATAGCTAGCTGTTTTGAGTTTAAATATCAGCTGAACGTGTTTAAATTAGAACACAATTAATTTAAGGTTTTTATGTCTAGTGTAAGTCGGTTATTCACAATTATTTTTAGTCTTTTGTTTATTGAGTCTATAGGTATTGGTCTTTATTTTGGCACCCTGACAGAAGCATTTCTTGTCGGCTTACCGTTATGTTTGCTCCCCATTTGGCTTTTAAAAACCCAACCCGATAGCAAAATGACACCGCATGTTGTTGCGGCTGCAATTATGATGTTTTCATTTTTACATATTCAACAAGCCTATGGCCTTATCGAAGTGCATTTCGAAATATTCATTTTCTTAGCCATGCTAATAATGTTCATACAGTGGCGAGTGTTTATTACCGCTATTGTGTTTGTAGCTATACACCATTTATCTTTTTACTATTTGCAAACACAAAATACTGGTTTTTACGTATTTGATCCAGACCGACTCGCCTTTTCAACAGTGCTTATTCACGCAACGTATGCCATTGTGGAAGCGCTTGTAGCTGGTTTTATTGCCGTAACATTAAATCGCGAACGCCGTGCGGGTCTATCGTTAAGTTATGCCACAGAGCAAATAATGCAAGATCCAAATCAAGTTAAGCTTTCTATGCGAGCAGATGACACAACAAGCAAAGCGGTAGTTGGTTTTAATACTTTGCTTGAGTACTTATCAGATGTGATTAAGCAAGTTCAAGTTCAGTCTGACTCTTTAAAAAATAACTCTAAAGAGCTTATTCATGTTCATGATGAGTTAGCCAATAGCGCGCAGCAACGAAACGCGCAAACAGATGATATTGCTAATTCAGGCGCACAAGTTGCGCATGGTTTTAAGTTAGTTGAACAAGAAAGTGATACTTTAAAACAACAAGTTAATAGCATTACTGAATCAGCCAATGTTGCGCTGGAAGAAGTATTACAAACCGACAGAAAAAGCACCGAGCTACTCACCTTGTTAACAAACACTGAAGAGCAGTTAAGCCACTTAGTGGCCGCTGGGGATGTTATTACTAGTTTACTCAATGAAATTTCAGGCATAGCCGACCAAACTAATTTATTAGCCCTTAATGCTGCAATAGAGGCCGCACGAGCGGGTGAGCATGGCAGAGGGTTTGCTGTTGTTGCCGATGAAGTACGCTCGCTTGCAAATAGCAGCCAAGCAACAACAACCAAAATAGCGTCTACGCTTACAGATCTGGTAAATAATAGTCGCACGTCAACTCAGTCGATGAATCAATGTGTAGAATTTGTGGTTGATTTAACAAAAATAAGCGCAACGATGAAAGAGAATATTTCGTCAATGAGTGATCAAATTCAAGCGGTATCTGCCAGCACTAACTCAGTAGCTCAAGTGGTTGCCGAACAGGCTGGAAATACAGAGCAAATAGCAATGAGTACAGATCAAATGCGCCAAAATCAGTATCAAGAGACTAAAATAGTTGAGCAGTTAACGGCTAAAGTGCAGCTGATAGACGTAAGTATTGATGTATTAGAGCAAAGTATTGCAAAATTTAAATAAGTCTCGTTATTTCACCATTAGCTTAATTTGTATATGGCTTGCTTTTGTTGTGTCGGCACTTGTTTACTTTCAGCTAGGGCAGCTAAAGCCCTTTGATGAGGGTAATATGCTTAAACAACAAAACTGGTTTTCGCAATTTAAAAACCAAGTACTGTGGCAAAACAAAGACAGTGCTCAACTTGTGATTATTACGCAAGAAAATTGCGGCTGTACAATTCAAGCACAGCCTCATTTATCAGCCCTGCAACGCTTTGCTACAAACCAAGGCGTTGAAGTGCAAAATTTTGTATTAAATAATGAGTTAAAGTCAGTGATCCCTGCCACACCTGCCGCCGTTTTAATTGATAAAAATGGTGAGTTTGTTTATGCAGGGCCTTTATCTGAAGGGCTGGCATGCTCTCAAGGTAGTAGCTTTGTGGAAACCGTTATTAGTAATTTACAGGCCGGATTTAACTCATCATTATTAATAGCGGATACAAAAGGCTGCTATTGTGTAAATAACGCCTAAATCATATACCCTTATATAAAAAGCGCTTACAACTAACTTGTATAAAAGTAGGTAAGCGCTTTTTATTGTTTAACGATTAAAGAGTGATTTAAACGTTATTTAATCATTATATAGTCACTAAACCATAAATACCCAACAGTACAAAAACACTGGCTGCTATCGCTCTTACGGTATTTAATGGAATTCTTTTTAGTAACGCCTTACCGGCATAAATAACAGGGACATTGGCAATTAACATGCCTACTGTAGTACCCAGCGTAACCCAAAGTACTGATTGATATTGTGCACCGAGCAACACGGTTGCAATTTGTGTTTTGTCCCCAATTTCAGCAATAAAAAATAAGATTAAGGCCACTAAAAATGCACCATAGCGGTCGTATTTATGGCTCACTTCTTCATCTTTATCTGGAATAAGTAGCCACAGCCCTACCACAATAAAGCTTATATTGACTATCCAAGGTAAGTATTCGACGGCAAAGTTCCCGCTTAGCCAATCACCAAACCATGCAGATAAACCATGATTAATAATAGTAGCAGCGAGAATGCCTAAAATAAGTGCAATTTTATTATGAAAGCGAGCAGCTAATAGTAAAGATAAAAGCTGGGTTTTATCGCCTATTTCAGCAAGGGCAACAGTGACGGTAGAGGTTAAAAAAATATCCATTAATATAATCTTCAGGCGGGAATACTAAACCAAGGCAAACAGCTATCTCCCGCCATGAGGATAGTGTCTACCTAGGTCTCGCCGATAACGCTTGCTACAACATTACAAACTTACCATGCACATGAGGTGCAATTATGTTGATAAGTTTACTCATTACTGAGCGGGCTACTCCCCTAAGAGGGCAGAGATTATTCCACAAAGTTTAAAGTAGGTAAATATATTCGGGTAACTTTTAAATTTAAAAGGTGGCTTTGTGTCGTTAGTGCACAAATAAACTTGCTTTTGGCTATCAAATTAGCTGTAATAATAAACAGAAGGAAGTTGAACAATTTGAAATTATATGCACGTGTAAAGGAATTTAAATATGCAATCAACTGTCGTTAAATCAACAATGGCAACCATTCAAAATGGAGTTATGAAAGCGGACGGAAAGTTTTGGATTACGCAAACCGACTTAAATTTTGAACCTTTTAATGAAAAATTAGGGTTAGAACCATATACAATTGCCCGTGATACAATTTTAAAAGTGGTTGAATGTAAAGGCAAAGGCGCAGGCCTTGTTCCAATAACAGCTGATGCGATAGAGGTTTTCACGCAAGATGGCAGCTCGTATCAGTTTATACTCTCAAACCCCAGTGATTGGATAAATATATTGTCAAATCAAACTAGTGCTTAAAGTAACAAGCATGCCATCAATTAATAATTTTAATTGATGGCAAATAAGGCTTTCATTTAAGGTATAACTCCTAACATGCGGCAAAATGAAAGTACCTAAACTTTAAATACATTAACTTGCCCTTGTAGCATTGCCGCAAGCTGTGCGAGTTCTTGCGATGCCTGTGCATTTTGCTGTGAGCTTTCGCTAACCGACGTGATACTCGCGCTAAACTCATTAATATTACTGCTTAGCTCATTTGCGACCATTTTTTGCTCCTGAGTTGCGGTTGATATTTGAGTATTCATATCTGCAATTTCAGTAACTTCACGGTTAATTTCGCTGAGCACCTGCGAAGAATAATTAGCATGGTCAACACTCTCTTTAGCGCTGCTTTCAGCGTTACCCATGGCATTAACAGCTTGCTGAGCCATGCCTTGTAGTTTAGTGATCATTTCATTAATGCTAGCGGTTGCCTTTTGAGTATTGTGAGCAAGTTGCCTTACCTCATCGGCTACAACGGCAAAACCACGACCAGAATCGCCAGCTCTTGCTGCTTCAATAGCTGCATTTAAAGCTAACAAGTTAGTTTGCTCAGCAACGCTTTGAATCATCATAACAACTTGGTTTATATCATTGGTTTGTGTATTTAGATCTGTAATGAGCTGCGTATTAGTATTAACTAAAGTTGAAAGCGTATTTATTGACTCTATATTATCAGCAACAGCTTGTTGCCCTTGGCCTGCCTTAATGTCGGCACTTGTAGCCTTGTCGGAGGTTGTTTGCGCGTTTTGAGCAACTTGTTCTATTGCACTGCTCATTTGAGTAATTGCAGTTGCAATCATAGCCGATTGTTGCTCTTGCTGCGTTGCTGTACTGGCAACCTGAATACTAATAGAGTTCATTTCTTCAGCTGCAGAGGCAAGTGTCAGTGTTGCGCCTGCCATATCTTTTACTAAACCTTGGATCCGAAGTAGCATATCATTAAAGTTAGATGCGGTATCTGCAATCTCATCCTTACCTTGAACCTCAGCACGAGCTGTTAAATCAGCATTGGTCGCAATGTGCGTTATGGTATCGCGTAATGACATTAATGGATTTTGTATCGAGGAATAAATAAAGTAAGCAACAATCAGTAAAAGTAAAATCAATATCGCGATTGTCACACTCATTATCAATTTTATAAATTGATAATTCTCATCGGCTTTAACTTTAAAATCACTCGCTTCTTTAAGCTGTAAATCAATTAAAGCTTGGTAGCTGGCACTTAGCGGATCAAAGAGTTGGTAAAGCTCATAAACAAATTGATTTTGTGGTAGTGATAAAAACTCACCACTATTAATGCTTAAAATTAAATTATTCAAGTGCGTAAGCACGGGCTTTAGTTTACTTTCAACGTTATCTACCAAGCGTTTTTCTTCAACTGTTAGCTGTGTACTCAAGTAGGCTTTCCATTCATCATCAGCCGTATTTCTAGCATCATTAATATTCGCTAAAAGCGCTGATTTGGTAATAGACTCAGCACGATACTTGTGAAGTAAGTCAACAATATTTACAGCGTAATTATCAGACACATGTTTAATTTGCTTAAGTGGTACGACACGGTCGTCGTATAAACTATCAATCCCTGCTACTAACCTTCCCATTGTGTTTATTGAAAAAAACGATGTAATTAAAAAAATCATAATTGGTAGCAATGCAAGCACGGCTAAACGGGTACGCACAGAATAATTGTTTAACATAGTTATCCAAAATTACAGCAATAATAAAAAAGTATAATATGGATAAAAAATTTTACTGAATTTTTATATGAAAATTATTCAGGGTTTATAATTCTTGCGCTTTAAGTTAATAACTCAAGTCTCATTTCAAAAAGCTTTTACTCGCATAATCCAATCAATCTTTATTATTGTTACTGCAGATAGGGGGGTAGGCAATCTTGTCATTGTTTGCAAAACGCCAAGCAAATTATGTGTGATTGAACTGCGCTTAGAGCGAGAAACAGACGGTCGCTCAAACTCGTTTTTGGACAAAAACGTGTTAGCATTTTTTGCTGAAACACGTTCGTGGAAAAAAGTTGTAGTCAACACTCTCAGACTTTCTGAGCTATAATACCTCATTATTTAGTGATCCTTTGATACATCGCTACCACTGGCTCATCATTATTTTTTATGTAAATGTCAGCAATTTTTTTTGAAATAACCTGTCCGACCTGACCTAACGAAATTATATTCTTAAATATTGTTTCTAAAGGGTCTAGATCATACATATAGAATGGCTTTGATAATGTCTCTATCCAAATGTCTGCGACATCTGTGGCATAGCCTTCACTCAACCTCGCCATTTCTTTCATAAACGACATACCATTATGATCGTCATTAACATAAGGAGCGACAGCCATCAACCAAGCTTTAGTATCCACAGTCAACTCATCTATGTATTCCACCCACAAAGCTAGCTTGGATGCCAAAGGCTTTTTATCAAAATTTTGTTGATTAATTAGCTCAACTAAATCAGGCCATAGAGCAAATACTAACTCTTTGGTCTTTTCTATATTTTGGTCTCTTATAGACCATAAAAACCAAACAACTTTGCTTAACTCACTTTCTTTTTGTCTACCTAAAAGAAGCCTCAACAAGCTTTCATCATCAAGTTGATCTCTTTTTTGAAGATATTCAATACATGCATATTCTATATAGCGACCTTTAACCGTATCTGAAAAGCTTTCATCATCTAGCAGTGCGGGATAATATTGTTTTTCTTTAAAATGAGCATGAATTTCAGGAATTAGCCAACCTACATATGAATAGGCTTGTATAGCGCATCGCCATTGAAGAGAATTTGTTTCACCAAACATTTGCTCAATATTTTGCACAGTCCAGTCTTTAGAAAGATAAAGAAAGTTACGCACATACATTAATAGAATCGTAATAAATTCATATTCACCAGCAGTATGTGGCTTGCTCAGTTCATTATCGAAAGTTGGCTGATAGCCAGCCCATATTCGTATGTGCTCTTCTGAATCTTTTTCAACATTTCTGCATTGATATAGAGCTAATTTAAAGTAAGCCTCTAAGCAGCGACCCCTTGGACTATTAATAGCCATAGATACAGCATCAGAGTCATCATTAAAATCTTCACCAGATGCTTTGTTTAGAATTAGCTCAAGCGTATTTTTAACATCGTGTGTTAACTCAAGACTAAAAGCGTGTTCATCCTTTTCACATCCTGATTCTACTAATCGACAATAAGAACTGATCACCCAGTGTTTGTCACCTATGAACGGGCCTGAATCCGTATTATCAACAGAGTTCCAAAAAGAAGCTTCATTAAACAATTTAGTAGCAAAGTTAATAATTTTAGGCCAAAGTTCGTTCCACGGTCGCTGTGCTTTATCTGTCCATAACTTTGAGTAAGCAGAAAATATTTTGTCTAGATAATGTGGTTTAAGATCAATGAATGAATCCAAATTATTAAGGATTTCACAACTATCGAGTAAAACTAGCTCTTCAAACGTATTAACTAATCCCTCTATGCCCGGTTCATTGAAGTGTCCAACTTCCTTATACTCGTTTAAGAAATGTATCAACGAATCAATGTCTTCAAGCATAACTGCAAGTTCAGAAACAGACAGTGGAGATACATCTACCGCAACACCACCGCTCATATAACATGAAAAGTCGGGATGATCTGGCTCAGCACCTGTAATATCAACACAAGCTTGATACTTCGCTTGTGTCACTTCATTTTCATCTTTGATAGCGGCAAACCAATTTGACTGCTTGTAAGCAGTTGGTTTGTCTAATAGCACTCCAGTTTCTTCATCCGTCACATTTAACGACTCTATCGCTGCAATAACTGATTTTTGCTGCTCTGCTCGTAGTGAAGAAAAATTCTTGTGGATAAAATGCCAAAGCTCATGGCGATACTTATCGTTAAAATGATTTGGCTGAATAACTAAAGTTATTACTTGCTGTTCAAGTTTTTCAAAATATACACTCGCAACATAGATAGCGACACGTTTAATAGTTTGGTAATCACTATTGATTAACTCTGTTAGTTTTTCATTAGCGTTGTTATCAGAATCTTCTTTTACGTAACCTAACAAAGCATCTCTAAAAAGCTTTAGAACAATATCATCAGCGTCATTGTGTCTGCTGCTTTGCTTATGCTCAGGTATTGCGTTACGCCAAACATTCGACCACTTATCATTGCGATTAATATCGAGTACTTCTTTGAGTTTTTGCTCACATAAGTTTACTGCGACTAAACCTAACTTTTCACCGAGAGCCGCAGCATTCTCTTCTATAAACTTTCCTGCTTGATAATCATCAAAGCCCAATACGGCTTCATGTTTATTATCTGCGTATCTGCCTTCAACACTGTGAATTGCAAATAACTTATCTAACAGAAATATGCCGAATGAAACCGACTGTTCAGTATTAATATCAATCAGCTCTAACATCCACTCACTAATTTCCTTATTAACAAGATAGCGGTCAAATTTATCGTTTAGCCAGTCGCTAACACAGCCAATATCGTCAAGGTTGATAACCTCTAAAGGTATATTTCTAAGAATTTTACTGAATTGCCACCATGTCCTGTAGTTAGAACGCTCATTTGCTACCGCATATTGAGTAACTTCTTTTAGTAGGCTTAAATATTTTCGTGCCATTTCGACATCATTTTCTTCTCTTAATTTAAGAGATGACGAAACAAGATATTCTGTGATGGGCCATGAGGGTATGTGAATTGTACCGTCAGACTTTGTAACTGGAGCTGGGTTACATTCAGGATCTAAGTACCCTGACTCTAAAAATGCATCAAACCATACTAAATCATCGACTTTTTTAAATAGCCAAGGCTTTAACGCGGGTTCATTTCTAACTCTCTGAAGAGCATTTCTTTGTTTTACAGTTAAATTAGTGCTCATGACAAATCACTATCAAGCTCAGCTAATTGCTCAGCCAAGCTTGCTCCACCAAAATCAAGCTGCTTTACCCACTTTTCAATAATGCTTGTTTGCTGTTCATAATTTTCATGGTCTCGTAAGAAACCGATCAATTTGGCATTAAAAGATTTGCGATAATATTTGTTTAACTTATCGAACAGTAGTTGCTCAGCTTGAAAGAACCCTTGAAGTATAAATAATTTTGTTTCAGCGGAGCCTGCCTGATTACTTGATTTAAGTACATATTCGAGTATTTCAGTTTCTTCTAATCCGTACCCTAAAAATAAGACTGTTTTATTTAAAAATAGCTTTTGTAAAAACTCAGGAACCTCACCAGATGTATAGTGATTCAAGTAATCTTTTGTAGTTATAACCATGCTACTTGGTTCATCAACACAACCATGAATATGTACAACAGCACCTTTCTGATCCAAGTTAGCGCTTAATAAGTCTTTTCTTTCGAAATAACGCCATTCATCTTCACTTTTCTCTTTGGAAATTTCGGGAACTATTAGCTTGTCATAATTGGTTGTTACAAAGGTACAACCAAATTCATTTATACTTTTGTAAATATCACTATTTTCTTTGGATAACGTAAATATTTTTTGATAATCAACTTGTGTACCATTTTCATTTTCGTCATCAAGGATTTTTGCAATTGAAAGGCGTTTACGTGGATCTGCAAGGGCATTAATCATCTCCTTTTCATAATGATTAATAACCCTGTTATTCAATAGTTGTTCAACTACACCGTATGCAAAGCCATCCCATGATTGATGACCAACGAGCCGGGATATACCTGCACCAATAAATAATACGAGAGACCCTTCCTTTGCTGCCGTTATTATTTCAGGGTCCAACTCCGGCATTTCCCGCAAAAAATCTGCCATTAGCTAACCTTCATTTTTACTGTTAGCAATTCTCGCATCAGGCCCTTCCATCTCGATGTTGAAAAATTATTCTAATTATCAGTTACTTTACATGATTTTTCACAGAGATAAAGCATGATATGGGAACTTGAAGCACTTAGGGTTAAAATTGAGCCCATACACACTAGATTTAGCCCACTTACACTTACAACTCAATCACTATCTTGTAACTCATTTTGGGGCAGAGACGAGTTATACCGGAATAGCTGTTTTTGGCACTCAGGCGTACTTCGGCAAAGAGCGATAACCGGACACTGAAAAAGTTAAATTTATTCCTACTTCTTTGAGTAGGGGCCTAATTTTGTCCAATAACATTATTAACTGCCGTTTTGGGGCAAAATAACATGCTTAATTCCTAGCTCTTTTAATTACCTGTTTACAAAGGTAATTATTGGTGAAATTATCAGGGTATGTAATATACGCCGTTTTGGTGCGTTATAAACCACCAAAATGGTGTTCAATAAGCTGTTAGCACTCAAGAGGGAGTTATGAGTAAATTTTTAAATTCGGTTGCCTTGTTACCAATGCTCGGTTTCATTTTTACTATGATTTATAGCATTATTGCAAAGGAAGAAGTTTATACAAATTATCACTGGTTTGTTGTTGCCTTGGTTTCACTCCAAGCTTCCGCTGAGCGTCTTAAAAATGTAAATTCAGTAAGCACAATGGTTTTTGTTTCTAGTATTCTTGCAAACATATTATTACTTGTAGCATCTGGGTTTGATTTAAAAGTAACTCCAGCCACTTTTGTGCTGTTTTTAGGTTATTTAAGTGTTGGCTTTTTAGTTGTAATTGGTAATTTGGCTGTGAATTGGTACAAGCAATTGAGTGCTAACAAGGCCTTAAAGTCGGATTCGTAACAGTTGGCTCGGTTCCGCTTCGCTTCACATTTTAGCCAACTGCTACTCACCGCTTAAGGCGGCGTTACTGTATTTGAGAGTTATGGAATTAAACGAAGCAATCACATCTTTCAATGAGCTATTAGGCAAATACGGTGCTCGCAATTGGAGGCTTAGTGATGTTCGTTCTGCGTCATCAGCACGAACTGTACTTAAAAAGTTTGGAGGAATAGGAAGTATAAATGATTTATATATTTGTTTTGCCAATGGTCACAGTATAAATCCAGATCAAGAAGCAGCAGTAAATAGTGAGCTTCATGAATTATTAGAGTGTATCTATCAGCATTGTAAAGCAAAGGCTAAGTAGAGAGAGATACACCACAAAGTTAAAAAGTTTAGGCACCCACGCACTTCGTGCTGGTCCTACGTAAACTGTTACGTTTTTTGTTTCCAAAAATACCGCCGTTGCCAAAGGCGTTATAAATCTAGGAATCATTATGAAATGGCCTACAACTGAACAATGCTATGCGGCAATGGCAAAACTCGCTGAGTATTATATGGAAGGTGAGAAGCTGGACTATTGGATGGATTTGATTCGTAGTGGAGTTGCTAAGGACGTTTTCCCTCCAGGCAAAGGCTTCCTTGTAGATGTATATGAAGCAAGGATGTCCACGGATAAGCCTGAGCTTGAAGACTACTTGGAATTGCACCAGCTTATTTGTAGCGTATGTGTGTAGCTAAGTTAGATTTATAACCAGCGTATTAAGAGTAGACGGTGAACAGATGGCTGCCTTTTTTCACTAATTTTAGTCAACTGCTTCCGCTGCTTACACAGGCGTTACCAATGTCCCCTTATGGCACAAACCGGAAATAGCCCACGCACTAATCCTGTATGTATACATTAAGGCTTCTTCAGACTTAATGTAATTCATTTTAATCATTCAACTATTTACCTAAATCTAAACCTACTTAAATTTAAGGCGAGACTTTAGTTAATAAATCTCAATTTAAGTGCCATACTTCGATTGAAATTTAAACAATTCTCAAGCTGCCGCGAATTCTCAACTTAAGTGGCGCTGGCCAAAAAAAATGCAAAAAAATCAAATTTTATAAAAAACCAATTGATAACTATTTTCGTTTAGATTAGTATAAACCTACTAAATGAAAGTAAGAGTTGTTTGTATTCATGTATATTTGTCTTTGTCACGGTGTGACCGATAAAAAAATTGAGCAAACCATCGACGATGGTGCTACTACCATGCGCGAGCTAACTAAAGAGCTTAAAGTAGGCAGCCAATGCGGTAAGTGTTGTGGCTGCACTAAAAAGATCCTCAATCGTAAACTGATTCAAATAGCAGATATAACCGATCAAGTGGCCTAATAGTAGTCTATATAATAGTCCCTATCTAAACGAATTGGTTTAACATTTAAAAATTAAACATAAAAAAAGCAGCCTTAGCTGCTTTTTTTATATTTATAACTTTAACTTACAGTTGTGATTGTAAGTAGTTTTCAAGCCCAGTGTTTTTGATCAGCAGTTGCTGTGTTTCGAGCCAATCAATTTGCTCTTCTTGCTCATTTAAAATGTTATCGAGCGCTTCACGGCTAATGTAATCTTTTTTACTTTCAGCTAGTTTAATGGCAGTACGTAGCTCGTCTACGGTATCAAGTTCAAAGCTCATGTTAGCGGCAATCATTTCTTCGCTGTTTTCGCCTATACGTAAACGTCCTAAATCTTGAAGATTAGGTAAGCCTTCTAAAAATAAAATACGCTCAATTAAACGGTCGGCGTTTTTCATTTTTTGTATCGATACTTTGTAATCAGCTTTGTCTAGTTTACTAAAACCAAAATCTTTAAACATGCGTGCATGTAAAAAGTATTGGTTAATACCCACAAGCTCATTAGCAAGTACTTTATTTAGTGCTGCAATAACGTCTTTATCGCCTTTCATAATATAAGTCCTTATTCGCCCATTTGAGCTTGGTGATAGTTTTGAGTGCCAATTTTGTCAATCAGACCCAGTTGTTGCTCTAACCAGTAAACGTGATCTTCTTCGGTATCAAATAATAGCTTTTCTAGAATTTCACGAGATTGATAATCTTGCTGTTGTTCACAGATAGCAATAACCTCTTTAACACACTCAACCACTTCAAGTTCTAAGGTTAAGTCGTTTTGCATCATGCTTTTTACATCGTTACCAATTAACAGGTCACGACGTTTGGTCATGTTTGGTACGCCTTCTAAAAAAAGAATACGCTTGATTAGCCAGTCAGCGTGGTCTTTTTCTTCTTCCATTTCATGGTTAAGACGCTCATAAAGTTTGTTTAAGCCCCAATCGTCGTACATACGAGAATGAATAAAATACTGGTCAATAGCAGCTAATTCGTTAGCTAACAATGTATTGAAGGCGTCGATTACTTTTTGATTACCTTTCATAGCGCTTATCCTAAAAATTCTAATTGTGGCTAGTCTAGTATATAGGCACAGAATTGCAAGTAATTTACTTATAAATCATATGGTTAATATTGAGTTTGATTCTCGTTTAAGTTTGCATTGCTGGCTGACAAATGGACAAGTTGTTATTTGTATTTTAGATCAGCAAGTTACATTTTTTATAACATAAAAAGGCATACTTACTAAGGTTATTAAGTAAAATATTGCAGCTATTCTAAGTGTTGAGGTTGTTCTTTTACGCTTTATTACTTCGAATTCTGGGATGAATACAGTAAAACTGAAATATTTACACAACTGAGTTTTTTCACTCAATTTATTTTGTAGCCACTCTCGTAATCTAATTATTGCTATTGTAGCGGGGGGATGTCTTTGCACCCAGCTCACGGCTCTGTAATTAATGAAGTAAGAAAGGCTAAGGAGCAGGGAAGTGGACATTTATTGTTTACACAAATATCAGTGAAAAAAGCAGATAAAGCTGAAAACTTAATGCTGCCCCTTGCAGCAGCAACTATCAGTACTCTTTAATTAATTTGTGATAATACTTATCTATCGTATTTTTGTAGCGGTCTAAATAAAAACCGCTGAGAAGTCTATCTAATATACAAGTAAACCTACTTAGAGCTTTAATGTAATCATTTTGGTTATTGAAAACAGTGATTAGTAACACTCGATTACACAGTGCTCAATTGCAAATTCATCATGTAAATAATGTTTAATGGCGTTAAGCTCAATAAGTGTATCTGTTTGCATCACAATTTCACAGTGTGTGGTGTTATCGTCGAGTTGCCATGCTTTTATTGATTTTATTTGAGTAATGGCAAACTGTTGCAGTAACTTTTTACTGATAAGTTGCTGGTCAAAACCAATGGGTGCTGCCTGCATTAAAATGCTGCAGCTGGCTTTAAGTAATAATACGCCGTGATAAATAACATACATTGATATCAATATAGTCGCTATTAAATCAACTACATACCACTGGTATAAAATAATTAAAGTACCCGCAATAATAACCACAATAGAGGCCATGGCATCAGACACATTATGAATAAACGCCGCCTTTATGTTCATGTTATTTTTAGCGCCGGCTTTAAAGGTTAATAATGCAGTGACTAAATCAATGAATAGCGCTACTGCAGCAACCCACACAATGATCCAGCCATTGATAGGTTGAGGGTTTAAATACCCGCTAATTGCTTCAAAAATTAAATAACAGCCAATCACAATTAAGGTTGTACTGTTAAAAAGTGTGGCTAATATTTCTGCACGTTTGTAGCCAAAATGGTGGGTTGTATCAGCTTGCTTATTGCCAATTTTTCGAGCAACGAGGGCAATAAAAATTGAGGCCGCATCACTTAGGTTATGTAATGCGTCGGCAATTAATGAAAGACTGCCGGAAAATACGCCGCCAACAACTTGCACTGCAGTCAGTAAAACATTTATAAATACGGCAAGAGTGAGCTGTTTATCACTTTGGTTATCATCAACGTGACTGTGTGAATGACCATGACCCATTTTAGTTAAACTTCTTCATTGCTTTACTGTGTACTCATAATGACAACTTTTTGCCATATATAAAAGCGTTGTTTTAATTTGTTTTTTTTAATGCCCTAATGACTAAATTGAAATAAGCTCGTGAACGTTACTTATTGAATATAAAACGATATGCTAGGGTATAAATAAATGTATTAATGGCTTAAATTATCATAATTAGTTAAGCACTTTTTATATTAAATTAGATGCTTACCAGGCATAAAAGTAGTTTTTTAAGGGTCAATAACAATGAACACAGCAATAGAAATTCGCGATGCAAAGCCAAGTGATGCAAAAACAATTCTACACTTTATCAATGAGCTTGCTATTTACGAAAAAGAACCTGATGCAGTTAAAACCGATGAGCAAGCCATTTTAAACACCCTGTTTTGTGAAGGCGCAACGGCGCACAGTTTAATATGTTTACAAGATGATGAGCCAATTGGTTTTGCCGTATATTTTTACAATTACTCGACTTGGTTAGGAAAAAATGGCCTCTACCTAGAAGATTTATACGTGAGCCCAGATAGCCGCGGAAATGGGGCTGGTAAAGCCATTATGAAAGAACTGGCAAACAGAGCAATCAATAAAGACTGTGGCCGCTTTGAATGGGTGGTACTTGATTGGAATAAACCCGCGATTGATTTTTATAATAGTATGGGCGCTGAGCCACAAAATGAATGGATTATATATCGTTTAACGGGTCAGGCATTAATTGATTTTGCAAATAAAGATTAGTGCCGAATATGGCCAGTAATATACCTAGTTTTTGTTAAGCTAAGCGCTACATAACTTATAAGAGCAATTTATGGTTAATCAGCATTGGCAAAAAGCGCGTCAGAGCCGCGATGCGCGTTTTGATGGGCTTTTTTATGTAGCGGTAAAAACCACAGGTATTTATTGTCGGCCAATTTGCCCCGCGCCCACTGCGCATGAAAAAAATGTAACCTACTATCAGTTTGCGCACTCTGCTGCGCAAGCCGGGTTTAGGCCTTGTATTCGTTGCAGGCCCGATAGCGCACCAGGTAGTGCTGCTTGGCTGGGATCACAAACCACTGCATTGCGTGCTAAGCAGTTAATTGATCAATATCACGAGTGCGATTGTGAAGTTCTTGCTGCGCGTTTAGGAATAAGCAGCCGCTATTTAAGGCGGCTTTTTTCTCAATATTTTGGTCTTTCAGTAACTCAATATCGGTTATTTAACCAATGCCATTTTGCAAAAAAATTGATTCAAGAAACTAGCTTACCGCTTACCGAGATAGCGTTTGCCTCAGGCTTTAAAAGTGTACGACGATTCAATGATGCTTTTTTAAAACAACTTAATATCGCGCCCTCAGCGCTCAGAACCGCCAAGCACTCAACTGATCTTGGGCTCACCTTAATTTTGCCTTTTCGTCCGCCGTATAACTGGCAAGCATTGCATGGGTTTTTAGCAAAACGACTTATAGAGCCAATAGAGTGGTTAACGCCAACCAGTTATGGGCGTACTTTTACTTATAAATCGTGTAGAGGGCGCTTTGATGCTGAGTTTGTTGCAGATAAACATCATTTTCGGGTGCAAATTGATATAGATAATACGCAATATTTACAGCCAGTTATTAACAACATTCGCCGTGTACTTGATTTAGATGCAGATACTTATTTAATTGAGGCGCATTTAAGCGAACACATTAATAATGCATTTCCACTTACTAAAGGCTTAAGGTTACCGGGTATTTGGTCAACCTTTGAAGCGGGTATTCGCGCTGTGTTAGGTCAGCAGGTGAGTGTAACTGCGGCGCATAATTTAGTGACTCAATTAGTGCAACAGCTTTCGGAGCAACAAGAGGGAAAGGTGTACTTTCCAACACCTGAAGTAGTGGCAGGTAGTGATTTTGCTTTTTTTAAAATGCCGCAGGCACGTAAAAATGCACTGCATAATCTCGCTGAATTTTGTGCTATTCACCCCAAGGAGGATGATTTAGACCAATGGCTTACTTTAAAAGGAATTGGCCCTTGGACGGTTAATTACGCAAAACTGCGCGGTCAAAGCCAACCCGATATTTTACTTGATGGCGATTTAGGGGTTAAAAAAGCCCAAGCGGCAGCAAGCTCGTTTGAATCTGCGAACTGTGCACCATTTCGATCTTACTTAACTTTTCAACTTTGGCAGCAATTATGATAGTGCAAACCAGTTTACCCAGTCCGATTGACGATATTATTATTCAGGCAACTGAAAACGGTATTAGTTATGTGGGGTTTTATCCACCGACCAGTTATATCAGTACGCCTTTAAATAAGGTGACTAATTCACATGTTTTATCTTGTGTGGCGCAGCTTAATGAGTACTTTGCTCATACGCGTACTGAGTTTGATTTAGAGCTTGATACTAGCGGCACGCCATTTCAGCAAAGCGTATGGCAGGCACTGTGTAGCGTACCCTTTGGAAAAGTGGCGACTTATAAAGATATTGCCGAGCAGTTAAACAACCCTAAAGCTGTGAGAGCGGTAGGGGCTGCAAATGGTAAAAACCCAATCAGTATTATTGTGCCGTGTCATCGTATTATTGGCGCAAATAAAAAACTAACTGGTTATGCAGGTGGTTTAGAGCGCAAGCAATGGTTACTAGAGCATGAAGCAAAATAAATAGCTAAATAACGTATCCAAATTTGTATTCTGAGCACTTTAAGGTAGCATAAGCGCACTTTTTATTTGAAGGCACGACAATGGCGCAATTATACTTTTACTATTCTGCAATGAATGCAGGTAAATCAACCACTTTACTACAATCTGCATTCAATTATAAAGAGCGTGGTATGGAGCCGGTGATCCTCACGGCGGCTATCGATGATAGAGCCGGAGTAGGTAAAGTATCCTCACGTATTGGCTTGCAAGCAGATGCGCATATTTATGATGCAGATATAGATGTATTTGCGCTTATTCAATCTCTTAATGCAGATAAAAAACGCCATTGTGTGCTGGTAGATGAATGTCAGTTTTTATCAAAAGACCAAGTTATGCAGTTAACTGATGTGGTTGATGAGTTAGGAATACCCGTATTGTGTTACGGCTTAAGAAACGACTTTAGAGGTGAGTTATTTAGCGGCTCGCAATATTTACTTGCTTGGGCTGATAAGTTAATAGAACTTAAAACGGTGTGTCATTGTGGGCGTAAAGCAAATCACGTATTACGTACCGATGAAAATGGCGAGGCTATTGCCGATGGCAACCAAGTAGAAATTGGCGGCAACGACCGTTATGAATCGGTGTGCCGCAAACATTATAAAGCCGCGTTAAATATGGGCCGTTAAGGCTTTAATAAAGGTATCTATATCCGCTTTAGTAATACCTAAATGGGTTACTAGCCTAAGTTGCTTACTTGGGCTAAACACAATGTCCTGTGCTTTTAAATCGGCTGCTAGTTTTGTGATGTTTATGTTGTTATCAAACGTAGCGTAAACCATGTTTGTGGTATTACTCATGTTTACGTTAAAACCTGCCACGTTATTTAACTGCTTTGCTAAATAACGTGCATTAGCGTGGTCATCGACTAAACGTTGAGTGTTATTTTCTAAAGCATATTGCCCCGCAGCAGCTAATATACCCGCTTGGCGCATACCGCCGCCAAGCACTTTACGCCAGCGTCTTGCTTTAGCGATTAACTGCTCAGAACCTAATAATAATGAGCCAACTGGCGCACCTAAGCCTTTCGATAAACAAATAGAGACTGAATCAAAATGTTTGGTGATATCACTAATATCAAGGTTAAGCTCGGCTGCGGCATTAAATGCTCGCGCGCCATCTAAATGCAGTGCTAAGTTATGTTGATCAACAAATTCACGTGCTTTAATTAAATAATCAATACCCAGTACTTTACCACCTATGGTGTTTTCAAGGCTTAACAGGCGGGTTTTTGCAAAGTGGCTATCATCGGGTTTTATTGCAGCAGCAATTTTAGTAAAACACAAGCTACCATCGGCTTCATTTTCAATAGGCTGTGGTTGAATAGAGCCTAAAACGGCAGCGCCACCGCCTTCAAACTTGTAGTTATGAGCACTTTGCCCGCAAATATACTCGTCGCCGCGTTCACAATGGGCCATTAATGCAAGCAGATTTGTTTGTGTGCCTGAGCTACAAAAAAGTGCATCTTGCACATTAAAACGTAATCGAGCATAAGCTTCTAATTGGTTTACACTTTCATCATCGCCATAAACGTCGTCGCCGACGGGGGCATGATACATAATATCCCGCATTTTGCTGCACGGTTTTGTTACTGTATCTGAGCGAAAATCTATCATGGGGTGTCCTTAAGTGGCTTTATACTAATTCTTCACAAATTTGTTCTCGGGTGGCTTTATCAAAATAGCTCCATGCAATAAAGCGACTGACTTTTTGCCCTTGTGCCATTTCAACGATTTTATAGTCGCAAATAGGGAGCTGTTTTAGCTGTGTTTGTAAAGCAGCAAGGGTCTCTTTTTTAGAAACCAACGAGGTGAACCAGATCACTTGCTCACTGAACTGAGCGCTTTCTTTGATCATGTTAGAAATAAAGGCCAGTTCGCCGCCTTCACACCATAACTCATTACTTTGGCCACCAAAGTTGAGGGCGTTACTGGGGGCTTTACCTAAGTTTTTCCATTTACGCTCACTGCCTTTATTGGCTTCTTCTGCGCTGGCATGAAATGGCGGGTTGCACATCGTTAAATGATATAAATCTTTCGCATTAACCACCCCTTTAAAAATATGCTCGGGATTTTTTTGTTGTTTAAGCGTTATCTTTAAATCATTAAACTGAGCGAGCTGCTTGGCTATTTTTATTGCTGCTAAATCGATGTCGCTGCCAGTAAAGTGCCATTGGTATTCGCTATTGCCCGTTAGCGGGTAAACTAAGTTAGCGCCAGTGCCTATATCAAGCACTTTAATTTGTCGGCCAGTGGGAATAACTTGCTGATTATCTTCGCTGAGTAAGTCAGCTAAGTAATGAATATAGTCAACTCTACCTGGAATAGGTGGGCATAAGTTGTGCTCAGGAATGTCCCAAAAGTTAATATTGTAATGACTTTTTAATAGCGCCTGATTCAAGGTTTTTACAGCTAAGTTATTACTAAAATCAATACTTTGATTGCCTGCTGGCGTCGTAATTAAAAAAGCAGTTAACGAAGGGGTTTGCGAGGTAAGCAAATTAAAATCGTAACCATTTTTGTGTTGATTGCGCGGATGTAATTTAGAACGAGCTGATTTTGCTTTCATGAGGCTTTTTTAACAACAGGAATAAAAGCCAATAGTAACAAATACAGACAAAAAAAGTGCATAATTTTCCCTTTGGCTTACCAGGCATTACTGGTAGGATGAGTTGTTAGCAATTATAAGGAATTCGCTTTGGCAGTTACTCAAGAGTCTGTTTTTATTAAATTAGATGACCATCAAACACTGCATTTACGCCGTATCGCCAATCAGAAGCCAAGTGGTCCTGTGGTGTTATTAATTCATGGTGCGGTAGAAAATGGCAAAATATTTTACACTCATAGCAATAAAGGGTTAGCGCCTTTTTTAGCTGAACACGGATATTGTTGTTACGTAGCTGATTTACGCGGGCGTGGTGAAAGTAAACCTGCTATTTGTAAGCAAGCACGGTATGGACAAACTGAGGCGATTGTTGAAGATATTCCGGCATTTATTGAAAAAATTGAACAGTTAGAGAGTAAAAAACCTGACTTTTTAGTTGCTCATTCTTGGGGTGGGGTGTTGCTTAATAGCGTGTTTGCTCGCTTCCCTGAGCTGATTAACGATATAAAAGCGTGTGCCTATTTTGGTTCAAAGCGTTCGCTATTTAATAACCACCCTAAAAAGTTATTTCAGGCCAATTTGATTTGGTATTTTATGGCGCCAATATTAGCGAAAAAACACGGTTATTTACCAGCAAAACGCTTAAAGTGGGGCAGTGATGATGAAACTCAAAAGTCCCATTATCAAAGTATGCAGTGGGCTAAGAAAAATCCGTGGATAGACAGTGATGATGGCTTTGATTACGCTAAAACATTAGCAAATCTCACGCTTCCTCCAACGTTACATATTGCGGCAGTAAAAGATAAAGCATTGGCACAGCCTATCGATATTCAAAAGTTTATTGATGAGTCAGGTACTGGGGTGCAAAAAATGCAAATATATGGCCGCCGCTTTGGGCACAAAGTAGATTACGACCATATTAATATGCTTACTCACCCACAGGCACGCCAAGAACAATTTATAGATGTACTTAATTGGTTTGAGGCAACGAGAGCAAACTAAGTAAAGGGGCTTCATAACGCTGCCATTTATCAAGGCTTTTGTTATTTACAGGCTGCCTAATCGCATGTTTACTGAGCGTTGTAACGGCGCTTTTATTTTTGTAAAAGTCTAAACAAGTCTGTTCAAATTCACAGCCAGTAAAACTCAATAGTGCGGTTAATTGATCTTTAGGGTTTTCAATTAACTGCTCATAACTTAAATTATAAATAGCTAAGCGGTTAAATTGCTGCCAATGGCTCATCAGTTTTTCATAAAGCTGATGGTACAAAGTAAATTCATTCAAATCACAAAAATAGGGTTCGTTTTCAGCAAAGTAATTAGTAAACACTGAAAATGCGGTTGCGTTAAAGTTGCGGGTCAGGTTAATAAACTTAGCGTCTGGGAATAGAATATAAATTAACCCTAAGTTTTGGTAATTGCTAGGCAGTTTATTGATCACAAATGCGCAATTGCTCCCAGAAGAACTTAAGGTATCTAAATATATAGTTCTGGCTTGGTTAATTAAAGGCGTTGTTAGCTTAGTTAAGCATTGAGGGTAGCGTAACCCTGTTTTATGTTCTAAAAAAGCGACTACCTTATTACTAATACTGGTGTCTTCTCCAAGCGTTGCCCATTGGCTGTGTCCTGCTAACATCTGCTCCAGTAAGGTTGAGCCGCTTCGTGGCATACCAATAATAAACACGGGCGTAACAGGATACTGCTTATTTAGGTTTGCTAAATTGAGCACACTTTCATTGTTATATTCAATAAGTTGATCATAAAACCCAATTAAATCTTCAGTATTAAATTCACTGAGTTTGTGTTGTTGCTGATTGGCAATCACAAAATAGTTAAACGCTTGATCAGTATCGTCTAACTTGTCGTAACTTTTAGCTAAAGCATAGTAGCAGACCATTTTTAAGCGTAGGTTATTTGTTTGCGTTAAAAAGTGGTGTAACTGATCGATGTAATTATTTGCTTTATTAAAGCGCCTTAATTGTACCAATTCAAATAAAACATAAGCCGTAACTGGTGCTATTCCAAGCTTTAATGCTTCCTCAAACGTGGCATGCGCTTTATCAAGCTCGCCAAAGGTTAAATAGTGCTGGGCTAAATAATAAAGAGTGTCTGGGTTGTCTGCGGCAATACTTGTTGCGTATTCGAGTACTTTTTGCGCATCTTCAGGAGAGTTGACCGCATTAAATGCATCACTTAGTGCATACAAAGGTTCTAATGCATAAGGGAGATGCTGACACGCTCGTTGTAGTATATAAACAGCGGCATCAAATTGTTCTAAACGCAGTGCTACTTTACCTAAGCCAAACAGGGCGTCACCATTATCAGGCTCTGCTTGTAATAGCATTTTGTAATGAAACTCAGCTTCTCTGAGCTTGTTTTGTGATAATAACTGGTCCGCTTTTTTTAGTAGCATAATACAACTAATATTCTTTTTAATTACTATAACCCCAAAGTCACAAAAAATGCGAGTGTAAAAGTCATTTTAAATGGGTTTATAAAGGGCAATAAAAAGGCGAAATGCATTACACATTTCGCCTTTGATTATCATTAACACATGTTAGAAAGTATAGGTTGCTTTAGCGTAGTAAAAGCCACCATTAATTCCGTATGGAGATGTTTCGTAGTACTTACCACCCCAGTTGTTATTTGGTGCCACTGTGAAATCAAGTTTCTCTGCTTCTTGATCCAGTAAGTTTTGTGCACCTAATGAGAAGCTAATTGAGTCATTCATGAAGTAAGTGACTTCAACATCTAACGTCACAGCTGCGTCAGCCATTTTAGCTGTTTCATCATAATCTACATGAACGCCTTGGTACTCACCAAAGTAGTTAAGGCGAGAAAATGCTGAAAAGCTTTCCCATTGTTGTGCCCAGCTCAGTGTTGCACGGTGATTAGGTAAGTCATTTTCAAGACGGCTTACTTTAAATGCACCAGTTATATCACTTGAGCGTGTTACTTCTGTTTCATTCCAGTTGTACGCTAAGCTAAATGTAGAGCTACCACTGAACAATTCAGCTGAGTAGTTAGCAACTAAATCAACACCTTGTGTAGTAGTGTCAAAGTCATTAGTAAAGAAACTAACTTGCGCAAGGTTTTGTACGTTAGGTACGCCCGCAGCTTCAAGCGTGTCTTTATCTGCTTGGCTAAGTTCAATTTTATCTGATTGGCTAATACGGTCATCTACTTGGATGTTGTAGTAATCAACTGTTAAGAATAAATCGCCAATAGTATACACCGCACCAAAGGTGTAGCTTTGTGATTCTTCAGGCTCAAGTTCAGTACCACCTAGTTGAATAGCAATTGGGTTTGTAGGTGGTAACAATGCCGAATCTACTAGTACACCACTGCTTAAGTTAGTTTGTACGTTACTAACATTCGCTTGGCCAACGGTAGGCGCACGGAAACCGGTGCTGATAGAGCCACGAATATTTAGATCTTCAGTCAGGTGATATTGACCCATTAACTTATAGTTAGTGGTTGAACCAAAGGTATCGTAATCTTCGTAGCGAAGCGCTAAGCCCATTAAGAACTCTTCAGTAAATGGCGCTTCAATATCAATGTAAGCTGCATAGTTACGACGGTCATATTCGCCTGCATCTGATGGTTTAAATCCAGGGAAACCGTTAGAACCTATACCAAAACCTTGATCAGTTAATGGACCTGCAATAAACGAAGCCTCATCACCTGCCACTACGGTAAAGGTTTCTTCATGCCATTCTAAACCACCGGCAATGTTTACATCGTAAGCTAAATCAAAGTCAAACCCTTTTGAAATATCAAAATTAAAGTTTTTCTCTAATTGTTCATATTTACCTGGGCTAAAATCACGCGGGCTATCTGGACCCAGTGAAGCATTGATTGTGTCGTATATAAAGTAGCGAGATTCGTTATACCCTACCGTACCACTTAGATCATAATAAGCGCCTTCTAAAAAGCCGCCAGTAAACTCACCTTTAGTACCGATAGTAAGTGACGTATCTGTAATATTACCACCAAAGTTTGGTGTAAAACCGCCCGGAAGCATTTCGTTAAATGCGAAACAATCAGGGTTATTTGCTACACCATTAATGTAGTCAGGGTTATCAAGAACGTTGTCATCAATCATAATGGTTGGACAGTTACCGCTCATATCACCGGTTAAATCACCAACAAGCAGTGTTTCGCCACCATCATTTGAGTATGCACCAGGGCGAGTATGTGGGTTACGGTAATAAAAACCACCGCGTACATCACGCTCTGAGTAGTTACCAAACATGTAAAATTGTGAGTCGTTAGTAAGTTCTAAACCAACATTACCAAAGATAGAGATGTCGTCATCTACCTCAGGTGCACCCCATACTTGGGTGATCGGGGCAATGTTTGGTACGCCAGCGGCATCAAGTGCGGTAGCATCAGCTCTTTGTACTGAGCGGCTGGTTGCGTCGGCTGTTTTGTACTGAAAGCTTAAATTAGCAAAACCGCTATCGGTAAATGGTAAGCCCACATTACCTGAAATTTGAGTTGTATCACCGTCGCCCTCATAATATTCGCCTTTGCGAACTTCGAAAGATCCGCCTTCAGAGGCATCTTTAAGTTGGAAGTTTAAAACCCCAGCAATCGCATCAGAACCATATTGTGCAGCGGCACCATCACGAAGTACTTCTACTTGTTTCAGTGCAATACTTGGAATTACTGAAATATCAGCACCTTGCGCACCATCGTTAATACCACCACCTAAAAAGGCGATAACTGAAGCACGGTGACGACGTTTACCGTTAAGTAAAATTAGTGTGCTATCTGAAGGTAGTCCGCGTAAGTTTGCAGGGCGCACTAATGAAGCAGCATCACTGATTGGCATTGAGTGTACGTTTAAAGAAGGAATAGCCCCTTTTAATAGCTCTAGCATATCAGTGTTACCTGATTTACTTAGCTCTTCACCACCAATAATATCGATAGGTACAGGAGAGTCACCAATAGAACGAGGCGCAGAGCGCGTACCTACTACGGCAATTTTTTCTACATTTTTGTTAACTTTAACTTCGGTTTGCTCTTCTTGAGCAATTGCTGAACCAGAAACAAATAAGCCTGCGGCTGTTGTTGCTAGAGCAAATTTGATGGCCTGTTGAAGCGCATTGCTTTTTAATTTCATTCTAAATATCCCCAGTTAGAATTGATTTGTATAGTCTATTTAATGACTTTATTGTGGACGGTTCACATTCAATGGGGAGCAGATATTGCTAACTCACTCCTAAAAGCCTAATAAACTAAGCGCACCTCCTGTGAGTCCTCGAAATAGACTATAGATAAAAAAACTAAAGAGGGCAATGGGTAATTAACCACTATTTAACAAGTTGAAACAAATGATTTATCTAAAAATAACGCAGAGTTAATCATAAGTAGGGCAGGGAAAGGGGGTAAAAGCAGGCATTGATACATAGTTATTAATTAAATAAGCTATTTTAGCTACTTTCTATTATTGAATTAAACTGACCTGCTATTGATATTTTCACCATGATGTTTTTTCCACTGTGCAAGTTTTTCTTTGTACTCATCCCATACACATGGACAGCAACTACCGCCGCCGCAGCACTCATCAGATTTTGGCCTTTCGGGTTTAGTGTTGGGTATGTTTTTTTGCATGTTTTTAATTAAAACTGAGGAAAATGAACTTTAAGAATAAATGATTGAATAAAGCGTGTAAATTATTCTTTGTGAACTGAAAGCGCTGTGTGAGAATACAAGCTATGCGATTATATAAAGTTATCCATCGTGCACCCTGGCGGGTTGCTAAAATAAGTAAAAAGCGGCAGCAACTTCGTTTTCGTCGAGCTATGGTTGCGCTTAAAATTGCGCTTGCCCAAGAAAGGCAAGAAACCAAAGAAATGCTGCAAACCTACCGGCGTTACACGCAAGGGCAAACAAACAAGGCAGAACTAAAACGCGCTAATGAGCAGTTTGTTGATATATTAAAAGGACTAGGGTTAGGCATTTTTGCCTTATTGCCATTTGCTCCGTTAACTATCCCCTTGGTTGTAAAGTTGGGTCAATTAGTTGGTGTTGATGTACTACCTAGTTCGTTTAGTATGAACAAGCCGATTAAAGAAATTGATCAAGAAATTGCTCAACAAAACCAAAAACAAGACTCTACGCCGTCTGTAAAAAAGTAATGTACTGGTATTTAATTAGCTATACCTTTTAATAGTGCTTATTGTTATGCTAAGGCATCATTTTCTATTATGTGAGTCATTTAATGAGTGCTTTACTTCGTCATACCTCTTCAGGAATTCCTCTATCATTTATCGTTAAAAACGAACTAACCGATTGGCTTACGCAGCAACCGAGTTTTGTACAGCGCTGGCTAGCAAACACAGATTTTGAAAAATCAGGACTCGCACTAGTACCAAACCCAGAAACGGGTGAACTTAGTCAGGTATTTTGTGTAATGCAAAGCACTGATGATTTTTGGGCTGCTGGCGAGCTTGCCAGTAAATTACCTGCGGGTTGTTATCAAATTCAAGGTGATGAGTCTTTAGTTGCTCAACTTGCTTTAGGCTTTGTCTTGGGTGGTTATGAGTTTAGTGAATACAAACAAAAAGCCACAGCGAAAGCTCAGCTTGGTATTGCTGATAAAACATTATATGAACAAGTAAAACAACAAGCGGATGCCATTAATTTAGCACGCGATTTAGTTAATACCCCAGCTGCCGATATGATGCCGCAGCACTTATCGCAGGTAATGAGTGACCTAGCAGATACATTCGACGGTGAATTTTCGCAGTGGATAGGTGATGAGTTATTAGAGCAAAATTACCCAACTATTCATATGGTAGGGCGCGCGAGTGAAAATAAACCACGATTACTTGACTTGAAATGGGGGGCAGTCGATGCGCCACAAATTACGTTAGTCGGTAAAGGTGTCTGTTTTGATTCCGGTGGACTGGATTTAAAACCTAGTTCAGGCATGCGCAACATGAAAAAAGACATGGGTGGGGCCGCGCATGTTATTGCCCTGGCTCAGCTAATTATGGCCGCTAACTTACCAATACGCCTTCGTGTTTTAGTGCCTGCGGTTGAAAATGCTGTTTCGCGTAATGCATTTCGCCCTGGCGATGTAGTAAAAACCCGTAAAGGTATTATGGTCGAAATAGACAATACCGATGCAGAAGGGCGACTAGTGCTGTGTGATGCACTAAGCGAAGCACAAAACGATGATCCTGAATTAATCATAGATTTTGCTACATTAACCGGTGCGTGCCGCGTTGCTTTAGGTACAGAGCTACCAGGTTTTTTCTCAACGGATCGCGCTGTAGCAAATGCCATTATGGACTCGGGAATACAAGTTAACGACCCTGTTTGGCAATTGCCGTTATTCGAGCAATACAAACCATTTTTGAAAAGCGATGTGGCTGATATGGCTAACTGTGCAAGTACGCCATTTGGTGGCGCAATAACCGCTGCGCTCTATTTGAAAGAGTTTGTAGAGCCAAATACACCATGGGTTCACTTTGACGTAATGGCATGGAATTTACGTGCATTACCTGGGCGTCCAGCTGGTGGTGAGGCACTGGGTATTCGTGCAGTATTTACGTACCTACAAAATCGATTTAACTAAATTAAATATACCTTGAGTTATTTGATGTTAAAGCGCATATAACTCAAGGGGTAAACCATCTGGATCGGCAAAAAAGGTGAATTTTTTGCCGGTAGTTTCATCCACTCTTATTTCTTCTACGTCGATTCCATGCGACTCTAAATACGTTTTACTGTTTTCTACACTACTAACCTTAAATGCTAAATGTCTAAGTCCTTGTGCTTCGGGGTAGCTTGGTCTACTTGGCGCATCATTAAACGAAAATAATTCTAACTGACTACCATCAGGTAAAGCTAAATCGAGTTTGTAAGACTGACGCTGTGCACGATAATGCTCATTAATAATCGTGAGTTTTAATATTTCACTATAAAAATGTTTAGAGCGTGGGTAGTTGCTACAAATGATGGCTACATGATGAATGCCTAGTAGTTGCATATATTTTCCTTAAAAAGCAAAAAGCGCACTAAAAGCAGTGCGCTGTTTATCAATACATGTGCATGGTCATATATATTAGCTTTTAGCTAGGCTCTGCGTCTTTACACGCTTTTACAGCCGGTGCAACAAGCTCTAAACCCGTTTTATCACACGGTGGAAGCTCAGCATCACTAATAGCAATAGGCGTTACTCGCTCGCCCCATTTTATATAGCTTGCCGCCCAAGTAAGGCCAGCCCCAAATGCCGCCGACATAATGTTTGCATGCGGTTTAATTAAGCCTTGCTCAACGGCTTCACACAATGCAATTGCAATGGTGGCAGCAGAGGTGTTGCCATATTCACCAATATTGACCATTACTTTTTCGTCATCCACTTTTAAGCGATTTTGAATAGCTTGAATTATGCGTAGATTGGCTTGATGCGGAACTAGTACATCGATATCGTCTAACTTAAGATTGGCCTGTTCAAGCACGTCGTCACAGGCTTCACTCATGCCTTTAACGGCACGTTTAAATATTTCACGGCCTTCAAATAAAAGGTCTGATGGACCAATTGGCTCATATTTATTTAAATCACTGCCAAAATTAGTAATGTGTAAAATATCACGATCTTCGCTGTCACAACCGGTTTTAGTCCCTAATAAGCCTGCAGGTGTTTCTGCTGCTTCAAGCACAACGGCACCGGCACCATCACCAAATAATACTGCGCTGTCGCGTCGTGCCCAGTTTACATACCACGTCATGCGCTCAGCCGCGATAACGACAGCTTTTTTGATCATGCCAGCTTGAATTTGCGCTGTTGCAGCTTGTAAAGCATATAAGAAACCAGAACATGCAGCGTTAGTATCCATTGCTGCAGCGCCTGTGGCACCAATATTTTTTTGTACTAATGAGGCGGTGTTTGCAACTACTGTTGAGGGGGTGCACGTTGCTAAAATAACTAAATCGATATCTTTTGCATCTACGCCAGCACAAGCAATGGCATGTTTTGCAGCCACACTAGCAAGTTCAGCAGTACTTACATGGCTAACTCTTCGTGCCTTGATACCTGTGCGTGTGGTGATCCACTCATCGGTTGTATCTACAATTTCACTTATTTCGTCGTTGCTGATGCTTGCTGGTGGAATGCATTTACCCCAACCAGTGATATGTGCGTAAGGCATAGTGTGTTCTCTTAAAAGTGGTATGACGTGTTCGTCTAATGAGGACGTTATATCAAAAATTAGCTGTTAACACTAGTTTATAGCATGGTTTGCTTAGTAATTACTGCTATTTTACGGACTATTTGCTGCATTTTTGTTTAAAGGTAAGTGGCTTGTTTTTATTGTGTTAATTAAATGCTTTTAATGATTGTGCGTGTTTTACACGATAGCTCATAGGCTTTCTAAGCTTAATAGAATACGAATACTTTGTTGACCATATATGCTTGAGTGCGGCTGAGTGAGCAGCTAATATGAGGTGCATATTATGAAATCATTACTTAAAAAGCATTATTTAT
The DNA here is from genome assembly GCF_900116475.1 of Pseudoalteromonas sp. DSM 26666. Taxonomy (NCBI): domain Bacteria; kingdom Pseudomonadati; phylum Pseudomonadota; class Gammaproteobacteria; order Alteromonadales; family Pseudoalteromonadaceae; genus Pseudoalteromonas; species Pseudoalteromonas sp. DSM 26666. Next base: position 194,577 of record NZ_FPAR01000002.1, on the reverse strand, counting down.
AATGGATAACAAAGCAATGTATATTCAGTCAGGTGAATCTTATTGTGTTAATTAAAACCGATCCTGCTATTAGCCGGTTATTAATGCTACGCAGTGGCGCCATTGCTGTGCAGCTTATTGCGGTGTTAAGCGTTTATTTTTTATTAGAGCATCAAATTGCGCTCATGCCGTTGCTAGCCGTTATTACGCTTGAGGCGGTTTTTCAGTTAGCAAGTATCTTTGCTTATAGAAATGTTAGCCAAGCAAAGCCTGTTGGCATGCTGATGCAACTGACCGCTGACGTACTTTTTTTAACTATTTTGTTGTCTTTAAGTGGCGGTGCAACTAACGCATTTGTGTCGTTATTATTGTTACCTATTATGATAGCGGCAATTACATTGAGCGCTCGTGGGCTTGCCTATATTGCTGTGCTGGCTATCGCTGCCTACAGCATGCTACTGATTAAAATGCCAGAGCATAGCATGCACCAAATGAACATGAGTGGCCACTTTATTGGTATGTGGGTTAATTTTGTTATCAGTGCCTGCGTGATTGCGTTGGTTATTGGTGCAATGAACCGTGCTTTACAACAACGTGAGCGCACTATTGCCAAAGTTAGAGAGAAACAGTTGCGTAGTGAACAACTGGTTACTCTCGATGGCGCAGCGGCGCAAATTACTCATCAATTAGCAACGCCTATTGCTAATTTACAATTATTGTTTGAAGAGCTTGTAGAAGAGTATCCCAACAATGAAATTATTCAGCAAATGCAAGCACCCTTGCTGCAATGCCGCACTCAGCTTAATGATTTTAGAAAGCTCTCTATGCAGCTACGAGATAAAAACACGCAAACACCTATAAAAGCAGAGCAGCTGCAAAATCAAATTCATGATACGTTGCTATTACAATACCCTAATCAACAAATAAACTGGCTTAATGAGGCGCCTAAAGCCACATTAAAAAGTGATGCCATGCTGCTACCTGCTATTTTAAACTTATTACAAAATGCAGCGCTTGCTAACGAAAAAAAAGGCCAAATGCAATTAGAGTTGAGTTGGCAACAGCCAGATGCGCAAAGTATTGCGTTAATTATTCGGGATTTTGGCGCTGGTTTTTTATCCTCAGAGTTAGCGGAGTTAGGAGGGCAGCTCATGCCCAGCGAGCAAGGCATGGGAATAGCGGTTATGCTATCAAATGTCACGTTTGAGCGTTTAAATGGTTCGTTAACTGTTTATAATCACCCCGATGGTGGGGCGGTGGCCAAGATACAAATGCCACTATTAATAACCGAGTCGGCGCTATGAAGCTGCTAATTATTGAAGATGACATTAACCTTGCTACCACTTTGGCAAGGCGCTTAACAAAACACAGCTTTAACTGTGAGGTTGCACATAACCAAACAGAGGCTTTACTTAGGGCTCGCCAGCAGCAACCTGATTGTATTTTATTAGATATGAAGTTAGCAGATGAAAATGGGCTGGCGCTTATTGCACCGCTGCGACACTTGTTACCCAAGGCGCATATTGTATTGCTTACTGGCTTTGCAAGTATAGCTACAGCCGTAGAGGCGATGCGCTTGGGCGCTAATGACTATTTAACTAAGCCTGTCGATATGGCAAGCTTACTAAAAGCGCTAAAAGTAGAGCTGGCAACGACAGTAACCGAAATTCCTGAAGAGGTTATGTCACCTGAGCGTTTGGAGTGGGAGCATATTCAACATGTATTGCACAGCAACAACGGTAATGTATCAATGACTGCAAGGCAGCTTAATATGCATAGACGCACTTTGCAGCGCAAGCTACAAAAAAAACCAGTGCAACAATAAGCCCTCGCTTGAGCAAGTAATTAATGACTCATACCGCCGCGCTAATAAAAAACCAAAAAATTATACTGTTCGACGCCCAGTGCAAGCTTTGTAGTGCGTGGTGTAATTTTATTATTGCTCACGATCCTCAGGCCATGTTTAAACTGTGCAGTGTACAATCGCCAAAAGGACAACAAATATTAATGCACTTTGGCTATTCGACAACTGATTTTGCCTCTATGGTTTACATTGAAAACGCTCAAGCATTTATACAAAGCCATGCATTTTTTGAGGTGATTAAACAGCTAGGCTATCCGTGGAAACTTAGTGGTATATTTAGTGTGTTGCCAAATCGTTTTAACAATTGGCTTTATGATAAAATTGCATCAAATCGATATACCTTATTTGGTAAATATCACTATTGCAGGATCCCTTCAAAGCAAGACCAAGCCCATTATTTATAAGTGCTTTAATAGATGCCTGAATGTATTGGCTGTGCTAAAATCGCGGCGTTTAAATTTAAGCATTAAAAAGGCACTTACATGGCAAATACGGCGCACGCACTGCATATTTTAGTAAAACATAAAGAGATTGCAGAAGACATCATCAAGCAATTAGGCAAAGGCGCAAAGTTTCAAACTTTAGCTAAAAAGTATTCGTCATGCCCATCGGGTAAAAAAGGCGGTGATTTAGGTGAGTTTAGACGAGGCCAAATGGTTCCACAGTTTGATAAGGTTGCCTTTAGTGGTGCAATTTTAGAACCGCATTTAGTAAAAACGAAATTTGGTTGGCATGTGATTAAGGTGCTTTATCGTACATAAACTAACGCAATTTTAAGTTGCCGCTATACTTATCATTTGTTTAGTTTGTTACATTGCTAAAGCAACTTGGAATAACTATGAAGCTTATTATTTTATGCTGCAGTTTAATTTTAATGGCAGTGTCATTTTTTGCCAGTAGCACTGAGCAAACGATCACCCTTAAGCTTGGCAAACCAAGCACCCAAGACATACCAAAAAACCACTATATTTTAACATTATTAGAAAAGAGCTTTGCAAAGGTTAATGTAAAGCTCAATATTGCTTATAGTCTTGAGCCAATGAATACTAAAAGAATTTTAGAAGAGCTCACACGTAACGATGATGTTAATTTAGCTTGGTTAACTTTGCCAAACTCCCTTGCAGAGCAAAGACATTTAATCCGCACAAGTTATCCTATTTATAATGGGCTGCATTCAAAGCGCTTGCTCATGGTTAAACAAAGCCGGTTGGGCGAATTTTCAGATATAAAAACCCTTGAACAACTAAAGCCGTTCATAGCCTTACAAAAGCAAAGTTGGTCTGATTATTATGTATTAAAGAACAATGGCTTAACAGTTAATGGTGATTTGAGTTATGAAAGCATGTTAAAAGCGTTAGATGAAGGACTTGGCGATTATTTTCCGCGTTCAGTAACTGCTATAAAAGCCGAAATACGTAAACATCCTCAGTATAACTTTGTTATTGAGCCTCATATTATGCTGCAATACGATAATTACTATTATTTTTACGCAAACGAAAATAACAAAGCAATCATTGAGTTATTAGAGCAAGGCTTAACAAAGTTAGCAGATAGCGGCGAGTTAAATGCGCTTTATGAGCACTATTATCGTGATGTTGAGGACGGGCTTAATTTAAATAACAGACGGGTGTTTAACTTAAAAAATTAATAAGGTTAGGCCGCAAAATGTAGCCTAACCCGAAAAATTATTGCTCCTGCTTGGCTTCTTCTTCACTTATTTGCTTAAGTGCTTGAATAAACGATTCACTCGGTTGCCCACCGGTAAGCGCGTACTTATCATTTATAATGAAAGTAGGTACTGAGGTTATTCCCATTTGTTTAAAGTTATTTTGCTCTTGGCGTACCGCTTGTACGTATTTATCTGAGTGTAAAATTTCTCTGGCTGTGTCTTTGTTAAGGCCGACTTTTTCTACCACATCCAGTAACGCATCTTCTTGATTTAAATATTTTAAATCGGTGAAGTGTGCTTCAAAAAACGCCAGTTTTAACTCAGTTTGTTTGCCTTCTTCACGCGCCCACATTAGCAAGCGGTGTAGATCAAAGCTGTTGATCATGATGCGTTTACCGTCAAAATTAAAGGTAAACCCAGCTCGTTCACCCGCATCCGCCATGTTTTGACGATTTCGCGCGCTTTCTTCTTCAGTTAAACTGTATTTTTGCTGCAAGTGCTCGTTTAAGTCTTGCCCTTCAAGTGGCATATCTGGATTAAGCTCAAAAGGATGCCATGTAATATCCGCACTCATTTCGTCTTTTAATTCTGCCAAGGCGGTTTCTAAGTTCTTGTAACCAATAATACACCATGGGCACATTACATCTGAGACGATATCAATTTTTAAGTTTTTCATAGGGATCCTTGAAGGATTGCTTTTTAATAACAATGGATATTGGGATAGCATGTTATTAATCAACTAGTGTAAAAAATAAATTGCTAACTAATTTATTTAAAGTTAGTCATGGTATTTAATTATCAGTTAGTTTGCTTAGCAGTGATTAAATGTAGTTTGTCTATAAAGCCTTTCAACTAAACGCATACACTATAAAACACTTATTGCAGCTAATGAACTAGGTTGCTTTATATCCATGTATAAGCTTGAATGGTCACTTTGCAGTCATAAGGAAATAGAATGTCAAAATATAGATTTTTAGCTCTATTATGTTTAATGGTTAATTCACAGCTATGCTTTTCAAATACGATTGAAAAACCACCTAAAGCTATTGAAGCCGTAGTATATACTATTTGCGATTTGGTATATTGCAATACGAGTGTTGTTTTAAGAAATAATACGGCATTTGAAATTAAAGTAATTTCAAATTATTTTGATGAAACTCATTTTACTGAGCATGCTTTTAAGTTTTATAGAGCAAAAGATGTGTATTTAACGAATAACCCGTTTGACAACCCATTATCGTTTAAAAATGTAGAGTTTTCGCCACTTGAGGAAGATATAATATTTAAACCTCTTGAAGTCAAAACTTACACTACGCTAATAAAAAGAGATAGATTGAATTTTGAAAAAGGGATTGAGTACGTTGTTTTTTCGGTAGTTATGGATGCGCAATATGTGATAGATAAAAAAAAGTCAAGATTCATTTCATTGCTTAGTAAGTTAGGAATAGTTGATGATTTACTTACCTTACCTGATGATTAAACCAAGGAATAAATAGGATCAGATCCTGAGGGAACCCCACATTTTTATCCAAGCCACAAGCACTCACGGTAATCATTATTTAATTGGTTAAGGAGATAGTAGAGTCAGGTCTCTCTTTTTGACTTTCATAGTAGAAGGCAAGGTGCAAGACCTAACCCTGCTGGCGAGCGGGTATTTTCCAAAGTTTTAGGAAAGTTTGTTAAGAAATATTGGAAGGCTATAATTGCCGTTGCCACAACCTATTTTCCGCCGGTCTTGCCAGCGGATGAGCAACGAGCTGGGTTATTAGTGCAGGAATGACTACTTCCGTTACTATGGCTGGTGCAATTGCATCTGGTACATTAAAAGGCGCTTTGTCAGGTGTTTTTTCTGGGGCTGCTTTTGGCGCAATAGGCGGCAGCTTTAAAGAGTATGGTATTGAGAATACAGGTACTCAAATGACAGTTCATGCAGCCGCTGGTGGGATCATATCTGATGTTCAAGATAGTAATTTCGGTCATGGGTTTGTTACTGCTGGTATAATGAAAGGAAAAGTAAATACTAATAATTCGCCGAGCCGTGTCTTTCTTCAAGCTCTTGCTGGAGGGACTGTCTCAAAAATAACAGGTGGTAAATTTGTTAACGGAGCCGTAACAAGTGCTATTAAATTTGTAGCGAATGAATTAAAAAATTATTAGTGAGACCCTAAAAAACAAATCATGGAAGACTTAGGTCGCCAAATCGCTGATAAGGATTCTGATGGTATATAAACACTAGATATCCTAGTTCAGGTGGGCAAGCAGATATAAGCTTTTGGGGGGAAGATTCTGCGAAAAAAGTAAATTGCTCAGCAATGCAAATTTGTTTAGATGAAGCAGCTAAGAAAGTGTGGACACCAATTGGTATATCTAGCCCAAAACCTAGATTTACTCTGAAAAATGAAATGACTGTAATAAATTTTCCAACTATGAAGTTACAAGGAACAGGTTGGTATCTATCAAATGGATTTGCGCCATCCATAGTAAGTGCTTCATTTACGTATTACCGAGCGGCGGCGGCATGCTCAATTAGTAAAAAGGTGGTTGTTGGATGCGGAGGATAAAGTTTGTACTTTTTATTAATTTGTTGGTTTATTGTAATGCTACTTTTGGGGCTGCTCAAGATATCATTTATATTGATTTATTAACCCAAGCGAAAGAAGATAAGGTGAAAGCTACGGAGCTTTATATAGATAATTTACCGTTGATTGCCCATTATTTTCTTTATACTAATAAGCTTAATAACAAGGTATTGGATCTTTATGATGAACTTAAAGGAAATTACAATACGCCTACACCATATGCACAAGGTTTATGTCAGCTTCAAGCTTACAAAAAAATTACAATATTACTTAGTAAAGGTTATATATTAGAGTTCGATAGAGTTGACTCCTTAGATTGCTTTGAGTGGGCTGTTGCTTATATAGATACTCATTTATTTCAGCTTTTATTACCTTACAGTAATCGGCAAATGAAAAGTTATTTAACAAAGTTATTGGAAAATGAAATTACAGCAATAACTGAATTTAAAACATTTGTTGAAAGATCTACTCCAAGAAGTTTTTTTGAAAAGAATAAAAAAAATGTTCTCTACAAATCATTAGGAACGGATATAAAAAATAGTATCCTAAATTCATATTATGTAGAGGGGTTTGACTTTTTTTTGAGAAAAATGAAAGGCCTAGACAGAATAGATATAAGTTTCATTCTAGACTTAAATATAAAGTTTTGTGAGTCAATGACCGCTGAGCAATATGTAAAATTTGTAGAGTCTGCATCTCAAGGGAGACTCATAATTTACGAAACAATATTAAATAATTGTTCTAATAATTTAATAAATAAAAGTGAATATGGAAGAGCTAGAGAAATATACGAGGTTGTAGGGATCTCGAAAGAAAAAATCGATAGCTTGGAGATAAAACTTGAATCGAAGAGAGATAAAATCAAGACATGGTTGAAGTCAAAAAGTTAATGGGATCACCATAAGAACAAATAAATAGGTATAAAGAAAGCCAAAGGGATCAAGGAAAAATAGGGTCAGGTCTCTCTTTTTGCCTTTTTATCATAATAGTTATTTTAATAAGGATATTAAATTAAGTGTTATTAAGAGTGTTTGTATTTATTAGTGTTTTATTTTCTGCTGATGCAATTGCAATTGCAGTTGCAGTTGCAGTTGTTGGCAAAGGCCATGTTAGTGGGAAGATCACAAATATTACCAGTATTAGTTCAGGGTTGCTTGTGCGTATTAATGCTAACGAAGAAAAAATAATAGGGGTCAGATCACTTGCTTCATAATACTTTGTCATGATTGTTCAGGGATTAGCATATGAGTAGTATTGTGAAGCAACGAACCTGCCCCCTGTGAGTAGAGGCGGGATTGAAATCTCTTACTACTAAAGGTTATATGAATAGCTCTGGAGTGATAGGAAGACGAGGTAAATATTATAGCAGCTGGCTTACAACCTTATGTCAAATATGAATATCCTATCATTAAAAACAGTAATACACCTTGGAACTTGACGCTTGAAATTCTAAGGTTAGATGCTACTAGAGGAGACGTAGCTGAATGAAGGAAAAAATTCTAATATTATTTTTTTTATTAGTTAGCAATATTGTTTCAGGTAAAGGTTTCGAAAAAGAGCACCATGTAACAATTGAAATGGTTGAAAATGATATTTTACATAATAGGCGACTAAACGTTTCTCAAATATTATATGTATTGGAGCGCAGCAAAGTTACTAATCCACTTAAGGTTAATTATTTATACGGGGTTATTTATTACTTTGGTGATTATGGTTTAGATAAAGATAACGATAAAGCATACCATCACTTAAAGATACCAGCAGAGAATGGAGATATATCTGCTGCCTATTTGTTAGGAACACTTTTAGTAGATGATAGTCCACTTAAAGATATTGAAAACGGCATTAAATACCTTAAATTCGCATCTGATAGGGGGAGTGTTGATGCAATACTAAACTTGTATGAAATGTATAGAATCGGCAAGTATAAGGGTGAAGATCATATACTCAAGCTTTTAAGTTATGCTGCTAAAAGCGGTAGTGAGGAAAGCGCTATTCAGTATGCTGATACATTATTTAATATAAGTTTAATTGAACAAAGTGATAAAAAAGCACAGGCAGCTGCTTTATTTTTAATAGACTACAATTTTAAATCACTCAAAGGGGAGAAGTTTTATTTACTATCTGGAATATATGGGTTGTCAAACTCTCCTATTTATAATGAAATAAAAAGAGACCATTATTTGAACTTGGCTGCCAGAGAGGGGCACAGTTTTGCGATAAGGTTATTGGATGAAATTGATTTAATAAAAGCTAACAAAAAACACTAATAGCAGGTGCTTTTTAATATTACCTCTAGGTATATTTCTCTAGAATATCCTCAGTCAATGAAGCTGGTGTATAACAATTAAAGTGCTCCTAGATAAGTACGAAGTTGTTTTACAAGGCTAAAGTTTATTTTGTTTATACTGGTTCAAGTTATGTTTAAATTAATAATATAAAAGATAGCAAGAGGAATTAAACTATTTGCTTAGTTTATAAAAAATTAGCTGGGCTAGCTCAAGGTAAACTAAAAAGAGCAACGAAAGTGCTGCTCTTTTATTGAATGTTTTCAGGTTAGCTGTTTAAGCCAAATGGGTCGTCAATGCTGTGGCTTGGCTGGGTAAACCAACGCGGGCCGTCATCTGTCATATAGAAGTGATCTTCTAATCTCACACCAAATTCATCTGGAATAACCAGCATTGGCTCGTTACTAAAACACATGCCTGTGGCAAGCGGGGTTTTATCGCCGCCCACTAAGTATGGCCATTCATGAATGTCTAAGCCAATACCATGGCCTGTGCGGTGTGGGCAACCTGGTGTTTGGTATTCAGGGCCTAAGCCTTGAGCTGCTAAGTAGCTGCGAGCTGCTTCGTCAACCGATTCACAGGTTTCGCCAAGGGCGGCTTGATTGAAAGCTGCTAACTGGGCCGCTTTTTCAAAATCCCAAAATAGGCGTTGGCGGCTGGTTGCTTCACCAAATACATAAGTACGCGTAATATCAGACAGGTAATCGTGCACTTTACATCCAGTATCGATAAGCACCATGTCGCCTTTTTTCAAAATTTGTGGATCTTTTACACCATGTGGGAATGAGGTAGCAAGGCCAAACAATACAATACAGAAGTAATTTCCCGGGGCACCTACTTTTTGATGCGCTTTTTTTATAAATTCTTCGACTTCTACGGTGCTAATTCCTTCATAAAGCATGCTCGCCGTAGCCTGATGAACCGCTAAAGTCATATCCATGGCGCATTGCATTAATGCTAATTCATTGGCTGATTTATGCATTCTACAATGTGCGGTTACAGGTTGTGCGTTAACTAGTTTTAATCCTGAACTGGCTTTATTGATGCCATCAAAAATAAAAAACTGTGCGCTCTCATCAATACCCACGGTAGCGGTGTCGCTAATATTAAGCTGTTTCAGCACTTTAACGAATAGCTCAAATGGGTTTTCATGCTCTTGCCAGCCGTGTATTGGGCCATCAATGACTTTAAAGCCATTTAAAGAGCCAATTTCAAAATGGGGGGCAATGTATTGCACCTCACCCATGGCGGGTAAAATAGCGCCGACTAGTCGTTCACTAGCGTACCATTTCATACCGGTAAAATACGTTAAGTTGGTACCTGCATTTAAATATATCGCATCAATATTATTAGCTTGCATATAAGCTTGCGCTTTTGCCATACGCACTAAATACTCATCGGCCTGAATTGGCGTTATTGAGTGGGTCATATTGCTTAAACTAGCAAGTGCTTGTTCGGGTGTGTGTGTACCAATACCAACTGTGGTCATATATTTCTCCTACAAAATTTTGCATAGTGTGTAGGCTAAATGCGTTCAATTCAAATTAATTGCGATTAGTGAACAAGGGATTAAACAAATAGGGGGAGTTATCAAGTCCCTCATTCCCAAGGACTTGATAACCTTGGTCTATTTTTTCGCGTAGGGTAAACGATTGAGCTTATTCGCCGTGTGGTAGCTATCTAATCCGGTTACTGCAACGGTATCGATGGCTTGTAAGTCTAAAAAGCCATCACTTTGGAGTGCTGATTTATCTACATAAACATCCATTATTTCGCCAATAACCAGCTCAGTGCCATTAACAGCTAAATGCTGATTCTCTACAAATTTTACTGCGTATTTTAGTCGGCTTTGTGCAACAAAAGGCGCTTTAAAGTCGTTTAAGTACTCTGTTTTTAAACCCGTTGCATCAAACTCAGACTCATCTTTAGCGTAACGTGCCGATGTTTGGTGTGCCTGCTGGTAAATATCACTATTTACTTGGTTAATAGTATAAACGCCTGTTTCTATAATATTTTCGAATGTATGCCTTGGTACGCTGTGCGGGCGCATTATCATGCCTACTAGCGGTGGGTGTGCGCCTAAATGAATAACTGAACTGACAATGGCTAGATTAGTATTACCTTGTAAGTCTTGTGTGCCAATTAAGTTTGCACTTTTAAACCCTGAAAGTGAGTTGATAAAGTGTGTACGGGTATGTTTTTCAAGTGCGGCTATGCGGTCTTTCGAAAAATGCATGTGTTTGTTCCTTACCATTTTATGGTGTTTCCTTGCCAATCTAGGTAGGCAGGTTCGCCGTTGAGTTCTAGCTGTGGGTTTTCGTAAGTAAATTTAAATAATTGCTGAGCAACAAAGTCAGGGGTAAACAGTTTATCTGCGGGCACATTTTTCTGAAATGGCTTAGAGAGCTGTGTATCTGTAGTACCCGGGTGAAATAAAACAAGTTTGGTATTTTTAGCGCGACGAGCAAGTTCAATGGCGGCTGTTTTAAATAACATATTAAGTGCTGATTTTGATGCGCGATAGGTATACCAGCCACCCAATTTATTGTCGTTAATACTGCCTACACGAGCGCTCAAAGCAGTAATTGTGCAGTGAGTTTTATGATTAAGCAGCGGCACTATACTTTGCAAACACAGCAGGGGTACAAGCGTATTAGAGTGCATAAGCTGCATAAAATAATCACTGTTGATTTCTTCAAGCTTTTTTTCTGGCATGTGCTGGTCGTTGTGTAATTGACCATTAAATATAATCACTTGAGCTATATCAACTTGCTGAGATTTTAACGACTCGGTTAGCTTTTTTAGGCTTTGCGCCGAGTAGTCGCTGTGGAAATAGGTTACCTTGTCATCATTATGCTCAATATTCGATGAGCTGACACAAATTATATTAAATTGTGCTGCTTGCTGATTTAAATGACTTACGTAGGATTGTGCAATGGCGCTACTGGCGCCAAATAAAATCACTGTTTTCATTTTTCACCTTTAGATTTGATATTGCATTGACCATTACTACACTGCGCTTTGGGCATTAAAAAACGGCTTATATGATGGCGGTATTTTGCAAAAAAAGTGTAAGCATGATCGGCAAAAAAGCGAATTACGGGCAAACGAATTATTTTAAGCCAACGGTATTTCCCAACGGTGCGCCAAGCTTGATAAGTGACGTCTAAGCCGTAAATCATCTGCCCCTTATCAGTTTGGGCGTGCAATAAATCCATGGCATTTTGTTTATCAATTGCGGGAAAACGCTCACTAAAATCATCCGCGTTTAAATCTTCTAGTGTAATTTTATGATCAACATCGGCACGTTTTAAATGTTGCATTTCTGCATTGCACAGTGGGCAATTGCCATCGTAAAAAATGATCATGTTATCGCTTTGTGTTTATTTTACATATGCTTTTTTACGACAAGACAATGCAAATGGATCTATTAAATATTCCCTCTTAGTGATATTAATAGGTCTCCAAGAAACGAAGGAGAGCTAGAAATGAGTGAACAATATGCCGCCTTGCGAGGTAATGTTAATCTACTTGGTCAATTATTAGGACAAACTATTAAAGATGCCCAAGGACAAGAGATTTTAGATAAAGTAGAAGAAATTCGGGCTTTATCAAAATCATCTCGCAGTGGCAATGAAGCCGATCGCCAAGCGTTAATTGATGTACTCCATGCGCTCAGTGATGAGGAGCTTTTACCGGTTGCCCGTTCATTTAATCATTTTTTAAACTTAGCTAATGTTGCAGAGCAGTTTCATACCGTATCACGTTTTAATGATGTTGGTTTTTGCCAACTAAATCCTCTCACTCAAACATTAAAAACGTTAGCAGCAAAGGCCGAACAAGGTCAGCTTAATCATAATCATTTAGCCGACACACTCTCAAAACTCCACATAAACTTAGTACTAACCGCTCACCCAACCGAAGTGACTCGCCGTACTATTATTAACAAACATGTTGAACTAAGCGACTGTTTAGCATCACTTGAGCGCACCGATAACCTTGCGCAAGAGCGCGAAGCGATATTAAATCGAATTGCGCAGCTAATTAGCCAAGCTTGGCATACTGACGATATTCGTCGTTCTCGCCCAAGCCCTGTTGATGAAGCTAAATGGGGCTATGCGGTAATTGAAAATAGCTTATGGGATGCCGTGCCACGTTTTTTACGTGAGTTTAGCCAGCATGTTAAACAGCATTTGAGCCTTGAGCTACCAGCTAACTACAGTCCGATAGAATTTACGTCATGGATGGGGGGGGATCGAGATGGTAACCCGTTTGTAACCGCCGAGGTGACAAAGCAAGTACTCGATCATGGCCGTTGGATGGCGCTGGATTTATACCAGCGTGATTTAGAAACTTTGTGTGCTGAACTTTCTATGTCTGATGCCAGCGATGAGCTTATTAAACTGGCAGGGCAAGAGTTTGAACCTTATCGAGCCGTGCTTAAAGAGCTTAAAAATCAAGTGGCTGAAACAGTAATGTACTTAAGCGCTAAAATTAAAAATAAGCGTACTGAGTCGCAAGATTTAATTACTGATATTAACCAAATTAAGCACCCAATTGAGGTGTGTTATCGCTCATTATTAAAATGCAATATGCAAGTGGTTGCTGATGGCTTGCTATTAGATGTGATCCATCGTGTAAATAGCTTTGGTTTGCGTTTGGCAAAACTGGATGTGCGACAAGATTCGTCAAGACACAGCGATGTGTTTTCTGAGTTAACCCGTCATTTAGGTATTGGCGATTACAATCAGTGGGAAGAGCAAGACAAACAAGCTTTTTTACTGACAGAGCTCAATTCACGTCGTCCGCTAATTCCTAGGCATTGGCAACCAAGTCCAGAAGTGCAAGAGGTGCTCGACACCTTTGATATTATTGCACAGCAAGATGAAAAAACCTTTGGTTTATACATTATCTCTATGGCACGAACTGCCTCTGACATATTAGCAGTGCAGCTATTACTTAAAGAGTCTGGCTGTGGTTTTGAACTGCCTGTGGCGCCTTTATTCGAAACCTTGGATGATTTAAACGATGGCCACAACGTCATCACTACGCTTTTAAATAACGAGTGGTACCGTGGACACATTAAAAACACCCAAAATGTAATGATTGGCTATTCAGACTCAGCCAAAGATGCAGGCATGATGGCTGCTGGTTGGGCACAATATGAGGCAATGGATAAGCTCGTACAACTAGCGGATGAACGCGGTATTGAGCTTATTTTATTCCATGGACGTGGTGGTACGGTTGGACGTGGTGGTGCGCCTGCTGCACAAGCATTGCATTCTCAGCCGCCGGGGTCGTTAAAAGGCGGGCTTAGGGTAACAGAGCAAGGTGAGATGATCCGCTTTAAGTTTGGATTACCCAATGTGGCATTACAAAGCTTAAATATTTATGCAGGTGCGGTACTACAAAGTAATTTATTGCCACCACCAGAGCCTAAATCACAGTGGCGCGAAGTAATGGCATTAATTAGCGATGTGTCGTGTGAGCATTACCGTAATGTGGTGCGCCACGATGAAAACTTTGTGCCTTACTTTAGAATGGCGACACCTGAATTAGAACTGTCAAAACTACCGTTAGGCTCAAGGCCTGCAAAACGAAATCCAAATGGAGGGGTTGAGAGCTTACGTGCTATTCCATGGATTTTTGCGTGGAGTCAAAACCGGTTAATGTTACCTGCATGGTTAGGTGCATTAAGTGGACTTAAAGCCGCGCTTGAAAAATATGGGATTGAAACCTTAAGCGAAATGAGTTTGCAATGGCCGTTCTTTAGAGCACGTTTAGAAATGCTAGAAATGGTATTTAGTAAAGCGGATAGCTGGTTGAGTGAGCATTACGATAATGCGCTGGTGGAAGAGATGTATAAGCCTTTAGGTGTTGCCTTACGAGAGGAACTTGGTGAGGCGATGACGTTAGTGCAATCATTAAGCCCACAAAAAAGCTTATTGGCTGATCAGCCTTGGATCAAAGAGTCTATTGGGCTTAGAAACCCATACACCGACCCGCTTAATGTATTACAAGTTGAGTTATTACGTCGTTCTCGCGGCGATGATAAAGGCAATGAAAATGATATAGACAATGCCTTGATGATCACTATGACCGGTATTGCAGCGGGTATGCGTAATACAGGTTAATCCAAAACTAGATTAGTTTTAGAGGGAACACACGACGTGTTCCCTTTTTTTACGTTGAATAGGCTGGTATTTAGTTTGCCAACCTTTTACACTACTTGGCCATTGAACAAATAAAAACTATTATGGCTTCAGCAACTTTTAAAGTGCAACATAATACAGCACTTAGCAATTCACACATTTCTCTAAACGTAGCGCAAACGCAAGCTCTACGCAGTCAATTAAAAACTCAACGCGGTATTTTATATTCAAGCGATATTAAAGCGCTTTGCACCGAGCTTAATGTTAGCGACGATGCATTATTACAAGGCTTAGTGCCTATGGCTTCAGAGTTTTCCGTTGCACCTATTTCCAAATTTCATGTCGGCGCAATTGTAAAAGGGCTCGATTCACAAGGAAACACCACTTTTTACTTTGGCGCTAACGCTGAGTTTGATCATCAAGCACTTAGTTTAGTGGTGCACGGTGAGCAATCTGCAATTAATAATGCCTGGTTAAATGGCGGTAAAAAAATTCTTAAAATAGCGATTAGTGATGTCCCATGTGGGTACTGTCGTCAATTTATGAATGAACTCGCTGATGCGAAAGAGCTTGATATTTTACTGCCAGCACAAAACTTTAAATTGGCAGAGTTATTACCTCATTCATTTGGACCAACCGATTTAGGCAATGAGCACAGCTTATTTAACCCAGCAGAGCAAACTAATTGTTTTGAAAACAAACAACTTGATGAAAAGCTGATGAGCTATGCTTTAGCGGCTTATGTGCCATACAGCCAAAATTACAGTGCAGTAAAAATAAGTACGTTTGAAAACGGTGATTTTTATGGCAGCTATGCAGAAAATGCAGCGTACAGCCCGAGTTTATCGCCATTACAAAGTGCTGTGAGTCAGTTGTTTTTAGCAGGATTGAGCTTTGATAAGCAAACAGTTAAATCAGTTACGTTATTAGAAACGGCTGGTCATGAAAACCAATCAGGGGTGGCAAAAGCTGTGTTAGCAAGCTTTACTGGCTTGCCAACACTTGAGGTTATTAGTGCAACATTAGCCAAGTAACACTTTAGCGGCTTCAAGTACCACGGCAACCGATTTTTTCTCAATCTCGCCGTGGTCTACGTTAGGAATTTCTTGACGTGTTCTATTTACTAATACACCTGCAACACAGGCTGCTTGTAGGCCAAGAGCGGCACACATAGTAAATAAAGTAGCCGATTCCATTTCGTAGTTCATCACGCCTAGTTTTTGCCATTCTTCACAGCTACCCTGTAATGACTTAGGAACATAACCAGAATGCGTATCGTAACGCTCTTGCCCTGGGTAGAAGGTATCGCTTGAAGCGGTGATACCGATATGAAAATCGATGTTTAGGTTTTCACAGGCTTTTACCATCGCTTGAGTGGCAAAAAAATCAGAAACAGCAGGGTAGCACAGCGGTGCAAAATGCTGACTCGCGCCATCTAAACGAACTGAGGCTTGGCTAATTAAAATATCGCCTTCGTTAATGTGCGGCTGAATCGCGCCTGTTGTGCCAATGCGAAGAAAGCTACGTACGCCAAGTTGAGCCAGTTCTTCAACCGCAATTGACGTTGAAGGGCCGCCGATACCGGTTGAACATACAACCACTGAGTGGCCGTTTAATTGGCCTAAATAAATGTGAAACTCACGCGTTTGAGCAAGGCAGGTTGGATTATCTAAGAACTGTGAAATGCGTGCTGCACGATCTGGATCCCCTGGAACAATAGCCAGTTTTGCACCTTTTAAATCATCAATACACAGTCCTAAGTGAAATACCTTTTCCATAACTAAGCCTTTTTAATAAGAGTTGTTGTCAATTTAACATGATTACGAGAAACCTAAATGAAGTACAGGACGGATGTCCGTATTGATTTATTCATCAACTCTGAATATTCAATCAATGGCTAAAATTACTAACAAAATGAGCCAGTTGACTTGTTTGCTCAGACACTATATTCATACCTCAGAGCAAACCAGTAGCTAGCTAAAAGAGTTGTTAGCTAAATTTTAAATTGTTTATATTCATAAGGTTAGTTAGTAGGTTTTGTATTGTTTTGCCGCTGACCTAACCTCGCAAAACACAACGTTCAGTGATTTTTATAACCACAGACAATTAATTTTTAATTTATTCAGCGTTCGTCGTTTTGCATAACTACTCAATAATAGACAAGATATTCAGATTGAAAAAGGGTTTACAATGAGCACACAATTTCAAGCATTTAAAAATAAAGTTGAACACTGTTTATGTGCACCTGGCGACGGTGTATTCACGGTTAATACGGCAAAAGAACGCAAAGCAGCACTCAGAAATAAATTATATGGTCAAACTGAAAATGTCGATGCTTTATGGCGTGACTCGCTAAATGAATTACCTAACTCACCCCACAAAGCGGTTATGCTGGGGATCAGCTCTGATTGTGGTGGTGGTATTTTACGCGGTGCAAACTGGGGGCCTTTATTTTTACGTTCAGCTTTAATTGACCAACAAACACAGTGTCGTTCATTTGACTTAGGTGATGTGCGCGTAATACCGCATTTATTACACGATAAATACTTAAACGAAGCAACAATTACCAATTGCCAAAAAGCGCTTTATGGCAATGACAATAACGATCATTTCGTAAGTCCACTGTCTATTACCGAAGATGTATGTGACAGCTTTTATGCGACATTCCAAGATAAAGGCATTTTTGGTATTGGTGGCGATCATTCTATTAGTTACCCGTTAACAAAAGCGTATTTAAAAGCCAAACGCGAGCAAGGTAAACGTACGGCAATTATTCATTTTGATGCTCACACCGACTTACTCGTAGAGCGTTTGGGTATCGATTTATGTTTTGGCTCTTGGTGTACCCATATTTTAGAATTTTTACCCGCGCCACATCATTTAATTCAATTTGGTATTCGCTCAAGTGGTAAGCCTAAATCACATTGGGAAAGTACCTTTGGCGTTAAACAGCACTGGGCTGCTGAAATTATTGAGCGTGGCGCAGCCGCTGTTGCTGCCGATACAATCGCGCAACTAAAGGCTGACAAGGTTGATGAAGTGTATGTAAGCTTTGATATTGACGCACTAGATGCTCAATTTGCCTCAGCAACAGGTACACCTGAAGAAAATGGATTAACACCACAGCATGCGCTTGATATTTTGTCAGCCATTGCCGATGAGTTTCCAATAACCGGTGCAGATATGATGGAAATCGCGCCGTTTACCGACAGCTCATTAGTGGGTCAATCAAGCTCAGAGACGACGCTTAGAGAAGGCGCTAAAATTTCAGCATTCTTAATTGCAGCAATGAATCGTTAATCCTAAAGGTCAAAATTGGCTATTTGTAAATAATCCGCTATATTAAATTTGCTTTTATCAAAAAAGTAACATCTTAAATTTTATATAGTGGGTTATTGTGACTAAGTGGTATTGTGTATTATTGCTCATTGTAAGTCATCATTGTGTGGCTAAACTTACTGTTGTAACAGAGAACTTCGCGCCTGCGCAGTATCTGGACGCGAATAACAATTTAGTAGGTGATGCTGCCGATAAAGTCCGATTAGTGCTTGATAGCGTAGGTATTGATTATTCAATTTCTGTAAACGATTGGAGTATGGCTTACAATATTGCACTGAGAGATCCCCAAACCTGTATATTTTCTATTTCTCGTTCGCCTGAGCGGGAACATAATTTTATTTGGTTTGCTAAGCTTGCCCAATTTGACACTAATTTTTACTCCCTTAAAAGCAAAGGTATTTCCTTAACTAATTTAGAGCAGGCAAAGCAATACCGTATTGCGGTTTTAAAAGATAACTACAGCCATCATTACTTAATTTCAAAGGGCTTTAAAGAAAACGAAAATTTAATGCTGTTTAGTAGTTTTGATAATATTTTTAAGATAATCCAAACCCGAAGTTCGAGTATTGATTTAGTTGTTATACCAGCGCAGCGAATAAACCATGAACAATCTCATTTATTAAATAAATTACAACTCGAATTACTCATGCCCATCAATGCCCATCAAGCCCCTTTATATTTCGCCTGTAATAAAAATCTACCCGATAACGTAAAGCAACAACTTAGCGCGGCTTTTTCTTCATATGAGTCTAAACTATAAATATTAAGCTTTTGATTTTTATTAGTTATTAATATTATTTAAATATCAATTGCCCTGTCTATAAAAGCGTCTATAATCCAGCTGCTTTTGCTTGTAAAAGCGATTATTTTGGAGTTATAAATGGGTGATTTAATCGGGATTGCGTTATTAATCTTGATGAGTGCGTTATTTGCGATGTCAGAAATTTCGATTGCCGCTTCACGCAAAATTAAGTTAAGAGTAATGGCGGACGAGGGCAATGTGCACGCTTTGGCGGTTTTAAAGCTGCAAGAGCAGCCTGGGGCTTTTTTCGCCATGATCCAAATTACGCTCAATGCGATTGCGATATTAGGCGGGATTGTTGGCGAGCAAGCATTGTCTCCTTACATGCAAGAAATACTACAGCTGTTTTATCAAGGTCCATTACTTGGGCAAATTAGCTTTGTATTATCGTTTTTAATTATTACCTCGTTATTTATTTTATTTGCCGATTTACTACCAAAGCGTTTAGCGATGATTTTACCTGAGGCCGTTGCCGTGAGGGTGGTGACAATTATGCGCTGGGTTACTTTTGCGCTCACGCCACTGGTATTATTTTTTAATGGCTTAACCAATATTGTTTTACGGGTGTTTAAAGTGCCCAGTGAACGTGAAGATATTGTGACCACTGAAGATATTGTTGCGATGATGGATGCTGGTGCTGAATATGGCAGTTTACAGCAACAAGAGTATGATTTAATAGGAAATGTATTTGATTTAGAAGCGCGTTTCTTATCAAGCGTTATGTCACCGCGTGAGCAAATTGTTTATTTTGATATTGATGAATCTAGCGACGATATAGCAAATAAAATTATAGATCATCCGCACAATCACTTTTTAGTGTGCAAAGGTAATCTTGATAAGTTAATTGGCTCTGTTGAGTCTAAAGATATTTTACGCCAAGTACTCAAAGGTGAGGCGGCAAATATTAACGATGACATGCTTGATAAAGATATTTTTTACTTGCCCGAAACATTGAGTTTATCTGAAGCGTTAAATGCGTTTAAAACCGCTGTGCATCCTTTTGCGGTGGTAGTTAATGAGTATGCTTTGGTGGTTGGGATTGTTACGGTTAAAGATTTAATGAAAGGTTTTATGGGCGATTTAATTACTCATCAAAGTGAAGAGTTAATTATTGAACGCGACGCGAGTTCTTGGTTAGTGGATGGCTTAACCCCGATTGTTGAGCTGGCGAAGGTACTTGAAATTGATGAATTTCCTGATCAAAATCATTATGAAACCGTGGCCGGATATTTAATTTATACCATGAAACATATTCCTAAACGCGCAGAGTTTGTTTTATTTGCAGGTTTTAAATTTGAAGTTGTGGACGTGGAAGGAATTCGTATTGAGCAGTTACTAGTCTCTAGAGTTAATACTGACAACGAATAATGACAGCCAACATAGCTTAAGAGCAGCCAATGAAAGTTCATTGGCTGCTTTTTTTATGGGTGTTGCTTAAATAACTCAGCTATTGTTTGTGTTACTTATCTATTCAATTGTAAAAATGTGTAAATGTTGCTCAGTGGCTATTTTTAATTGCTGTACTATAGTTTAGAATGATCGTTCATTCTAAACTAAAAGGTATTTGACATGCAGCGTTCCCGCATCGCTTTTTTTGTATTTTCGGCCCTCGTTGGTTCTGTTGCTTTAAGTGGTTGTGATCAGGTAGCTGAACAACCTAAGGCTTCTGCTCCTGCAGCGACACCTGTTGGTGTGGTCACCTTAACAAGCCAAGCTATTACACTTAAAAAAGAATTACCAGGGCGTGTTAGTGCGTTTCAAATTGCTGAAATTCGTCCTCAAGTCAGTGGTATTGTTCAATCTCGGTTATTTGAAGAAGGCACACAGGTTGAGCAAGGCCAAGCGCTTTATCAAATTAATCCTGACATTTTTGAAGCAGAACTCGCAGCCAGCAAAGCGGCCGTTGCGCGCGCAGAGGCTAGTATTGCAAGCAGTAAATCTAAAGCGTCGCGTTATAAAGAATTACTAGAAATTAAAGCGGTAAGCCAGCAAGACTTTGATGAAGCCGATGCAGCATACAAGCAAGCATCTGCAGAACTATTAACGGCGAAAGCACAGTTACAAAGCGCGCAAATTAATCTTGATTATAGCCATGTTTCTTCGCCAATTAGCGGCCAAATTAGTAAATCAAGTGTCACTGTCGGGGCACTAGTCAGCGCAGCTCAAACCACAGCATTGGCAACCGTTACTCAGCTTGATCCAATTTATGTAGATTTAACCCAATCAAGTAATGAACTAACTAAGCTAAAAAGAGCATTGGCATCGGGTTCTTTAGGGGTTGATTCAACCACGCAAACAGATGTTGAACTTATTATGGAAGATGGCTCTGCGTATCCTCATAAGGGAACATTACAGTTCTCTGAAGTGACGGTTGACCCAAGTACGGGTTCGGTAACGTTACGCGCGAAGTTTCCAAACCCTGAAAAACTATTGCTACCTGGTATGTATGTACGTGCTGAGGTTGTTGAAGGGGTGAAATCTAATGCAATTCTCGCTCCTCAACGCGGCGTTAGCCGCAATACTAAAGGCGAACCTACGGCTATGGTTGTTAGCAAAAACAATACCGTTGAAAGCCGTGTATTAAAGGTAGAGCGTACTTTGGGCGCTAACTGGTTGGTAACCGACGGTTTAGCTGATGGCGATCAATTGATTGTAGAAGGGCTACAGAAAATTCGCCCTGGTGCACCGGTTGCTGCATCACAAGTACAGTCATCAGCAAATAACAGCCAATAACGGAGAATTTCATGTCACGATTTTTTATCGACAGGCCTATTTTTGCATGGGTACTGGCTATTGTGGTGATGCTTGCAGGTATTATTGCGGTTAAAAGTTTACCCGTTGCTCAGTATCCGTCAATTGCACCGCCTGCTATTACGATTACTGCTAACTACCCTGGTGCTTCTGCGCGTACTTTAGAGGACTCGGTGACCCAGGTTATTGAGCAAAAAATGAAAGGCTTAGATGGCTTGTTGTATATGTCATCGACCTCTGAATCAAGTGGTTCAGCAACATTGACTCTTACCTTTGATGCAGAAACTAACCCTGATATTGCACAAGTACAAGTGCAAAATAAACTAGCAACAGCTACGCCGTTATTACCTGAAGAAGTGCAACGACAGGGTGTGGTAGTTGCTAAGTCATCGTCTAGTTTTTTACTCGTTGTTGGTTTTGTATCGCAAGATGGCAGTATGACCAACATTGACATTGGTGATTATGTGTCATCAAACGTGCAAGATATTGTAGCGCGTGTCGATGGGGTGGGCGAAGTACAATTGTTTGGCTCTCAATATGCAATGCGTATTTGGCTCGATCCGGCTAAGTTACAAAGTTATAAACTAACGCCAAACGATATCTCTGCGGCAATAAAAGCACAAAATGCGCAAGTGTCGGCAGGTCAGCTCGGGGGCATGCCGTCATTGGCTGGTCAACAGCTTAATGCAACGGTGACGGCTCAAAGCCGATTACAAACACCTGAGCAGTTTAAAGACATTTTAGTTAAAACCAACAGCGATGGTTCGGTAGTGCGTTTACAAGATGTTGCTGATGTTGAACTCGGTGGTGAAAACTATGGTGTTGTAGCGCGCTTTAATGGTAAACCGGCATCGGGTTTAGGGGTTAAATTAGCCAGTGGCGCAAACGCCTTAGATACAGCACAAGGTGTAAAAGATGCACTTGAAGAACTTAAACCATTTTTTCCAGAAGGTTTAGAGGCGGTTGTGCCTTATGACACTACTCCTTTTGTTGCATTATCAATCGAAAAAGTAGTACATACCCTAATCGAAGCGGTTGTTTTGGTATTTGTTGTAATGTACTTATTTTTACAAAACTTCAGAGCAACTATTATTCCAACCATTGCGGTGCCTGTCGTATTGCTAGGTACGTTTGGTATTCTATTTACCTTTGGGTATTCCATTAATACCCTCACGATGTTTGCGATGGTACTGGCCATTGGTTTACTCGTAGATGATGCGATTGTTGTTGTCGAAAACGTTGAGCGTTTAATGACCGAAGAAAAGCTCTCTGCGGTTGAAGCAACGCGAAAATCGATGGATGAAATTAAAGGAGCACTGGTAGGTATTGCGATGGTGCTGTCGGCTGTATTTATTCCGATGGCATTCTTTAGTGGCTCTACTGGGGTTATTTATCGTCAGTTCTCTATTACCTTAGTGTCGGCGATGGGGCTGTCGGTACTGGTTGCGCTTATTTTAACTCCCGCACTGTGTGCTACGTTATTAAAGCCTAGCCATGTTCACACCGATGGTAGCTTTATTGGTCGTTTTTTCTCAGGCTTTAACCGTGGTTTTGATAAAACCAATAAAGGTGCGCAAGGTTTTGTTGGCCGCATGATCAAGCATTCTAAGCGCTACTTGCTTAGCTATGCATTAATTGTAGGCGGCATGGTGGCTATTTTTTCAAACTTACCAACGGCATTTTTACCTGATGAAGACCAAGGTATTTTGTTTAACCAAGTAATGCTTCCTGCAGGCTCTACTACAGAGCAAACGCTTGAAGTGGTTAAAAAAGTTGAAAACCACTATTTAGAAGATCAATCTGAAGCCGTTAGTTCAATTTTTACGGTAACAGGTTTTAGTTTTGCAGGCTCTGGACAAAACTCAGCAATTGGCTTTGTTAGCTTAAAGCACTGGGATGAGCGCCAACGTGACGACCTATCAGTGGGCGCCGTTGCAGGAAAAGGCATGGGGTATTTTTCAACGATTAAAGAGGCATTTGTATTTGCATTTCCACCTCCGGCGATTGTTGAACTTGGAACCGCAAATGGCTTTAATATGTTTCTACAAGACCGTGTCGGTTTAGGTCATGATGAGCTATTAAAAGCGCGTAATCAGTTATTAGGTATGGCGAGTCAAAGTCCAATATTGGCAGGTGTTCGCCCTAATGGGCAAGAAGATATGCCTGAGTTACAGCTGGATATTGATCTTGCAAAAGCAGAAGCGCTTGGTGTGTCGCAAGGTGATATTAATAGTACGCTTTCGACGGCGTGGGGTAGTAGTTATGTAAATGACTTTATCGACCGTGGTCGCGTGAAAAAAGTATACCTGCAAGGTCAAGCGGATGCGAGAATGGTGCCTGAGGACTTAAACAAATGGTATGTGCGTAATAAAAACGGCGATATGGTGCCATTTTCAGCATTTGCTAGTTCTTATTGGTCTTATGGTTCGCCTCGCTTGGAAAGGTATAACGGCTTTTCAGCAATGGAAATCCAAGGCAGTGCAGCGCCAGGCTACAGTACAGGTCAAGCCATGGATGAAATGGAGCGTTTAGTTAAGCAGTTACCACAAGGTATTGCTTCTGAATGGACTGGTATTTCATATCAAGAGCGATCAAGTGGCGGTCAAGCGCCGTTGTTATATGGATTATCACTGTTATTTGTATTCTTATGTTTAGCAGCGCTTTATGAAAGTTGGTCAGTACCATTTGCAGTAATGATGATTGTGCCACTGGGTATTTTTGGTGCGATTGTAGCCGCCTTTATGGGTAACTTATCAAACGATATTTACTTACAAGTGGGTTTATTAACCACCATAGGTTTAGCCTCTAAAAATGCCATTTTAATCGTTGAGTTTGCGATTCATAAAATGGAAGAAGGCTTAAGCTTAGTGGACTCGGCGATTGCCGCTGTACGCCTTCGCTTACGTCCTATTTTAATGACCTCAATGGCCTTTGTGTGTGGTGTGCTTCCATTAGCTATTGCCTCAAGTGCTGGTTCAGGTGCACAAAATGCATTAGGTATTTCAATTATTGGTGGAACACTTGCCGCCTCGTCATTGGTTGTTATTTTTGTACCGTTGTTTTTTGTTTTAGTACGTAGACTGTTTTCAGGAAAGGCTAAAACCACCTCCGAGGAGGAAGTATAATGAGATTAAGAGCAATCAGTTTTAGTGCTTTTACTTTAGCAATTTTATCTGGATGTCAGTTAGCTCCTCAACAAGAAGCGCTAAATTTACCTGTCCCTGATGCGTATGCATCAGAGACAGGGGATGAGCAGGTGTCCTCGTTAAAATGGCAGCAGTTTTTTAATGATGAAAAACTTAAAACACTGATATCACAAAGTCTTGAACATAATAAAGACCTACAAATAGCTGCTTTAAATGTTCAGCGCGTGCGTGGTTTGTATCAGATTGAAGATTCAGCGTTATATCCATCAATGGATTTTAATGCATCAGGAAGTCGTCAGCGTTTACCCAGCGATTTATCAGCAAGTGGTCAACCACAAATAAGTTCTCAATACAGTGCAACGGTAGGCATGACGGCTTACGAGTTAGATTTATGGGGTAAAGTACGCAATCAGTCAGAGCAAGCATTACAAACGCTTTATTCAACTCAGCTGAGCCAATACACCATGCAAGTGTCGTTAATTGCAGAGCTTGCTAATGCTTGGTTAAATTACGCGACCGATCAACAGTTGTTAGCGTTGGCACAAGAGACGTTATCATCGCAGCAAGCATCCTTATCATTAACCCAAAAAAGTGTTGATTTAGGTGCCGCTTCTAAAATTACGCTGGAACAACTTAAAAGTACGGTAGCCACCGCGAAAGTTGATATTGCTAAATACCAACGTTTAGTGAAACGCGATAAAAACGCGCTTGATTTATTAGTAGGTAAAACGGTAGGTGAGGATTTACTGCCAAGTAAGTCATTAAATTATTTATTAGACTTGCCTAGTGTGCCTGTGGGTTTACCTTCTGATTTACTAACGCAGCGACCAGATATAAAAGCAGCAGAGCATCAGCTGTTAGCCGCTAACGCTAACATTGGTATTGCCCGTGCAGCGTTTTACCCGAGCATTAGTTTAACTGCCAATGCAGGAACTGCATCACGTGATTTAAGTAATTTATTTGATGCAGGCTCAGGCACATGGAGCTTCATGCCATCGGTAAATTTACCTATTTTTAATATGGGTCGAAATCAAGCAAATTTAGATGTCGCTAACGCAGAGCAACAAGTTGCTGTAGCAACGTACCAGCAAAAAATACAGCAAGCATTTCGTGAAGTTGCTGATGTACTTGCGGATAGAGAAGGCTATAACGCACAGTTAATGGCTCTTGAGGAGTTATTACAAAGCCGAAAGACAACCTTTGAATTATCGCAGGCGCGCTACGACAAAGGGGTTGATAGCTTTTTACAAGTGCTTGACGCTCAGCGAACTTGGTATAGCGCAAGGCAGCAATTGATCACGGGCCAACAAGCTGTGATTGCAAGCCAAATCAATTTATACAAAGCGGTTGGCGGTGGCTGGCAGACCACTACTTCAACCGTTAAGTAAATTAGTACGCATAAAGCCTGTTAACAATAAAAGGTTTTATGCGTGATTAAAGTAATGCCCGTTTAGCGTTTATTTTTTGTGATCAAAGCAGTAAACGCTAAATATTTCGAGTTGAGAGACTCGATACTGGAGTTTCAAATGAAACCTAAAAATAAAAAACACCTAGATCCGGTGCAAGCACAAGCGCGTCGCGAGCAGGTATTAACCGCCGCTGCTGATTGTTTTCGTCGCAAAGGTTACCATGGCGCAGGTATGGCAGAAATAGCTAAAACAGCAGGGATGAGTGCCGGCCATATTTATAATTACTTTGAAAGTAAAGAAGCCATAATTGAAAGTATTATTGAACAAGATATGGAAGAAATGTTTTCCATATTTCAAGAGTTTGAAGATCAACCTGGCGATATTTTAACAGTGTTACTTGATGGCTTACACCATGGTGTGCAGCGTCATATGGACACGGGGGCCTGCGTAGTTGACTTAGACATGATGGCAGAGGCCAGTAGAAACAAAAAAGTCGCTTTATTACTACGCGAGGCTGATACGCAAGCACGTAACAGAATGCGTGATTTATTAGTCAGTGAAAGTAGTTTAATAAAATCACATTCAGAGCAAGAACTCGAAAGCCGCATTAATGTGATTTTCTCAGTGATGGCCGGACTGCTATTACGAAAAATGTTATTTCCTGAATTGACCGAGGAAACTGTATTGATTGCACTGCGCCCAGCGATGAAAACATTACTTATGCCATTTGATAAATAATAAGTTGAAGCATTAAATAACTATGAATATTTGACTGATATTGTTGTAAATATGAAAGAGTTATATAAATTAAGCTGCTTTTATTTAAGCGTAATCAATAAAAACTGAGTACGATGTTTTAGCGTGAAGTCATTCCTTTTTATATTAAAAAAGCAATGATTAACAGTGGGTTATAGCCAGTTGATGTGACATCGACGCCGGTGGCGAAACGACAACAAACAAGATAAATTGCTTTTTTGGCGTATTATTTGCAAGTTAGGACTATATTAAAGGCGCTAATATGGCGCTGCCAACTTAAAGGAGAGCACATGTGGGCTGCAGTCAGTTATCTTGTAACAGCATTAGTATTTATAGTACTGGGATTGAAGGTTAATTCTGTTTACTTCGCGGTTGCATTTTTTTGGACGGCGCTGTCGCTGATATTGGTCAGCGGTGCTTATTTTTTTAATGCGGGGAAAATATTCAGAAAGCGAGAAAATGGCGTTATCCCTTTTTACATTCGTTGGGCATTTGTTCCTTTTTTGTTAGGTGCACAAATTTATAATGCATGGTCACGCAAACACGATAAGGTACCGCCAATTCAACAAATAAACGATAATTTATTTTTAGCATGTCGTTTGTTTCCCTCTGATATAGATACATTAAAAGAAAATGGCATTACCGCTATTTTAGATGTGACTTGTGAATTTGATGGCCTTGAATGGACATCTACCCAAGAAAATATCAGTTATTTAAACATTCCTGTTCTTGATCATAGTGTACCTACACATTCACAGTTAAACCAAGCTATTAACTGGATCCATCACCATATAAAGAAAGACCGTCGTGTTGTGGTGCATTGTGCATTAGGTCGCGGACGTTCGGTGTTTGTTATGGCAGCGTATTTATTGAGTCAAAATAAAGAAGCTGATGTACATGACATTCTTGCTCAAATCAAAGAAACACGTGAAACAGCCAATCTTAATAAACGCCAATTACGCCATTTAGTTAAGCGCCACCGAAGAGGTGAGCTACTGATAAAAAATAAAGCATATTTAATTGCTAATCCTGTATCAGGCACTAAGTTATGGTCTGAAAAAGAGCATTTAATCGTTACACGTTTATCTGCTTATTATGATTTAACCATTTTAAAAACTACACCGGAACAAAACGGCATTACATTGGCTAAACAAGCTATAGAGCACGAGCCTGATATTATAATTGCTTGCGGTGGAGATGGCACAGTCACTGAGGTTGCGAGTGTTTTAGTGGGTACGTCTTGTCGATTAGGAATTATACCGTTGGGGACAGCTAATGCGTTGGCCCATGTGCTGATGGGAATAAAATCTAAATTTATTCCTGTTGAGCAAGCGTGCGATTTAATAATTGATGGTCAGACAAACCTGATCGATACCGCATATTGTAATAACGATTTGATGTTATTGCTAATTGGCATTGGCTTTGAGCATGCAATGATTGAAAAAGCAGATAGAGAGTCGAAAAATAAATCTGGCCAGCTTGCTTATTTAAATGGGTTTTTACATTCCTTTGGCGAGAATAAAGCGCAAAAGCTGATGGTTAAACTCGATGATAATGAGCCTGAAGCTATTAATACAAATAGCTTTATTGTCGCTAATGCTGCCCCATTTACAACCCTTTTAGCCCAAGGTGGGGGACAACCCGACCACCGTGATGGATTATTAGACGTAAACTGGTTAACGCCAAACAAAGACAATGAAACCACAGTATTGAGTATTGCTGAGCTAATGTTTAGCAGTATCACGCAAACACATTTTGCTATTAACTCGCATTATACTAACGCAAAACGTGTAGAGATAAGCGCAGATAAAACGCTAGATTATGTAATTGATGGTGAGGTTAAATCTGCCGATAAAGTGGTAGTGAGTATTCACCCTGCTTCATTGAATGTAATATGCCAAGAACAAAACTAACTGACTAAAAATGGCGTAAATATTACGCCATTTAGCACTCATTTATTTTTTAATAGAGGGCCATACAAAATCTGATGTATCAGGTTGCGTGGGCTCTGTTGGTTTTGGTTTATTTCTGGGTTTTCGTAGCGGTTTATTACTCATGGTATGAATATAAAGTGCTTCTACTTTATCTCTTGCCCATGGGGTTTTACGTAAAAATTTTAAGCTTGATTTGATACTCGGAGAATCAGTAAAGCATTTTATGTTTACTTGTTCACCCATTGCTTTAAAGCCTAAACGTTGCTCTAGTTCTACAAGAATTTGCTCTAAAGTTATCCCATGTAGCGGGTTTTTTGGTTGATTATTCATAGTCACACTGCTTTTTTAAACTGCATGTATTGTAACGTATCCCACCGCATCTTAATAGTTTGGAGATGGCTGGCAGATTCCAGATTGTTAATCTTGATTAATTTACAGTAATAGTTGCAGGCTTCTTGGGGTAAATAAGGTTACCTTGCTTATCAAGCTTTAGCCAAATCAATTGACTGTTGTTATGTTGGGGGTACTTTGCAGCACAAATAAGCGTAACTGAGTGAACCTGCAGTATAGCTCCTTCGCTGTAACGTTTATTATCATACCAGCACTCAGTGTTAGTGTTTATAAGCTGGGTAGCATCAACAATAGGAAGCGTTTTTATTGTGCTAGCGAAGCTTAAAGCTGAAAAACACAAGCATAAAACAGTAATAAACGAAGTAAAATAATAACGCATCAAAAACCTCCAGTGTTTAAAATAAGTACACTTAGCAAAAAAACATGCTAGGGTAAGTAAGACAACATAAGTAAAACACAGAACAATAAAAAGGTGAACAGATATGCTATTTAATCAAACCATGATTGACGAATTTACACTACTAGCAAAATTTCCACGCGAGAGCAAAATGCAGGGAATTAAACTTCATTCAGACGCTGAACCCGCCTTACTAAGCGCAGCACAACGTTTGTTCGATAAAGGGGTTATAGATAGCCCAGATGGTGGCTATTTAACCGAACTGGGCTTAGATTTAATTGAGCATGTGACGGTAATACACAGTGCACTTAAAAGTTAATTTACTCTATTAGTTTGCATCAGGTTGATTTTCAGGGGCTGCATCAATAAAGGCTGCCAACTCATTACAACGCTTATATATGGCTGCTATTTTAGGGTAGGCAGCCATATCTACTTTAAAACGAATGGCATTAAATACTTGCGGTACTAAACATACATCAGCTAAGCTTGGCGACTCGCCTGCGCAAAATGTATTTTTACTATCGAGCATGCGTTCTATTTTTTCAAAACCCACTTCAACCCAGTGGCGGTACCATTTATTTTTTGCTTCATCATCAACATTGAGTTCACTACTTAAATACTTAAGCACACGTAAATTATCAATCGGGTGAATATCACACGCAATTGCATAACTTAAATTGCGAATATGTGCTTTTTGCCATGCATTACCAGGCAGTAATGGTGTTTCAGGGTATTGCTCTTCAAGGTACTCTAAAATTGCTAGAGATTGACCTAATACGCCGTCTTCTGTTTCTAAAGCAGGTAAAAGTCCTTGGGGGTTTTTCTGTAAGTAATCTGTGCTTTGTTGCTCTGATTTTAGTAAGTTTACCGGCACCAACTGGTGATCAATATTTTTTAGGTTTAATGCGATGCGCACACGATACGCTGCAGATGAGCGAAAATAAGTATAAAGCTTCATAATCTAATTACCCTTGATTGCCGTTAAAGTGTTTTTTAATTGTGCGCCAGCAGTCAGTGTAATTAGCTTGGCGCTCTTTACTTTCTAATGCGTATTTAGTTGGCGATATTACATAACGTGACTCAAACATAAACGCCAGCGTATTATCGTAGCGTTGTGGTTCTAAGTCCGCGTTTGACGCTTTTTCAAATACATCCGCCTCAGGACCATGCGGCGACATACAGTTATGTAAGCTCATCCCTCCAGGTACAAAACCATGCTCTTTTGCATCATAAACGCCTTCAATTAAACCCATAAACTCACTCATAATATTACGGTGATAGTAAGGCGGGCGGAAGGTGTTTTCAGCCACCATCCAACGCGGTGGAAAAATAGCAAAATCGATATTTGCAACGCCTTCAGTGCCTGATGGCGAGGTTAGTACCGTGAAAATTGATGGATCGGGGTGATCAAAGCTAACGGTATTCATGACATTAAAGCGAGCTAAGTCGTATTTGTAAGGCGCACTATTGCCTGTCCAAGCAACAACATCCAGAGGAGAATGACCAATATCACAACGAAACATATTGCCATTAAATTTAGCAATAAGTTCAAATTCGCCTTCGATGTCTTCAAAAGCCGCTACTGGATATTGAAAGTCGCGGTCGTTAGCGTAACCATTTGCGCCCACAGGGCCGCGCTCAGCTAACACATAAGCATGGCCGTAGTTTTCACAAATATACCCACGGGCTGTGTCAGTTAATAATTGAACCTGAAACTTAATGCCGCGCGGGATGACCGCAATTTCACCGGCTTTAATACTTAAATGCCCGAGTTCTGTTTTAAGTAATAACTCGCCGTGTTGTGGTACAAATAACATTTCGCCATCGGCGTTATAAAAAAAGCGCTTGTCCATTGATTTGTTGGCGACATAAACATGAATGCCAATACCGGCTTGCCCATTGGCGCTGCCATTTGCAGCCATAGTGATCAGCCCATCAATAAAATCAGTAGGTGCTGCTGGTATATCAATGGGATCCCAACGAAGCATGGTGGGCGGCGTTGGCACTTCAGTAATAGGCGCTGTTCTAATTAAGCCATTGTCTATGGCTGTGTAATCGCCTTGTACAACTGATGGACGAATACGGTACATCCACGTGCGGCGATTATCGGCGCGCGGAGCAGTAAATGCAGTGGTACTAAATTGCTCTGCGTATAAATCGTATTTTACTTTTTGCGGGCTAAATTGCCCAATCGGTAATGCACCAGGCAGCGCTTCGGTTTCAAATTCATTACCAAAGCCGGTCATGTAGTTTAATTGTGTCGCCATTACTGACTCCTATGAAAGTGGGGGAGTGTTATATTTTTGTTATTTACGCTAAGATACTCTCAAGTGAGACTAATATCAAACACACTGATTATGACCCTTGTAAATAAAAGTGAACAAATAAAAGTCGTATGTAAATAAATAAGTGATTCAATATGAAAATAGATTTAACGACATTTTTGCCTTACCAATTAACACACTTAGCAACACTGGTAAGTAATGATTTTTCGAGTATTTATAAAAAAGAGTTTGATTTAACTATTCCTCAGTGGCGAATAATCGCTAATTTAGCACAATCTGGGCAAAGCACAGCAAAGCAGCTATGTACTCAAGCGGATATGGATAAGTCGACAGTATCAAGGGCAGTAAAAACGCTAATTGATGAAGGGCTTATTTATAGCGAGTTAAATAAGCATGATAAGCGCGCTGCATTTTTGATGCTAAGTGATAAGGGCATGGCTTTATATGAAAAAATAACGCCACAAGCATTGCAGTGGGAGCGTGCATTATTAAGCTGCCTGTCGGATGCTGAACAGCATCAGCTAATCGCAATTTTTGATAAATTAAAAAATAAATTACAGGCATAAAAAAGCCCACTAAGTGGGCTTTTAAATACACTAATTTAATCAATCAAATTAGAACGTGTAACGAACACCTACACGCATTTCCCATAAAGAGGCATCGCGTTGTACAGACTGTTCAGCACTACGTGCACTGAAGTTTGAGTAAACGTATTGACCTTGGTCATTAATATTTACTTCAACCATCTTATTACCCACGAAAGAACCTTTTCTTAACACACCCCAATCATCGTTTAACATATTCGTTAAGTTATCGATTACGAAGAATGCTTCACCTTTATGGCCATCCATAAAGCCAGGTACTTCTTGAGTAATTTTAAAGTTAAATTTAACGAACCAATCAGAGTTTTGTTGGTTACGACCTGTGATTTCACCACGTTTAAGGCCTTCAGATGCAATAAAGTCGTTAAACTCATTGATTTCATCCGCACTCATGTTGTAGACAACGTTTGGATCATTTTCAAGTGGTACATACAATAATTGACGCGCGCCATTTGAATTGTCGTCACCAAATTGAATATCGCCCGCACCGGTGTCACGATTACTCTTGTAAGTAAAGCTATATGGTAAACCTTTGTATGCTTCACCAAATAGGTTAAAGCGAGTGTTATAACCATCGAAGAACTCGTGTTTATAACCTAGGTTTAATGTAAAGCGATGTGGGATTTCGTAATCAGATGATGCTACGCCAGGGTTACCTGGGTTTGATGTTGCTAGGTTACCGTAGTTTGAGCTGGCTACAGAGCTAGTCATTGGGTTTACATCATCTGCATCAGTGTAAGCGTATGAGAACTGAACGCTAACGCCATTATCAAACGCTTTGCTCACTGCTGCTGAAATGATTGATGATGAACCGCTATCGCCGTTAACATTAGTCAATAAAAGCTCGCCATCACGACCTTCAATTGATTCATACAAAGGACGACCGTCAAAGCTAACTTCACCTGTAGGGCGAAGTGCGATATCTTGTAATGTCGCTGCATCGCGTTTATCAGTGTAAAGGTAATCTAAAGCAATAACATAATCGTTTTCAGTAGTGTAGGTTGCACCTACTGAATATTTCCATTCTGATGGAATTTCAAAGTTAGGATCAACAGCGTTAACAGTACCATCACCTGAACCGATTGGCGTATTAGCTACCTTATCAAACTGAGATTTTGGAATATCAAAACCTGGGCCCGCACCTGTAACTGTAACGTTTTCAGGAGCAAATAAGTCTACGCTACCAAACTGGTTAGCACTAATATTTGTAATACCGTCATTTGAGTATGAGTTAGACAACCATACATTAGGGTTACCGCCTGAGAACAAGCCAACACCTGCACGTACTTCTAATGCATCTGTTGCATACCACTCAAAACCAACACGTGGTTGAATTAAATCAATACCATCAAACGTTGACTGATTGCTAAAACCGTAACGATCAGTAAAGTTTTGGTTGAAAGTAGGTTTATCATCGCTTGAATAACTATCGTAACGAAGACCAAATGTTAATGATGCATCGATATCTGAAAAGCTGTATTCATCTTGTACATAGAATGTATTTTGTGAATAAGCGAAGCTAGCAGCCGCATCTGTAGGATCATTTGTGCCTGCTGCATTATTGTAAAATACTGCACTAGCAATACCTTGCTCATAAGCATCGATAGATGCAAAGCGCCATTCACCTTCAGTATGTTGTACGAATTGGTTAAATACTTCTAACTTTTCATACTCAAAACCAGCGGTAATCGTGTGCTGATCAAGGTAGTAGGTACCCGAGAATTTAGCTGTTGTGGTATCGTAGTTTAAATCATTTGATTGACGAGAGTCATCAGGACCAACGTACACAGTAGCGTCGTCAGTGCTGATTTGGAACTCACCAAAACCGCTTGCTGCGTCTAAAGATTGAACGCGAGCGTCAAGCTCTGATTTACCTAAACGAACTTCAGTTGAAAAATTGTCATTCCAATCAGAGTAAAGTGATGCAACGATTGAAGTGAACTCTGCGCCTTGCTCATAAAAGTGGCTGTCAAATGCGAGCTCATCACCATCTGCATCTGATTGCGATAAGGTAAAGCCATCATTGTAGTTATAAATTAGGTTAGCACGGTGGTCATCGTTGATGTTCCAGTCTAACTTCACTAAGATTTTTTCGTCTTCTACTGGTGAGCTTGCTGGTGTTGCACCGGCTTCGTAACCATAAACATCACGTGTAATTTGTTTAATACGCTCGATGTCTGCTGACGATACTAAAGATGAATAGTTAAACTGTTTAACACCTTCAAGTTTTTCGTAAGAAGTGAAAAGGAAAAGCGTGTCATTAATTAGCGGTAAACCAACGTTAAAGCCATAACGTTTTTCACTGTAATCGCCATTATCAACGTCATTACCTTCAATCTTATCACCTTTCATCGAATCGTTAGTGTAATCGTAGAATACACCACCGTGAATGTCGTTGCCGCCAGATTTGGTAACTGCATTAATGTTACATGATGTGAAACCACCATATTGAACATCAAAAGGGGCTAATTCTACCGCTACTTGCTCGATTGAATCAAAAGAGAACGGAGCGCGAATAGTAGGGTAACCGTTTGAGCTTAAACCAAAGTTATCGTTCATGCGAACGCCATCAAGGGTTAAGCTGTTAAAACGTGGATTACCACCACCACAGTTGATTGAACCACGGCTATCATCGATAGCAACGCGAGGGTCAATACGAATAATATCTTTTAAATCACGGTTAATAGCTGGTTGATTTTCAAGATCGCTTAATGTGAATGTTGAAGCAGGACCCGTACCACCAGACATAGTGCTAATAGGGCGACCAGTTACTACAATTTGTTCAACATCTGAGATATTTTCAAGTGAAGTATTAACAGGGTAGTCGCTACCAATGTTCAAGATAATATTATTGAACTCTTGGTCAGCGTAGATGTCTGAGTCTACAATTACTTTGTAAGGGCCGCCAACACGAAGACCTTTAGCAGTAAAGTAACCAGCGTCATTTACTTCAGTTGTTTTAACAGAGCCTGAAGGAACGTGTAAAATAGTAATTTTAGTTCCTGCAGCAGGGTTACCGTTAGGACCCTTTATTTGACCTTTAATTGCAGAGGTTGTTTCGTTTGCAATTGCAGCACCACTCACACCAACACATGCTGCTATAGCAAGTGATAGAGCTGTTTTGCGAAGTTGAATTTTCATTTTATTTTCCCGTGTAGTTAAATAAACTTTTAATAGCTTTTTTATTTTAATTTTGGATTAAGCGACCGCAAAATACACTTAACCCAAAATACTTACATAGTGTACCTCATTTGTTTGTTACAAATAAAATACAACTGTAATTTTTTTATTATAAAACACTTTATTTATGAAATTTAGCATTTTATCTATGTTTCAATATTTTACCGTGCAAATAGTAAGTAGTTTTTATGACAAACAGATGAAAAGTGATTTTTTCCATAAAAAAAGCCATTACATGCATGTAATGGCTTTTTTAATTTTACGAGTTTTTGATGTACAGGCTATGTATTAAAACTTATAGCTAACACCAATTTTAGCTTGCCAAGCAGACGAGCTAGTTTGATATTGGCTATAGTTACGAACATCAGCGCCATTAAATCTGCTATCAATTATATAACGACCTTGATCGTCTAAGCCGCCAAAGTCGTAAACTGCTTGGTCAGAGAAACCTAAGCGCTTTTCTACGCCCCAATCACTGTTTAATAAGTTAGCAAAGTTATCAATCATAAAGTAAACCTCACCGCTATGACCTTTTGCAAAACCTGGGATCTCTTGTTTAACGCTAATATCCATAGTGGTAACCCATGGTTGCGTGCCTGAGTTACGGTCTAAGATTTGACCTCGCTCAGAAATACCCGCTCTATTAAGTAGTGTCTCAAGTTCACTCCATGATAGCCCTGATTCATCCCAGTTTACGTTTGCATCATCTGCACCAGTTGGAATATACGCTAAATAAGCTGAGCTTGAATAAAAGTCACGCGTATCACCTAAGTCACTATCTTGATACATACCCATAGTATAGCTAAATGGACGACCAGAGCGACGTTCAAAATACACATTAAATCTTGTGGCATAACCACTGAAGAACTCAGTGTTATACGCTAAATTAACTTTAAAGCTATGCTCTACTTCATACGCACCACGGGCAGCAAAGTCTTCATTTCGGCTCTTAGTGATATTGTACTGATAGTTGCTTTGTGCACGTGAAGAAGAACCTGAAGACGCTTCTGTTACATCTTGATGCGCATAGCTTGCTGAAATATAAAGGCCATTTTCCCACTCTTTAGCTAGTGCTGTTGTAATAATAACAGAACGACCATCATCAGTTGAGTTAGTCATTGCTATATCAAAGTTATCAGCTAAATCACCGCTGTAAATACTTTCATAGATAATACGTTCGCCGTCTGCCGCTACACCTACAGGTTTAATGGCGGTGTTATGCCACACAGCTTCGTTTTCTTTTTTGTGATAAGCAATTTCTGCTTGCCATTTAAAGCCTTCACCTAATAACTCAGAATCAAAGTCGTACTCAAAACCAAGTTGTGCACGGATGCTTGACGGTAGTTCAAAATTTGGGTCAACATAGTTTGTGCTACCTGCACCTTGAACTAAAGAGCCTTTTATGGCATCTGGTACTTGAGTGATATCAGCTTGATTATTAGCATAATAATCGTTAATAGCACTTTGAGGTGCATCTACAAAAGTAATGCCATCGTTTTGGAATGAGTTATTGTACCAAACGTTAGGGATACCACCTTGGAAACGACCTACACCACCGTTAACTGTTAATGCTTCTGTAGCGTAATACTTAAAGCCAATACGCGGTAGAATAATATCTAACCCATCGAGATTTTCTTGATTGCTAAAGCCATAGGTGTTTAAAAAGTTTTCGTTGAGTGTTGGTTTATCATCAGAAGATAAACGCTCATAACGAACACCTGCCGTTACTTCTAAATCATCACCAACATAAAAAGTATCTTCAATGTAAAGTGCTAATTGATTACGGGTTGCGTCGTAAGCGGTGTCATTAGGGTTATTTGTAAAGGCATTGCTGTAGCTAAAATCGTACTTTCCTTTGTAGTTACCTACTTCACGATTTTCGAAACCATTAAAGTTATCAAATTCCCATGAACCGAGAGAGTTAGCTGCAAAAAGGTTGTATAAGTTTAACGACTCATATTGCATACCAAAGTTAATTTCATGCTCGTCCATTAAATAAGTGGCATCAAGAGAAAGTGTTAAATTTTCTGTTGCTGAGCTATTTGCATGGCGAAACTCATCGGTACCAAAGTTATAAGAAGGCCCGCGGAAGTATTCTTCAACTTTAACGCTACCAATATCAGAATTTGTTAAACTTCTCGATGATACATCTTTGTATGCAATACCGATTTCAGTTGAAAAGTCTTCATTCCAATCTGAATATAGCTTGGTAGCAAAGTTATTAAACTTGGTTGCGTAGGTATAACGACTTGATGCAAACTGAACTGATGTACCACCAGTTCCAAAGTTTGTTTCATCTTTGTCATCTTGCCACTGATAGGTAAAATCTAAACGATGATCATCGGCAATGTTCCAGCTTAGCTTTACAAGTAATGTTTCGTTGGTGTCTTTAGGATCGCCACCAAGAGAATCGGTTAAACCGTATTCGTTATTTAGAATATTAAGGAAACGGTTATAGCTTTCTTCACTCACATCGTATTCGTTAGTTGCACCTGAACCTTCGAAACCATAGTCTAAATCTAGTTCGCTTGACCATTTATTGTAGTTAACAAAGTAAAATAAGGTATCGTCAATAATCGGGCCGCCAACATTAAAACCGTAGCGTTTTTCAGTTTGGTTAGGTTCTACTTGTTCAACAATATATGTACGGTGGCCATCGTCATCTAAAACTGGGCGGTTATCAGCAAACACTTGAGAGATGCTGTCTACATCGCCTGCAATATCAGGTGTTGATGTTTCGTAAAAACCAGAAAACTTAAGTTCGTTAGTACCTGACTTAGTTACCGCGTTAATAGTACCACCACCAAAGTTACCTTTAGAGGCAGAGAATGGAGAAACATCAACAGATATTTGCTCAATTGCATCAAGGGCTACTGGAGGCTGTGAAGTCGGGTAGCCGCCGTAACTTAAACCAAAGTCATCATTTTGGCCAATACCATCTACGGTTAAACCATTCGTACGTGGGTTGCTGCCGGCAAAAGTTAGCTCACCACTGCCATTAATACTCGCAAGCGGATTTAAACGTGCGATATCTTTAATGTCACGGTTAAAGCTAGGCATATTATTGATAGTATCTTCGCCAAACGTACTACTAGAGCCACCTGATTGTTGTACAATTTTATAACCAGAGACTTCAATCTTTTCAATGTTTAGCGGCGCTAATTGCGATGTTAATCTGTAAGTTTCGCCAAGGTTTAAAAAGATGTTTTCAACGGTAGTATCGTTAAACGTATCAGAGTCGATGATCACAGTGTAAGGTCCACCAACACGTAAACCATTCGCAATGAAAGTACCACTTTCATTGGTAGTTAGTTCACTAATTGTGCCGGTTGGTTGATGAACAACCTTAATTTTAACGTTTGCAGCGCTCGCACCTGAAGGTGTGGTTATTTTACCACGCATTGCAGATGAAGTGTCAGCAGCCATAGCGCTTGTTGAAACTCCTAGAGCAAGAATTACAGCCCCAGTTAATTTCGAAAGGCGAAGCTTAGTCATAATGTTGATTTCCCATGTAGATGATTTAAGTTAGAAACTAAATTTATTTTTGTGTTTGCTGTGTTAAGGTCATTTTTGATTGCGTGTTAGCAGGATCAAATAATGTATTTAACAATCCAGCCAAGCGAATTCCCGCTTGTTGCAAGCGTGTTTTCACAATAGGGGTGTTGTTGTAGATATAGTCGTAGCTAATCTGTTCTTCTGTTGATTCATATATTTTTAGGGCTAAGTTGTGCGACTCTTCAAGCCAGCTTGTTGGTGTACTTTGTAAATATTCACTAATTAGCTCGCTGTTGTTGGTATTTATAAACTGAGCGTATTCAGTAAAAGATAAGTTTTCGTTTTCTACTAACTTGGTGTCCCATAAGCTATGAAGGTTGGTCTGTTGATTAAAAAAAGAAACCTTAACGCGATTGCCGCCTCTATCTTCTGCTCTTCCTGCATGAAATGGTTGATGGCTGTCACCCACTAAATGCACCAAAAAACGCAAGCTAAACTGCTTTGCTGCAAGGCTTGATTTATCATCTTTCAACACGCGGATAGAGTAGTGAATGCCTTCTAATATGTTTGTTACTGATTCTTTGTGTTTAGTATGGTCGTGGTCAAAACTAAAGGTCGCGTTGTCATCAGCATTAATGTAATGCCAACGAGATGATTTTTTTTGCCAAAAGTCACCTGGTGCAGATCGCATTTCGTCAGGCCATGTTGAAATCTGAGCTAAAGATTCGCCGTTGAGATAGGGGATAAGTGCAGTCTTAGTAGTTTCGCTTATGTGTGACTCTGCAATTTTACCCACTACACGATGCCCGTTTTGGCCCCAAGCATTACAATCTGTGCTTGCAAATATTGCACTAATTAAAAGTGTTAAAGAAAGCGAATATTTTACATTTTTGTACATTGAAGCATCCTAGTTAGTGTGACATTTATTTTGTAAACGCTGATAAGGTCAATTGTCCTCATTTTTTTAGTTGATAGAAAGGACTCAATAAAATTCATATTTTCTTGTTTAAAATTGTTTTTATTCAATGGCTTGGGTTTCACAGGTAAAATTACCTGTTGTAATAAGTAATTAAAATTGTTCAAATGAGCTATTACTCTAATTTAAATGGGTGTTTTTTGAATATTAAGAAGTTAATGTTGCATAAAACAGCGATTGTTACATTTATGTTTCTGGGCGTGTTGCTAAGTTGGTTTTTAGGTCAAGTTATTGTGGGCGAGGAAGATATAACATTCCCAGTGATAATAGAGACATCAACGACATGTCAAACAACGGCAACGGCTAATAAGAGTCAACTTATAGTATTTACCCCCTCAAAATACGTTGCTCAATTACTTACTCAAAATCTCTGTGGCGACAAAGTAGTGGCAAAACAGTATGGCTCTGTCATTGGCTATTGGGGATATAGAACCGTTGATAGCTTAGAGTTTGTAGGTAAAGGTATTGCAGATTTAATTTTAGCGAAAAATAATATTATGGATGCGTTTAAGGCTGAATCTACTTACAACTATCAGCCTGTGGTTGGCTTTTCTGATTACACTGCATTTTTTATCTCTTCAAAAGAAAAACCTAAGATCAGCAAACAATATTTTTTAGATAAAAAAATCGGTCTGTTAGATTATCCAACGAGTCGCTCAGGACACATTTTACCCAAACAAGCCTTTAAAGAGCTAGGCCTAAACATTGCTCAGCTAAAAATAACCTATGCGAGTTCACACAATGAGTTGAGAGAATTATTGGCGAACGGGGAAGTAGACCTTATTGCCTCTTTTTGGAGAGAAAGTGACAGTCAGCGTTTTTCAAAAAATTATATTACGCCTATTAGTAGTAATGTGGCAGGCACCCGTTGGTACTTAAAAATGCAGCATAACAATACTGATTTACTCTGTGCTGTACAGTCTCACTTATTGAGTATGTCTAAAGAACAATCGTTTCAATATTATCAAGATGTTGAGCCATATTGGCAGTGCAACAGTTACCCCGTTACCTTTATAGGGGAATCGTAATGAATAGGTTAATATGGATAATATGCACAATTTTTTTATTCTTGGTTTTCTCGTCTGTTTTTTATATTTCGACAATGCAAAAACAACAGCAAGTAAATAAATTACAAATAATACAAATAGAAAAACGAATCGCTTTAGACTTACCTTTGTTAGATTTATCAAATGAGCTGCTTAAACACTCAGGTAATAAAGCAGCTTTACTTAATTATATTCAAACCTTAAACACCTTTATTGATAGTACCGGTATTGAGGTTGTAGCTATAACGCCACAGCATGAATTTGATGCTTCTTTAAAAACTTACACAGAGTTTATTCGAGAGTTAAATAGTAATAATGGTGTGGTGTTCATCGTTTTCTCTTTGAGACAGCCGTATTTTACGGGTGATGTGGTAGCTATTTATGGGATGCTTTTTATTCTTAGCATATTACTAACATACCTAATAAAATTAGCCTATATTAAAAAAAGTGATGAAAAACAGGTTGTTCACGCAGAATCAAATACTACAGAGTCAAAACCATTAACCCTGATTATTGATTTAAAAAGTAAAACATTATCGAGTAGCGTTTCTTTGGAGCACCAAGTAGCTTTGGCAAACAAACCGTTATGTTTTTATTTAGCGCTTGTGGAATATTGCACTAACAATCCAGAGATCAAGCTTAATCATAACAAGAATGTACCCGAGGAATTGATAGAGCTTGCCAATAAATATTTCTATCGTTTAGTTGAGCTTGGTCATACAGTAAGAAAACGTCCAAACTTTAATAACAGTCTAGAGAAAACATTGAGTGAAATTCGTGCGTCACTGGATGATGTGTTAAATGATTGCCCTGAACAAAAGGGATTATACTACCCACCGAAAGCATTTGGAGAGGGCTCACGCTCACGAATGCACAGTTATGGGTTAGCAAATGTGGGTCAAGGAAATATAGAAATAATAGGAAAGTAATCGTGCTTTGCTACTTAATCTTAACTCTGGTTAAGAGAGCTACCAACTTAAATAGAGTGTGAGAGGTTTGTGGGTTGAAGTGCGCTTAAATTGGCTTGGTGATAACATAAACCTGAATTATGAGTGTCATTATATATCAATGACACTCATCACTGTTCAATACAGATTACTATTTAGGTGCAAACTCATGTGCATCAACAGGGCTGTGCTCTGCAAAAAATCGTTTTAATGCCTGAGAGTCCGTTTCATCGGTGCTTACGAATCCTTTCATGTGAGTAATTTTAGGGTAACTATCGCCACCAGAAGCATTATATTCATTAATACTCATGCGGTATGTTTTGTTTATATCAAGCGGCTTGCCGGCGATGAACACGTTAGTTACTTGATCCTCTTTAAGTTCAAAGGCTAAGTTGTGGTATTGCATGTAGGCTCCAGAGTCTGGTGGGAAACGCGTCACGACATTTAAATAGGTTAAAATATCATTGCCTTTGAAATCGATATAGGCGACACGGTTTTTAAAAGGCTGTACTTTGAGTATGTCTTTATAACTCACGTCACCCGCATTGATGCTATCGCGAACACCACCACCACTGATAATGCCAAAATCGGCACCTACGGTATTCATTTGCGCTTGAATAATAACGCGAGCAAGGTTAGTTTGCTCAAAGCGTACTTTGTTACGATCACCCTCGAGTCTGTCATTCACAAAGCCAATTTTACCTTCAATTTGTTTTGCCCCTTTTTGTTGGTACGCCGCTAAAAAGGTTTGTAGCGCTGGATCTGGTTTAATGTAATTTGCAGCAAGTACGGATTTTACGCTACCGTCTTTTTGCTTTTTATCTACGTATAAATTAACGGGTAATAATTGATAACTTAGCAATGATAATTGACCGTTTTCTAATTTAAACTCCGCTTTACCCACATACTTACCCCATTCATGGGCTTGCATTATCCAGGTTCCATTTTGCTGATCAGGTTTACAGGCTAAACCTGGCTTAAAATTCTCATCTGTGACATTTTCTGCAGCCATACACACTGGCTCTTGGGAATGGCCACCAATAATCATATCAAGGGCATTTTTATCTAAAGAGCGGGCAAGTGTGACATCACCTGGGGCATTTATTCCATAATTGGCATCTACATAATGCCCCATGTGCGTTACCGCAATAGTAATATCGGGATTGTATTTTGCTTTTAATGTTTGGGTAAGTGAGGCGGTTATTTCAACCGGATCTTTAAAATCTAAGTGGCCAATGTATTGCGGGTTACCAATTTTAGCGGTGTCTGTCGTTGTTAACCCAATTACTGCAATTGTTAAGCCGCCTTTGTTGAATATTTTATAACGTTCAAAGATAGTTTCATTAGTTTGTTTATCAAAGATATTAGCCGATAAAAGAGGGAAATTAGCCCATTGCTGTTGCTGTCTTAATACACTTAATGGATTATCAAACTCGTGGTTACCTAGTGCCATTGCGTCATAGCCAATTTTCGACATGCCTTTGAAATCGGGCTCAGCAAATTGTAGATCTGATTCAGGAATACCGGTATTAATATCGCCACCTGATAATAATAAAACCTGATGCCCTTGTGCTTTTGCATCGGCTCTTAGCTGGTCGATTAGGGTTTTACGCGCAGCCATACCATATTCGCCTTTTTCATTATGCCAAAAACGACCATGATTATCATTGGTATGAAGAACAGTTAAATAGTGTGCTGCAGGTTTATTGACAGAGTCACTGGCACAGCCATATAAACCAAGAAATAAAATGAGAAAAACAAGAGTACGCATAAAATACCTATCGATTAACAAAACTCAGTATAGTAGGCGGCTAGTTTAAACTAGTTCGAGGTTAAAAAAACGCACTTATTCATATTTTTCAGCCAATGAGACTTCACGTTGCTGCTCTACAACCCGTTTTCTGCGTGCGAGCTCATCATGTGCGTATTGAGATTTTTGATGATTTACATCAATCATCCATTTCAAAAAGCTGACGGGAAGCTGGGTGTATGGTTCACCTTGGTGTAGCCCAAAGTCACAAATAGTCGTGTTGTTTGCCATTATATTTACTCCTATCACTGTGTAGGCTGATGATAACAAAAAAAGAGTGATTGATAAGGGGCTTTTTAAGTACCTTGCTAGGCTTAAAGTTAATAAAAAAAGAGTCACCGTGATGTACACCAAGGCACTCAGACAATTAACTCTCCATAACGTGTTTAAAATTAAAATGTAAACAGTTGTAACTGCAGTGTAATTACTTTGATATGAATTGTAGCGTTAAGTACTTATGTATCGATTTATAAAATGAATAACACTACTCTATGACGCCTAATGACAATAAAAAATAGGAATAATAATGAAGAAGCTTATCTTAGCGTCAATTTTAACTGCAGCGAGCTTTTCAAGCGCAGCAACCATAGTCGA
Organism: Pseudoalteromonas sp. DSM 26666; assembly: GCF_900116475.1. Taxonomy (NCBI): domain Bacteria; kingdom Pseudomonadati; phylum Pseudomonadota; class Gammaproteobacteria; order Alteromonadales; family Pseudoalteromonadaceae; genus Pseudoalteromonas; species Pseudoalteromonas sp. DSM 26666. The sequence continues at coordinate 150,226 of NZ_FPAR01000002.1, read as the reverse complement.
AATGCAAACGAGCCAAGGAACGATAGAAATTAACTTGTTTGATCATCAAACACCTAAAACTGTAGAAAACTTCCTAAGTTATGTTAATGATGCTGCGTATAATCAAACAGTAATACACCGCTCTGTTGATAAGTTTGTCATTCAAGGAGGAGGCTTTACTTTTTCTGACAAAATGGATCCCATTACAACCAAGCCAGCGGTTATTAACGAACCTGTTTACTCAAATGTAAAAGGCACAATTGCCATGGCAAAGCAGGGCGGCAATGAAAACAGCGCCACTAGCCAATGGTTTTTTAATATGAGTGATAACAGCCAAAACTTAGATTTACAAAATGGTGGGTTTACCGTTTTCGGACAAATAACAGCACAAAGCCAAGAAACTTTAGATAAAATAGCGGCCTTAGTTCATTGTGCAGAGGTACCATTGGTTGGTATTACTAAAGAGCAATGTTCAGATGAAAATGTGGTTATTAGTAATCAAAACTTAGTGTCAATACAAACGGTGGTTGTGCTTGATGACGATCCTAATTCAGCACAAAATTTAACACCTAAAGAGAATACATTAATTGATAACGTAGAAGTGACACCACCACAAAGTTCAGACTCTAGTGGCAGTATGGCATGGTTATTAGGCGCACTATTGCTTGTAGCACCTAGGTTAAAACGCACTAAATAAGCCGTAAAAATAACGGCGACTTATCATAGCCGCCGTTTTTTTAGTTAGGGTCTGTTGATCTTTGCGGATTACAATTTGTTCAAACTAGGGGCGGTTTAATCGCGGCGCGAGGTTTGTAACCTAGTGGGCTAAGTAAAAACCGAGCAACAAAGAGTAAACCGCCCCTAGGCAGAACCCGAAGGGCACCGCCTGTTTGGCATTGATGCTGCATTATCGCCTATTTATGGGGAATAACCACACCACATAGGCTCTGCCTTGCCTAAATACCAAACAGACTGCTGCAAATTTAACCTTGAAAGGTCATCAGACCCTAGTTGTAAAGTACGCTCACCAGTAACATTACCCATATTACAAACACAGATAAGCAGCCTAGCAAAAATACTCTAAAACGGGCTCTTAAATGATTACTACCAAGGTGAATGAGGCTATGAATAATGCGTGTCGCTACAAATATACACGCCAATACTGCAATAGGGACACTCGCCATATTAAGCTGTAAAGCAAGTGAACAACCCGCATAAAAAAGCACAGGTATTTCAAATTGATTGCTAAAATTACGATCAGCGACTCTGACATGATCGCCCGCATTATCAAGTCGCATAGCAGCAAAGTCACTTAACTGTATGTGTTTGTTTTTAGCCGCCGCAAAACGTCGTTTTCCCATTATTACCATCACAACTAATGAAAGTGTTACCTGAACGAACATGGCTATTATTATTATCTTTTCCATAACTTACCTTATTATTTATATTAACTATTCACAATGTGTTACACAATTAAGTGCTAATTAGTAGCATAGTATTAATTGATAATGGTAGTTTATAAGTGATTTAGTCTTTTTATAACACTAAGCCCATATTTAACAGCAATGGATATAACTAAAATGAAACACATCATCGGCTTAAGTGCAATTGCACTGGCAATATTAAGCGGTTGTTCGAATACCGCCACACTTACTCAATCACCACAAACATCACTTTTATCACCAACGCTTGTTGTCAGTCCTAACGATAACCGTGAATATAAAACACTAACACTTGCCAATGATATTGAAGTGATTTTAGTTTCTGATCCAAGCGCAGAAAAATCGGCTGCTTCATTGAGTGTCGGCGTCGGCCTGCTGCACGACCCAATGAGCCAGCAAGGTATGGCGCATTATTTAGAACATATGTTGTTTTTAGGCACTGAGCGCTACCCTGACACTAAAGGGTACTCTGATTTTATGACTAAAAACGGCGGAGCGCATAATGCCTATACGTGGCTCGATATTACAAACTACATGTTTAAAATTAATAACGATGCGTTTGATGAAGGCTTAGACCGCTTTTCAGACTTTTTTAAAGCCCCTAAGCTTTACCCAGAATACACAGAAAAAGAAAAAAACGCAGTGAATGCTGAGTGGTCAATGCGTCGTGAAATGGACTTTTTTGGCCAATTTAAACTTGCACGTAAAATGATGGGTGAACACCCAGCTAATCGATTCTTAATTGGTAACCTTGAAACGTTAGGCGATAAAGCTGATAGTTCATTACACAAAGAAACAGTTGATTTTTATAATAAATATTATTCATCAAATATTATGAAAGTGGCGTTAATTTCTAATTTACCGCTTGAAGAAATGCAGAAAAAAGCAGAAAAATACTTCGCTGATATTAAAAATAAAAATATTGAAAAGCCAAAAGTATCAGCCAAGCTAAATTTTGATAATGCCGGTGGTAAACGTGTTTTTTACTCGCCAAACGAAGACGTTAAACAATTACAGCTCGACTTTACAATCACTAATAATCAAACTGAATTTGCAGTAAAACCTAATCGTTTTGTTGCCTATTTACTTAGCAATGAAATGCCAGGTAGCCCAGCACAAATATTACGTGATAAAGGCTGGGTATCGCAGTTATCAGCATCTGCTTCACCAAATCAATATGGTAACTATGGCTCTTTAAATGTGAACATAGAGCTGACTGATGAGGGCATGAAAAACCGCGAAGCCATTGTTGCGACTATTATGCAATATATTGATTTAATTAAACGTGAAGGTGTTAATAGTAAGTACTTTAATGAAATTCGCACCTCTTTGAATAACCAGTTTAAATTTTTAGAAAAAGGCGATGAGTTTAACTACGTCAGTGCGCTGACTCAAAGCATGCAAGATTACCCGTTAAATCATGCGATAAACGCACCATACTACTACGCTAAGTTTGATGCTGATGCGGTTAATAATGTACTAAAACAACTTAACGCAGACACCTTACGTGTTTGGTATATTTCTCAACAAGAAGATACTGATTCACAATTACATTTTTATGATGGTAAATACCGAATTAGTGATATTAGCGACGCAGAAATTGCCAGCTGGGAAAAACCAAGTGAATTTAATTTAGCCTTACCAAGTGTTAACAACTTACTGCCAGAGAGTTTTGCAATTAAAACGCAGGCTTTTAAAGAGCAAAAACACCCAGAACTTAGCTATGATAAAAACGGTGTAAAAATTTGGCGCCAAGCAAGCCAGCAGTTTGCAGAGCAACCCAAAGGTTTAGTTGAGGTGTATATCAACACACAAACAGGGTTGCGTGATATTAACTCAACCGTCCTTTATTCTGTGTGGGCAGATTTATATAACACTCAATTAAGTCAGCTACGAACCGAAGCGGCTATTGCCGGTATGAATGTTAATTTAAGCTCAAGCAATGGCTTAGTTTTATCATTAAGTGGTTTTACCGATAAACAAGATACCTTACTTAAACAAGCGTTAGCTGGATTTGACGATGAAATTTCATCACAAGCATTTAATCAAGCGATTGACCGTTATCAACGTGATTTACTCAATCAGCAAAAACAGTTCCCGTATGCACAAGCGTTTAGTGAATATTCAAAACTGACTCGAACCGGTAGTTTTGATACTGACGCGCTTATTAAGGCAGCTCAATCATTGACACTCGCTGATTTACAAGCATTAAAGCAAAGCACCTTAGCGAATAATAACTTACGCGTATTTAGCTATGGTAACTATAATCAAAAAGATATTGATGCCATTGCTGCTGAATTAACGGCTATTTTACCAAATAATCATACAAAATCTGAGTTTGCTCGCAGTAAAGCCTGGTTACCACAACTAGGTGAAGCGCGCGTATTACACAAAGATATTGATGTAGCCGATGTAGCCGTTGTCGATATGACCATTCACCCAACGCCAGGTTACAAACAAAAAGCGCAGGCGGCGGTTTTACAAGGACACTTTAGAACAATCGCGTTTGACAAAATGCGTACCGAAGAACAACTAGCTTATGCGGTAGGGGCATTAGCGCGTCCTATTGAGGATTACTCTGGTATTGGATTATTTATTCAAACGCCGGTTAAAGGGCCAAAAGAAATTCAAGTACGCTTTGATAAGTTCAAAAAAGAGTACGCTTCTGAGCTTAATGCCATGAGTGAAGAGACATTTGCACAGCTTAAAAATGCAACGTTGGTCTCGTTAAAAGAACAGCCAAAGAATTTAAGTGACGAAATGAGTCCATTGATTAACGATTGGTACCGTGAAAACTTTGATTTTGATTCAAAACAAAAGCTAATTGCAGAAGTAGAAAAGGTCACCCTTGCTGATATTAAAGACTACTACCAGCAAACCATGTTAAATCCACAAGCAGCCCGCTTAAATGTGCAATTACGTGGCAGTAAGTTTAGTGATAGCGAGTTTGCTGATTTGCCAAACCAAACTAAAGTGACAAGTTTAGATGCTTACTACAGCGATATAAAATTGCAAAAGTAAGTTGAAATTACTCAAAAACCAAACAAAACCCAGCCATTGTTGACTGGGTTTTGTTTTAACGGCGTTAATTATGGTTTTAGTAAAATGGCTACCATTGCCATGTTAGGCCATAAGTAAAAAGCCAATGATGGCAAAGCCTGCAGCAATTAAGGTATAAGGTAATTGCGTTACAGCATGACTGATCAAATTACAGCCAGAGCCTTGTGCTGCTAGTACGGTTGAATCAGAGTAAAAACAGGCTTGGCTACCAAATGAAGACGCTGAAAGTAATGCGCCAATCACCAATGGAATATTTGCATCAACCGCCGTCGCAAGGGGCATGACAATAGGAATTGAAACCGCAAAAATCCCCCAACTTGAACCCGTCGCAAACGCTAATATCGACATCGCAATAAATACCACCGCAGGTAAATAGCCAGCGGTCATATACGGGCTTAAGCTGCCAATCACAAATTGTGGTAAGCCAATTAAGTCGCATACATCTTTAAAAATAAAGGCGGCAATCACGGTTCCAATTGCGGGGATCATACTTTTAAAACCATCCAGCATACGCTCAATCATTTCGCTAAAGCTCATTAATTTTTGTAACGCATAAAATGGCAAAGTGACAGCCATTGTCGCTAATAGACCTTTGTACACATCTATTTCAAAATATACGGTAAATGCGACTAATAAAATAATCGGCAACAAAAAGTTATATAACTTACCTTTAGGATCCGCATCTTCAAAGTGTTCCTCCGCTGCTTTTACTGCATATTCATCGGCGGTTTGTACTTGAGTATAAATCGCAGGCTCTAAAGTAGGAGCGTGAGTTAGCGCCTGTTGCTCGGCTTTTTTCATGGGGCCAAAAGTAGGGATCACGCCGGCAATAACCAGCACCACAGTCAACACCGCAAACCAGGCATAAAACATGTACGGAATGGCTTGAATATAAACGGCAATGCCTTTGCCTTCTTCTGCAATGCCGTTATCCACTAACAGGCCACCAAAAAATACAGCCCACGTTGACAAAGGGACGAGTACACAAATAGGCGCTGCCGTTGAATCAACAACGTAAGCGAGCATTTCACGACTCACTTTAAATTTGTCGGTGATCCGCTTCATGGTTTCACCCACGGTAAGCGCGTTTAAATAATCGTCAATAAATATCACGACACCCAAACAAAAGGTCATAAATAAGGAGGATCGTTTACCTCGGGTGTACTTTAAAGCCAAACTACCAAACGCAGAAGCCCCTCCAGTGCGTACTAATAAGGCAATAAGCGCACCAAAGCCGCCACACACAAGTATTAACCAACCAATGGTTTCATCAGTCATTACTTTGAGTGATGTGCTGGCAAAATTTGAGAGAACTTTGCTAGGGTCAGTTAAAACAAGGCCAACTAATGCACCAATCAGTAACGATAAAATAGGGCGGCGTAAAACAACAGCCAATACAACCACTACCGCAGGCGGCAGTAGAGTTAACGCAGAAGGTTCAAGCATTTATAAGATCACAAAATTAAAAGCAGATTTAAAAAGTAAACTGCTTATACAAAAACAAAGAAGATGATAAGTTTGTTGTTAAATCATTTTCCAAGTCACTGCTTTTGCACGCGTGGAGGGCACTTAAAAAATTATGTTAAATTAATAGTTTTAGTGAAACGCGTTGGCTTTGGCGCCAGACGGCGCAAGGAATGCATGCCGCTATTGTTGTGCCTTTAAAAACATCGGCGCAAAAGTAATCTTCTTTTTTATTTCAGTCAATAAAAAAATATCGGGTCGTGAAAAATATTATCAGGAGTTATTTTGAATATTGCTTTTACAACAGAGCGCTTACACATACGCTTCGCACAAATAGCAGATGCGGCGGAGTTACTTAAGTTGGTTAATCAGGCTAATTTCACTAAATACATTGGTGATAAAGGTATTTATACCTTAGACGACGCTAAAAAATACATCAAAGACAGTTTTATATCTGCCCATAAGCAGCATGGCTTTGGGCCTTATATAATCGCATTACATGATGAAACACTAGTTGGTATTGTTGGGTTTTATCAGCGAGCTGTTCTGCAATATCCCGACTTAGGGTTTGCGCTAAAAGACGGTTTTGAAAAAAAGGGCTATATTTTTGAAGCGGCAAATACCTTGATAAGCCATAGAAAAAACTTGGGGATTAACCAGGTTACGGCGATCACCCGCAATGATAACCGCACATCAAAAAATGTATTACAAAAGCTCGGTTTTAAAACCCAAGGTCAAGTGATCATAGAAAGCACTAACATTGCGGTAGATGTATATTTACTTAATACAGAGCGAAATTAAATTCGCGCTTTTTCAATTTCTTTTGCCGCAAGGATGTTGATTTGTTGCCACATTTTTTCAAGAGTAGCCACCAATGAATCATAGCCATCATCATCGATTGGCATAACAGATGAAAAATTATGGATGCTTAGTAAACGCCTACCCGATTCTGGGTGAGTGTAGTATAAACGCCATAGCCCTGAAATATCTGCATTACCTTGCAGATCACCGTTAAAGTGGTGTAGTTCGTATTCTAATTCGTAAAATGTTTGTTGCTGTTGGTCAGTAATAACGGGTAAGCCTTTAATAACCATCCAGTTTGTCATGGTATTAAATAATGTTTGCTGCGCGCTGGCACTGAGCATAACATCTGGCGACTCACCCCATAGATGATAATTAGCAGCATGGATTTGATTACTATCTACTTTCATAGCAATACCCCGATTATTCAATGCGCCTCTTAGGGTGACTGTTTGCACGCGCAGTTGTGCCTGTGTATCTTGCACATTTCGCGAAGAGTCATTAATGGGCTGCTCAAATTGGTAATACTGAATTGTTGTTTGAATAGCAGAGCTGCAACCACTGATAAAGATCACACCCGTTAAAAGTAAAAATAGTGCCTTCATTATTGCTTCCTCGGTTGTGGATCGTTAGGTAGTGATTTGTCAAAAATAAGCATATTAGGTTGCTCGTTTAAGCCACGAGTAAGAGGCTGAAACTCTTCTGTTAAAAGTTTAATTTGTAACAGTGTTTGCTCAAGTTGGTAGTGCATTTGAGAGCCTGCTTGATAGCTTGCCATGGTTTTATCAAACTGGCGCATGGTTATTTCAAATTGTTCCATACTTTTGGTTATTTTTTCGAGATTACGATTAAAGTCGCCCGGTAAATTTTGTGTATCGGGCTTATTTAATAACGTGCGCATCTCACTGGCCAGAGCTTGATACTCGCTAAACGTAGTTTGCATTTTGGCTAAACTGTCTTCAATTTTTAAATTATTCACTTTATTAAGTACATCCGATACTTGATCGGCAAGCACCGTTATACCGCTCGATACACTAGGAAACACATCGTATTGAGCAAGTTTTTTAAGCTCGCTTTTTGGGGTGTCGGTATAAAAGTCAAAATCGACGTAAACTGCACCGGTTAGCAAATTACCCGGTTTAAGTGACGCTCTCATGCCATTTTCAATCCACTCGTTAACGCTTGTTTCCCAATACTCTTTTGCTACCGAGGTGATATGGTATAAACGACCATATTCTACTTTTATCAATACCGGAACTGCGGTATTTTTAGCGCGAAAATGAGCCGGTTTTCCATCTATAATTACATTGGCGGGCGCTTCAACCACTGTGCCTACGCGAGTACCTCTATACTCAACTGGCGCACCAACACGGAGTCCTCTAATCGATTGTTCGAATTCAATAAGGTAATAATCAAAATCATAAAAACGCTCTTCTAAAGCTTGCTTATAACTTTGACTCAAAGAAAAGCTATGACCATCTTGTGCTAAATCGCCAGGGGCTTGCTGATCAGGTAAGCCAACAGAAATACCGCCTTTTAATAATTTGCTTAGTGAACCGGTATTAATATTTATGCCATCAGCAGAAAGATCTATCTCAATACCTGAGTTAACCCAAAAAATAGAGTTTAAAGTGATCAGGTTCTCATAGGGGGCTTTAATAAAAATACCGTATTGCATTGCTTGGTTTTTCCAATCAAAGGTGGCGGTTTCTATTTGGCCTATTTTGTAGTTTTTAAAAAATATACCAGTACTCACATCAAGTACCTCAGCATTGTAACTGAGTAACTTAAAGCGTCCACCTTGAACATGTTTACCAATTAATGCGGGCTCTTCTTGCAGGGTAAAGCGCTTTTTAAGTCGGTTACTTTCTCCCGGTGAAAACTCTAAATAAACCCCTGAAAGTAGGGTACTCATACCACTGATCCCAGTTTCATCAATGCGTGGCTTTACTACCCAAATACTGGCATCTTCGGTGAGTAAATTATCATAGTTTTTATCTATTTGTGCTCGGGCAATTACACTGTCTTGGCTATCAGAAAGGCGGACGTGATCAATTTGACCTATTTTAACACTTCGCACTTTTATTTCTGTTTTACCAGCAATAATCCCCTCTGCTTGGGGCATAGTGATGTAGATTGTTTGCCCTTTATTTAATTGATACTGATAAAGCATCCAAACACCAACAAATAAGGCAACCACAGGAATAATCCAAATTGCAGAAATACTTGATTTTTGTGCTACGTTAGCTGTTTTAGTCATGCTTTATTCTCTGCGTTATTATTTTTGGTGAGTCCCACAGTAGGCGAGGGTCAAATGCGTGTGCCGCCATCATTTGGCATAATACCATAACGGTAAAAAAGACGATGCCCAAACCGGGTGTAACCGACATTAAGTTTCCTAGCTGCACCAGTGCAACTAATATAGCCACAACAAACACATCAATCATAGACCATTTACCTATAAATTCAGTAAGTTGATACACTTTTGTGTAACCTTTTGTATGCAGGTTGGCGGGTTTTGTAACCATAAAGCACAAAAAGCTCAAAATAAGCGCTTTGGCTAACGGTACCACCACACTGGCAAAAAATATAATAATAGCAATAGGGTATGAGCCGCTATTCCATAACGTAATAACACCCGAAATAAGGGTTGCAGGTGTTTCATCCCCTAGGCTAATAGTGTACATAATGGGGAGCAAATTCGCAGGAATATAACAAATCAGAGAAGTAACTAACCATGCAGCCGCTTTTTGTACGCTGTAGGGGTTTCTTAAATACGTTTTACTGTGGCAACGAGGGCAGATTGATTCAACGCTCAGTTGATGGCAAACATGGCAGGCTTTTATATTCTCATCAATAGCCCGCTCAGCGGTTGAAGTATTTTTAAGTGTAGTGGCAGGGCTTACTTGTGACCACAGCCTAGCACGATTTAAGCGCGTTAATGCACTAACATAAAAAATAACAAATCCCACATAGGCAAAAAAACTGATACCAAAGCTAACTTCAGCCAATGACATTATTTTTACCATGCTAACTAAAACACCAATCAGAAATATTTCTGACATGATCCAAGGCTCTAGCGTTAAAGCGAATTTTAATAGTTTTCTTGCAACTGCTTGCGGCAGTGCTTTAAGTGCGCCTAAATGCAAAGGGATCAAAATAATCAGCAAACTCATAGGCAGAATAATAATGCTGATATCGATAAATAGGCCGAGTAAGTCACTATCATAGTTAAATAAAATCCGTGCTGCGTCGGGCAGGGTAATAGTTTGGGTAATGCCATTACTACTAAAAGAGATAAATGGATAAAACATACTGCTGAGCAACATTAATAATGCGCTTAAACTCAGTGCGACTATTTCAGTGTCATGGTTTATATTAATACCGCGGACTTTATGGCTACAGCGTGGGCACAATGCCACTTGTTTGGCATTAATCTCGGGAATATCAATGATAAGATCACAGCTTGGGCAGGCAGTTTGCAAAATGTTAGCTTATAATTAATTCAATAATTTAAATATTGCTATAAATAATAGTTAAATACAAACGCTGCGGCTAAATTACTAAAGAAAAGTAACCCCAATAACTGAAAATAAAAACGGATTAGGTGAAAGTGTGAAAGTTGTATTTTTATTGGCCTTAGTGTGTTTATGTGGTGATAGTTTTGCATTTGTTAATGATAATAAGCAGCAACGAGTCATCATTGCGGCTAACCCTACTGTTGTGCCTTATGTAATAAGTGAAAATGATTCAGGTATTCAGCTCGAGATTGTAAAGGCAGCACTTAACAATCAAGACATAAATGAGGTTGATGTACATTACATGTCAAATCAGCGTGCAGATGCTTTATTGAATCAAGGCCATGTTGATATTGCATTAAATTACTCGGGTATTTTAATTGCTGGCATATATCGAAGCCAATCGGTTGTTAGTTATGAGAATGTGGTGGTGAGTCTTAAAAAGAGTAACTTCACTATTAATACTATTTACGATCTGGCGACTAAAAGTGTTTTAGCATTTCAAAATGCGCCTGCTTATTTACCCAAAGAATTTGGTCACAACTTAGAGAACTTGAGAGGCTATGAAGAAGTATTCAATCAACAAGCGCAGATACACCATTTAATGGCAGGGTGGGTTGATACGATTATTCTCGATAGGCGTATATTTCTTCACTACTTAAAGGAATATCAAAAAACTAATGCCACTAAAGATTTTGTTATTCATGCTATTTTTCCACCTGCGGCAAGGCCTGCGTATTTTAACAATGATTTGCTGAGACAGCAGTTTGACAAAGGCTTAGCAAATATAATTCAAAGCGGTGAATATCGCACCATAATGCTTAACTTAGATAAGCAATATACCCAGCGCGACTTCACTGCTCTTTAATTAATCAAATAAGGCAACCGTTTGGCGGGTGAGTGCAATAAGCTCACCGGATTGCGACCAAATACAGCCATCTTCTAAGCCATAGCCATCTTTTGAATGATGAGTGATTGCTTCAAAACCCAACCATTCACCTGGCACTAAATTAGGCGCTTGTACAAACTCTAAATACCACGACATGCTACTAGCCGGTGCAGGTTGCTTAAACATTTGCAGTAATGTTGGCGGCCATGCGTCAGTAAGAGCAATAACATGAGCTTCTGTAATTTCTTCAGGCGTGTGTTTAAATCGCATCCAACCACCAAGGTGAGAGGTTTGCGCACTACTAAACGGCATGGCGCCTTGTTGCGGGCATAAATCAACATGCTGAAAAAATTCTGGCATTTTCCCAGGTACAAAGCCTAAACAATGGCCTTCGTTTACAGGGTGTAAGGTTAACGACTTTGATACTGGCACATTAATTGATGAGTTACGATTTTTGGCGAAACAGGCCTGCACGATGACACACACCGCATCATCTTGAATCGCTTTGGCGAGCACTTGGGTACTGCTTTTACCTTCACGTAATATTTCTACCGATAAAGAAAACGGTTTTTCAGCCAATAATGGCCCTACAAAGTTTGTACTTAAAGAAAGCAGTCTTCTTGATGAATCAACTTTATTGCGCATTGCTTGATAAAGTAGCGCAGCAGAGAGGCCACCAAAAGCAGTACGACCTTGGCACCAGTTAGCAGGAAACTGCATGGTATTGGTTAACGGGTCAGTTTCCTGACTCGCTTGGGCTGCTTGTTTTAATAATTGTTCAAAGTGCACAAATAATGTCCTTTTGCTGTTATTTGCTAAATTTATATCACACCCAAACTCATCAGACCAGACAATAAATAAGCTCCCAAATTACAAAAAATGAGCAATCCCTACTCTTTTTAGGGTTATTTAGTAAATAAATTAAAAAAAATGCGTTTTTTTTCATTTTTACAGTTGAATTAAGTTTGTGGCATCCCTATTAACTAGTCATCGAATGTATTAACGAATTTAGAAGTTGGAGAAGATTCATGGGTAGAATTATTGGAATCGATTTAGGTACTACTAACTCTTGTGTTGCAGTACTTGATGGTGACAAAGCACGTGTTATTGAAAATGCGGAAGGCGATCGCACAACCCCGTCTATTATTGCTTACACGCAAGACGGTGAAACGTTAGTAGGTCAACCTGCAAAACGTCAAGCGGTAACTAACCCAACAAACACGTTATTTGCAATCAAACGTTTAATTGGTCGTCGCTTTGAAGACGAAGAAGTACAACGTGATATCGGCATCATGCCTTTCAAAATTATCAAAGCAGATAATGGCGATGCATGGGTAGAAGCAGGCGGTGAAAAACGCGCTGCACCACAAATTTCTGCTGAAGTACTGAAAAAAATGAAGAAAACGGCTGAAGACTTCTTAGGTGAAGAAGTAACTGAAGCGGTAATCACAGTACCGGCATACTTTAACGATTCACAACGTCAAGCTACAAAAGATGCGGGCCGTATTGCGGGTCTTGAAGTAAAACGTATTATCAATGAGCCAACAGCTGCAGCCCTTGCATACGGTATGGATAAAAACCGTGGCGAAAACGTAGTAGCGGTATACGACTTAGGTGGTGGTACTTTCGATTTATCAATCATTGAAATTGATGAAGTTGAAGGCGAGCACACATTTGAAGTACTTGCGACAAATGGTGACACTCACTTAGGTGGTGAAGATTTTGATAACCGTGTAATCAACTACTTAGTTGCTGAATTCAAGAAAGATCAAGGTATCGATTTACAAAATGATCCGCTTGCTATGCAACGTGTTAAAGAAGCAGCAGAGAAAGCAAAAATTGAGCTTTCATCAGCACAATCTACAGAAGTTAACCTTCCGTACGTAACCGCTGATGCATCAGGTCCTAAGCACATGAACGTGAAATTAACACGTGCTAAGCTTGAGTCACTGGTTGAAGACTTAGTGACTAAGTCGATTGAACCGCTTAAACGCGCACTAGCTGATGCTGACCTGTCTGTGAACGATATCAACGATATCATTCTAGTGGGTGGTCAAACGCGTATGCCACTTGTTCAAAGAACAGTTGCTGAATTCTTTGGTAAAGAACCACGTAAAGACGTTAACCCTGATGAAGCGGTAGCTGTGGGTGCTGCGATTCAAGGTGGTGTACTTGCAGGTGACGTGAAAGACGTACTATTACTAGACGTATCACCATTATCTCTAGGTATTGAGACGATGGGGTCAGTAATGACAGCACTGATTGAGAAAAACACTACGATTCCTACTAAGAAATCGCAAACATTCTCAACAGCAGAAGATAATCAATCTGCAGTAACTATTCATGTGTTACAAGGTGAGCGTAAACGTTCAAGTGATAACAAATCGCTAGGTCAATTTAACCTAGAAGGCATTCGCCCAGCACAACGTGGTACGCCACAAATCGAAGTAACATTCGATGTTGATGCCGATGGTATCTTACATGTATCTGCAAAAGATAAAGATACAGGTAAAGAGCAAAAAATCACTATTCAAGCATCTTCTGGCTTAAGCGATGAAGAAGTTGAAAAAATGGTTCGTGATGCAGAAGCGCACGCTGAAGACGATAAAAAGTTTGAAGAGTTAGTAGCTGCACGTAACCAAGCTGATGCACTTGTTCACGGTACACGTAAGCAAATTGAAGAAGCGGGTGATGCTCTACCAAGCGAAGACAAAGACGCGATTGAAGCGGCTGTTGTTGACCTAGAAGCAGCAATTAAGAGTGACGACAAAGCAGAGATTGAAGCGAAAACGCAAGCGCTTGCTGAAAAGTCTCAAAAGCTAATGGAAATCGCTCAAGCTAAAGCACAACAAGCTGGTGGTGACGCTGGTGAACAACAACAGTCAGCTAAACAAGATGACGATGTTGTTGATGCAGAGTTCGAAGAAGTTAAAGACGACAAGTAATTGTTGCTAACGCTTCTCGCTAATTTAAAACACATGACCAAATCAAGTGTTTGAGTTAGGATGAACACATGAGGCGCGTAGGCTAAAGCTTAACGCGCCTTTTGCATGTAAAGAGAAGTGAATAAAACGCTTTAAAAATTCAATGATAAATCGATATGATTTATCGGTTTGTCCAGCAGCTAACGCTGTAAATAGAAAAGAGTAGTGTGATAGATATGTCAAAACGCGATTATTACGAAGTCCTCGGCGTAAGCAAAGATGCGAGTGAGCGAGACATAAAAAAAGCGTATAAACGCTTAGCGATGAAATATCACCCCGATCGTACCGCCGGTGATAAAGACCTTGAAACTAAATTCAAGGAAGTTAAAGAAGCTTACGAAATACTGACTGATGCGCAAAAGCGTCAAATGTATGACCAATACGGCCATGCAGCCTTCGAACAAGGTGGTGGCGGTGGTCACGGTGGCTTTGGCGGCGGCCAAGGTGATTTTGGTGATATTTTTGGTGACGTATTTGGTGATATTTTTGGTGGCGGCGGTGGTCGACGTCAATCACGCCAGCAACGTGGCTCAGATTTACGTTACAACATGGACTTAAGCTTAGAAGAAGCGGTTCGTGGTAAAGAAGTTGAGATTAAAGTACCTACTTGGGTTAGTTGTGAACCATGTGATGGCAGTGGTGCTAAAGCGGGTTCAAAGCCAAAGACATGTACAACCTGTCATGGTGCAGGCCAAGTACAAATGCGCCAAGGTTTTTTTGCCGTGCAGCAAACCTGTCCGACGTGTCATGGACAAGGTCAGATCATTTCAGATCCTTGTAATAAATGTCATGGGCAAGGCCGTGTAGAAAAAACTAAAACGCTATCGGTTAAAATCCCGGCAGGCGTAGATACTGGCGATCGTATTCGCTTATCAGGTGAAGGCGAAGCAGGCATGCATGGTGCACCAGCAGGTGACTTGTATGTGCAAGTATCTGTTCGTGAACACAAAATATTTGTTCGTGAAGCTAATAATTTATATTGTGAAGTACCAATAAGCTTTACCACCGCAGGCCTTGGCGGTGAAATTGAAGTGCCAACGCTTGATGGGCGTGCAAAGCTTAAAATACCGTCAGAAACACAAACGGGCAAAATGTTCCGTATGCGTGGCAAAGGTGTTAAGTCAGTACGCAGTGGCGCTCAAGGCGATTTAATTTGTAAGGTTGTGATTGAAACGCCAGTTAATTTAAACGAGCGTCAACGTGACTTACTTAAAGAATTAGATGAAAGTATGGGCAAAGACAGCTCAAAAAACCGTCCTAAAGAGCAAGGCTTTTTTGATGGGGTTAAAAAGTTTTTTGATGACTTAACTAAGTAATTAGTCGGATCAATAGACCCTAATATAAACGGCGCTTTTTTAGCGCCGTTTTTTTATGTTTAATGTGCTAAATTATTAGGGAAATTTATTTTGGACTTTATCAGATGACCCCCGCTATAGAGCAGCTAAAAAAAAGCGATATTAAGTTTGACATACTTAGTTACGAGCACGATATAAACAATACTAATTACGGCCTCGAAGCGGTTGAAAAGCTAAATCTAAATAGCGCCCAAGTATTTAAAACCCTAGTGCTTGAAACCTCAGAGCAACAGCTTATTGTAGCGGTGACTCCCGTCACTCAGCAGGTTAATTTAAAACAGCTTGCGAAGCTTTGTACAGTAAAAAAAGTGATGATGGCAGACCCACAAAAAGTGCAGGCGAGTACCGGTTATATTTTGGGAGGAGTAAGCCCCCTTGGCCAAAAAAAACGGCTAAAAACATACATACACTCCAGTGCGTTAGATTTTGAAATGATATATGTTAGTGCCGGAAAACGAGGGTTAGAAGTAACACTAAGTGCAAAAAGCTTAGCACATGTAACCCAAGCTTCGTTTGGAATTTTTTAAACTTTTTTTAGCTAAAATAAGGGGATACAAGTATCCATCTGATTACTTGCGGCAATAGGTATTGTTAACTAATGTTGTTACTACACATAACACGTTTTTGTTAATACCTTTTAGATTGGCGTGTCGCCTTTACTTTGTTTTAACGAAAATTTGCTCGCAGCTATTTTGGTAAAACATACGCATGAAAATACTTGTTGTTGATGATATGCCGTTAATGCGTCATGTATTAATTAATATGTTAAGGCAGTTAGATTATAAAGATATTGTTGAAGCCACAGATGGGCTTCAAGCATTAAACATACTGCAAAATAAAATGTTTGATTTGGTTATAACAGATCTTCATATGCCTAAAATGGATGGCATTACTTTACTTGATAATATTAGAAAAGATGCCGAGCTGAAAAACCTTCCTGTACTTATGGTGACCTGTGAAGATAGTTCTTCGACTGTCAAAAAAGCGATTAATGCTAAAGTGTCAGGGTTTATCGTAAAGCCTTTTAATATGAATGTGTTATCAGCTCAATTAACCCGTTTATCGATAAAAGCCTAAAGCGAATCGTTTATAAAGTAGAGTTATCTACCGACTGTTTAAAAAATATATTAGCGCAACAGCCATTCATTATTTTCTACCGCTGATGTGATAGCATTATGCTATTAACTAATCGTAAAGTAATTATTGAGGAAGTATGGCTAAGCCCAATAAAAAAGGGCCTACAAAAACGGTCGATATATTTTGTTCTGCGTGTAAGGCACCGTTATTCAAATACCGTAAAGGTGGCAAAGGTGCTTTAGTAAAATGTTTTATAGAAAGAATAACCCAAGATCACACCCATACTGAATGCGTATGCCCAGGCTGTGAACGACCTTTTGCCCGCCCTACAATTATAAGAGGAACCCCTGCCTATAAAATGATTGGTGGCAAAGTCACGTTTAAATAAACGTTTTGTTTATAGTCTAAAGTAGTGAGGGGCGGACATAAGCCCTTGTTTGCTTTTATTTCACTGGTAAACTTCGCTGGTTTTGCTGTTTCAATGATTGAAAAAAACCCTCCCCATGGATTGGGCCAGTCAGTTGGGTTTTAAAATGGAAAAGGATAGACGTGTGATCGCACTTTTATTTGATATTGTTGGTATGAGTGGCACTTTTTTAGTGGTTGGTTCATTTTTTTTGCTGCAACTAAATAAAGTTTCACCTAAAAGTTTAACGTATAACTTAATGAATTTAAGTGGCGCTATTTTGTTACTTATTAGCCTTTGTTATAACTTTAACTTAGCAAGCTTTGTGATTGAAATATTTTGGATTGCAGCCTCATTAATTGGCTTATACAAATACTTTAAAGACAAACCTGTCGTTGTAAAAGCGTAAATTAAGCTAAAACAGCACACCTTAAAAGGTGATTAAACCGTGGAATGTAATATTTCACGGTTTTTTAGTTTCAGTACAATTGTTAACAAAAAGTTTCTTCTGCAAAGGGGGATAACTCGTTACAATATTGGCTATTACTTATTATTGGCATCATAGTTGTCATAGGCGTTTATGTTCTCCATCCCCAAAAAAATTATTTTTGCCTGTATATTGTTAGTACTATTATTGGTGGTCACCTTTTCGTTTGGTCGTGCTTATGATTTAGGGCAAGCCAAAATTCAAGCTGATCAACAAGTCATCCAATTAAATAATTATATCGATAACGAACTCGCTCGATTTGCGGCTATCCCTCAGCTGCTAACTGAAAATAACGTATTGATTGGTTTTACTAATAATGAATCACAACACTTTAATGCAATTAACAATTACCTTGCTGATATTCAACAAGCCAGTGGTGCCTCAGATGTATACATACTAGATACTCATGGCGATGTTATTGCCAGTAGTAACTGGCAAACCGACTATACATTTTTAGGTAGTAACTTTGCATTTAGACCTTATTTTAAACAAGCGTTTGCCGGTGAAAAGGTCGCATACTTTGCACTTGGTCAGCGCTCAAAAGAGCGCGGAATTTATTTTTCTCAAGCTATTTACCTAGATGGAAAAGCCATTGGTGTGGTGGCGCTTAAAATTAATGTCGCTAAATTTGAAAACGATCGTTCGCTTTTAAATACCTCAAAAGGAAGCCATTTTTATTTGCAACTTGCCGATAATATTATTGCCATGTCGGATGAACCCGAATGGCGTTTAAATAGTTTTACAGAGCTTGATATTACCGCGCGTCGTGATATTAAACAGCGCCGTGCTTACTTAGATCATCAACCGCTACAAATTAAACAACAGCGCTACAAAAGCCAAGGCATTGAGCAATTTAAAATTGCTAAAGATGAATACGTTTCCGCCTCAAGACCCTTAACTCATCTGAATGCAACCATGACAGTGCTTGTTGATATTTCAAACATTAACGCCTTACAGGTGCCTAGATTACTATGGCTAGTGTTATTTTATTGGGTGTTTATTTTTGTTGGATATAGCTTATTGGCACGCTTTGCCGGGTATAAAAAATTACTGTATTCGCGTCACAGTTTAGAGCTTGAGGTACTAGAGCGTACCCAAGCACTCGAAAAAGCCCAAACCGCATTAGTACAGTCGGCAAAATTAGCCACTATTGGGCAATTGAGTGCGGGCATTAATCACGAAATTAACCAACCGCTCAGCGCAATGAACACCTATTTAGCCAGTGCTAAAATTTTCCTAAAAAAGGGAAAGCTCAACGCATTAAGTGAAAACTTAATCATTATTGAGAATTTGGTAGAGCGGGTGCATAAAATAGTGGCGCAGCTTAAACACTTTAGTAAACCGGCGGCCATGCAACTTCGGCCTCATCCACTGTCGGCGTTATTAAACAATGCGTTGATGATCACCCATCCGCAACTTAAACAAGACGATGTTAACGTAAGTACACCGCAGTTTTCGCAAGAGATCACGGTGTGGGTTGATGCATTAAAATTTGAGCAAGTACTGGTTAATGTGATCACCAATGCATCACAGGCAATGAAAGGTGAGCCAGTTAGAGAGCTCAGTTTTGATGTTGAATGCTTTGAAGAGCGCGTTAAGCTTTCTATTTTAGATAGTGGCCCTGGTATTGAGCATCATGTGCTGGGGTCTATTTTTGAACCTTTTTATAGTACCAAATCAAGTAACGGTTTAGGGCTGGGCTTATCGATTTCAAAGCAAATTATTGAATCATTTAATGGTTACTTAACTGCACATAATCGTCCTGAAGGCGGTGCGCAATTTATTATTAGTTTATCAAGCATAGAGGCCACTAAAAATGATTGAAGCCGTTGTTTGCAAACAGATTATTGTTATTGATGATGAAGCGATGATCCGCGATTCATTGAATCAGCTATTAACGCTCGAGGGTTATGAGGTACAGTGTTTCAGTGATGCAAGTGTTGCCTTAAGTCGCTTAAATCGCAGTTTTTGTGGCATTGTACTTAGTGACATAAACATGCCCACTATGGATGGTTTAACCTTTATTGAGCAGGTAAAAGCATTCGATAGTGAACTACCCGTGATATTTTTAACCGGTTATGCTGATGTTTCTGTTGCGGTAAAAGCGATGCAACTAGGCGCGTATGATTTATTTGAAAAACCACTGAACGAAAATTTATTAGATTGTATTGCCAGAGCCTCAGATAAACGTGCCTTAGTAATGGAAAACAGAGCGCTGAAGCGCGCGGTTGAGAAAACGTCGGCGCCCGGTGTGCGTATTTTAGGTGATACGCTTAAAATGCAGCATATGATGAACCTACTCAACACGGTGATTGATACACCAGCTGATGTGCTGATTGAAGGTGAAACTGGCACAGGTAAAGAATTGGTTGCCCGTTATTTACACGATCATAGTAACCGTTCAAGCTGTCAGTTTGTGGCTATTAACTGTGGCGCAGTCCCAGAGCAATTAATAGAAAGCGAACTGTTTGGGGCTATCAGCGGAGCCTTTACTGGCGCAACACACGATCGCAAAGGTAAATTTGAGTTTGCTCAAGGCGGCACCGTTTTTTTAGATGAAATTGAAAGCACTCCTTTATCACTTCAAGTTAAATTACTGCGGGTACTCGAGGAGCGAAAAGTCACCCCCGTGGGTGCAAATAAAGCCATCGAGCTTGATATTCGTATTGTCGCGGCCACTAAGGTCGATTTACTTTCGTTGGTAGAAAAAGGTGAATTTAGAGCCGATTTATATTATCGATTGAGTTTAGTAAAAGTCAGTATTCCTGCATTAAGAGACAGAAAAGCAGATATTCCACTGTTATTTAAGCATTTTAGTTCTATTGCTGCGACCCGCTTTCATAAACCGTTAGGGGCGCTCAATATTGAACTACAACAACGTTTACTAGCGCATGATTGGCCTGGCAATGTGCGGGAATTGAGAAATCAAGCCGAGCGCGCGGTATTGCTAGGCCCCGATCTGGCATTTGCACAAAGTGACTCAAGCAACAGCACGCTATCATTAGATTTGAGCCTAGCCGAAAAGGTCAGCTTTTATGAGCAATCCTTAATTGAAGAGGCGCTAGAGCTTAACCATGGCAGCATTAAAGACACCATGACAACCTTACAAATTGCGCGTAAAACCCTCTACGATAAAATGAGTAAATATAACCTTAATCGAGATATGTTCACCGATTAATGGGTGGAAATGGTGATATTGAGTGTTTTTTATGTGTGGAAACCCGCACATTTCAATGTTTATTTTTAAACCTTTATTTTTTAAATCACTGAAAATTATTGTTATTTTTTAGTTGGTCATGTTCTTGCTTTGTAGGTGCAGACAACAAGTAGCATCACATAATTAGGACACATAATGAAAAACAATATATTCCAAGGTTCAGTACTTGCTGCGTTATGCAGTGCTGCCACGTTACCTGCAACCACTTTTGCTGCAGACTACACAGTGTATGGTAAAGCCGAAGTACAAATTGCTAACACCGATACAGGCATAATGCGTTACGCTGACGAAGGCACGCAAATAGATGCCCCTTTTTCGCGTATTGGCATTAAAGGTGACCATAAATTAAATGAGTATTTTACCGCGGTATTTAAATACGAAGTTCAAGTAAAAGGTTTTGAACACGACGACACCAATGAGCCTTTTGCAGCACGCAATACTTACCTTGGTCTAAAAGGTGCTTTTGGTGAAGTGGTGGTTGGGCGAAACGACACGCGCTTTAAATATTCAGAAGGTAAGCTTGATAATTTTAACGAAACCCAAGCTGATATTGCTCAAGTAATTGCAGGGCAAGACCGCTTAGGCGATACCATCACCTATACCTCTAAGTATTGGCATAACGCGCAGTTTTCATTTACCTATGCGCCAAAAGATGACAACAAAGATAACGAAGCAGGATTTGCTGCTACGCTAATTTACGGCGACCGTAATTTAAATAAAACACCTTACTCTATTTCAATCAGCCATGTTGATTCGCTTAATAACATTAAAGCAAGCCGTATTGCGGGTGTGTATAAGTTTGAAAAATTACAATTAGGGGCATTGTACCAGCATTCAGAATCGATTGACGGCGCTAAGTCTGGCAACGGTTATGTACTAAGCGCAAGCTATAAGTTAGACAAATGGGTACCTAAAGTACAATTTGCAAAAGATGATTCAAAACTACGTCAAACCTCAGACGCTTCACAGTGGACTACGGGTGTAGATTATGTATTTGACAAGCAAACCACAGCTTACCTTTTATACACTGACCTCGACCTAGAAGAAAATGCTGATAGCAGTGTTGCACTTGGTCTTAAATATAAATTTTAAGGGCTGAACAAATGACAAAACGTATTTTAGAAAATAACGCGAATAAAAAGCCATTTATGCAATGGCTGTTATTGTTACTTGGCCCATGTGTCATGCTACTTACTTGCTTAGTTGAGCCGCCAGTAGGGATGTCGGAGGCAGCGTTTAAAACCGCAGGCTTAGCATTTTGGATGGCCTCGTGGTGGGTGAGTGAGGTAGTGCCTATTCCTGCTACTGCGTTACTCCCTTTAGTGATTTCGCCGATTGTTGATATAGCCGCGATAAAAAGTGTTGCAGCGCCTTATGCGCATC
Source organism: Pseudoalteromonas sp. DSM 26666 (assembly GCF_900116475.1). Classification (NCBI taxonomy): domain Bacteria; kingdom Pseudomonadati; phylum Pseudomonadota; class Gammaproteobacteria; order Alteromonadales; family Pseudoalteromonadaceae; genus Pseudoalteromonas; species Pseudoalteromonas sp. DSM 26666. Next base: position 128,164 of record NZ_FPAR01000002.1, on the reverse strand, counting down.
CGCTGATATTTTTATTTTTAGGTGGCTTTTTAATCTCAATAGCGATGGAGCGTTGGGGATTACACAAGCGTATTGCATTAAGAACTATGCTTTATGCAGGTAAAAAACCAAGCTTACAAATTTTAGCGATGATGTTAGTGACTGCATTTTTATCAATGTGGATGTCTAATACCGCTACCGCAGTAATGATGCTTCCTATCGCTTTATCTATTACCCATTTAGTTAAAAGCTCAGATCCTAGTAATGAAGGTTTCGGTAAAGCCCTTTTACTGTCGATTGCTTATGGCGCAAGTATTGGTGGTATTGCTACATTAATTGGTACTCCACCAAATGCATTAATGGCTGCGTACCTATCAGACAGTTATCAGATTGAAATTGGCTTTGCCGAGTGGATGATTGTTGGTGTGCCTTTAGCGCTCGGTATGTTGCTGATCAGCTGGATTTGGTTAACTAAATTCACTTATAAGGTCGATGCGAATGTACAAGCGAACAAGCGTATTGATACTAAAGCGGTATTCTCTTCACAGCTAAAAGACTTAGGCCTAATGCAACGTGCTGAAAAGGGCGTGTTGTTTGTATTTGTGCTTGCCGCTATTTGTTGGATATTTAGACCTTTATTAGGCGATGTTACCGGGCTTAAAATTTCAGATACCGGTATTGCTATTGCCGCTGCATTATTACTGTTTGTACTACCGGCAAATAAAGGCAGTGATGCGCGCATTTTAGATTGGGAAAGTGCCGCTAAAGTGCCGTGGGGTGTGTTGCTTTTATTTGGTGGCGGATTAACACTTGCCTCGCAAATAAAGTCATCAGGATTAGCTGACTACATTGCCAATATGATTGAAGGGGCGAGTACTATTCCATTAGTCATGAGCATTCTTGTTGTGGTTGCGCTGATTACGTTCTTAACTGAAATAACCAGTAATACTGCCACAGCAGCAGGCTTTTTACCACTGCTAGGCCCCGTTGCTGAGTCAGTAACAGGCAGTCCGTTAGTATGGGTTATTCCAGCTGCGATTGCGTGTAGTTGTGCGTTTATGATGCCAGTAGCCACACCACCCAATGCGATTGTGTTTGGCTCGGGTGAAATTAAAATGAAAGACATGATCCGTGCTGGCTTTGTGTTAAATATTGTCGCTATTGTTTTAATTACCTTAGTAACAATGACCATAGCAGCCCAGGTTTTTGGTTTTTAATAACCCACTTTAATCAACTAACAAAACAGATAACCGATGCACACAAAAAGCAGTGCATCGGTATGCGTTCCAACCAACCTGTTGAGTGTTTTTGCAATCCTTTTCCTCGTGTTGCAAAATCACTCTTTATTGCTCGAGTAACAGAACAAGGTTATAGTCTTGAAAACGTTATAAATCGGGTAGCCTATTTTGAACACTGACACATTATCTACAGGGTCTTTGCGTTCGCAATTTAATGAACTAAAGCATGCTTTTGAAGACACCCCTTATTTACCCATTGAGCAACGTCTTGCTTTACTCAAGAAAGTACGCGCTAACATTGTAACGTTAGAGCAAGACTTGATTGCTGCAGTATCTAAAGATTTTGGATACCGAACGGCGTTCGATACCTTAGTGGGGGATATTTTGCCCACCATGCAGGGACTTGCGCATATTATTAAAAAGCTACCTCGCTGGTCTAAGCCAAGTCAGCGCAGCGCGGGGTTAAGCTTATGGCCCTCAAAAGTAAGTGTCACCTATCAGCCTATTGGTGTGGTGGGTGTGATTGCACCATGGAACTATCCTATTCAACTAGCATTGGTACCTGTTATTACTGCGATTGCAGCGGGTAACAGGGTGATGTTAAAGCTCAGTGAATTTACGCCTAACACCAATGCCGTTATTGAAAAAATATTTGCAGGTGAATTAAGCCAACACTGCACAATTATTCAAGGTGGCAGCGACGTGGCGAGTGAGTTTTCATCATTGCCGTTTGCGCATTTACTGTTTACAGGCTCGACGGCTGTTGGCAAGTTAGTTATGGCTGCGGCCAGTAAAAATTTAACGCCGGTAACATTAGAGCTCGGCGGGAAATCGCCCGTTATTGTGTTAGAAAAAGCCGATGTAAATAAAGCCGCGCGTGCTTTATTATTTGGAAAAATGGCCAATGCAGGGCAGATATGTGTAGCGCCTGACTACGTGTTTGTTCCTAAAGCATTAGAGCATCAATTCATTAAAGCGCTTTGTACCCTTTATAAAAAACACTTTAAGCAAGGTGTAGAAGGCAAAAACCTGACCTCGATTATAAGTCCTGCACATTATCAACGTTTGCTAGGTTATTTAGAGCAAGCACAAGAGCAAGGCGCTAAAATTACTAAACCGCTTGAACAAAACCAGCAAGATGGCGAAAAGCATCGTATGGGTCTGCATATTGTTACGCACGTAACAGATGAGATGACATTAATGCAAGAAGAGCTATTTGGTCCCATTTTACCCATTATGAGTTACGACAAATTAGAGGACGTGCTTAATTATATTCGATTACGCGACCACCCATTAGCCCTTTACATTTTAGGTCAAGATAAACAGGCGCAACAGTACATTATTAAGCAAACACTTAGCGGAACAGTTGCGGTAAACGACACATTAATACAAGTAGCTGCCGATGATGTGCCGTTTGGTGGCGTGGGGCATTCGGGGATGGGGCATTATCACGGCAAAGAAGGTTTTCTCACCTTTAGCCATGCAAAAAATACCTTAGTCTCTGGCTCGGTTAACCCGCGCATTGGTTTATTACTTAAACAAAATAAATTACTGATCAAAGTGCTAAAGTGGCTTTATGTAAAATAGCCTGTAGCGTTTAAAACAAAAAAGCTGAATGAATCACTTCATTCAGCTTTTTTAATAGCTAACTTAAAACAGGCGTCCTTCGCCAGCATACGTTCCCGCTAAAATTTTGGTATAAATTGCATCGGCTTTTTCTTTTGCCTCAGCTACCTCTTTAGGAAGCATAGTACGTTCATCAAGTTTACGGCTGTGACTCGCTTGCATGTTGCCGTTATACTCGGCAATGGTATTCCACACATACGACATTTCAAGATTTTTTGGCATTCCTAAGCCTTCAAAATACATCAGTGCTAAATTAAACTGCGCCAATGTGTAATTATTAGCAGCGGCTTTTTCATACCATGTTCTGGCGGCTTTATAATCTTGGCTAACACCATCGCCATTTGCGTACATTACACCTAAGTTATACTGTGCTGCGGGAAGGTTCTTATTTGCTGCTTTTTCAAATAAGGTTATGGCCATTTGTTTGTCTAATTTAACGCCATTACCTTCATCATATAAAACCGCAAGTGCAAACATTGAATCTACATGGTTTTTCTTTACTGCTTGTTGGTACAGCTCAGCTGCTTTGTAATAATCACGGGTAACGCCATGGCCACCTTCGTATAGCTTACCTAATTCGTAAATACCCGGTGCATAGCCTTTGTCAGCTAAATAATTAAACTCTTTAAGTGCTTCTTCAAATTCACCCGCATTAGCAGCTCTGATCCCTTCTTCTAGTCCAGCATGGGCAAGAGGGGTAGCGAGCATAATACCGGCCAGTAGCAGTGCTTTAAAATTAGACTGTGACATAAGCATGTCTCCAAATTAGTTGTCGTTCTATGTAAGCGCCATAAAAGAAAACTTACCTAGTGAATCTATTAGGGATAGGTAAAAAATTATGAGCTAAATTAATAACGCCAACGTTTATAACCTAGGTATACAAACGTATTAACAAGTAGCTTTAACTATAGCTCAAAAATTCTAAACTTAAGCATATAGTCATGATATAAATTGCGTTAGCTTGCGATTCTATAGAAAAATGAAAAAAATAAAAGCGAGCAATAGCTTACATAATTACTTATGATGATTTTTGACATCCAAAGCATCATAAAACGGGGTCTGTTAATGTTAAATAATTTAAAAAATATAAAACTAAGCAAAATTATTTTTATAACCAGTTTATTGTTTATTGCCAGTTGTTCTACCTCCTTTGCTTATAACAATCTTGCTTGGCTGTCTTCGTTTTGGATAGACGATTATGTCGACTTAAATAAAAGCCAATCAACGCAGTTAAAAGTAATTATTAATAACACTCGAGATTGGCACCGAGAGGTTGAGTTACCAAAATATAAAGCCGATTTACTCGACTTAAGGCAGTTGCTCGATAAACAAGCCGATACAGCGCAGTTAATGGCAAAAATAACGCAGGTAAAGCAGCATTGGCGCAATTTACTTTTGTACGCGAGTGATCCCTTAATTGAGCTGGCAAAAACGTTAACTCCATCACAACGTAGTGAAATGGTAGAAAACATTCGCGATCAAATTAATGACGAAATAAAAGAGCACGCTTCATTAACCAAAGAGGAGCATCAGCAGTCTCGTTTAGACAGGCAACTAGACTATTACGAACAATGGCTTGGTAAGCTCACCTCAGAGCAGCGAACGCTAGTGTCACAAGCCAACAGTGAATATATCAGTACCAGCAATTTATGGTATGACTATAAACTAACTCGGTTAGGTGCACTTGAAGCGCTTTTTAATCAGCAAATCCTTGATGATGCCCAATTTGCGCAGCAGTTACACACTATCATTACAGAACGAGAGCTGTTTATGAGTGCTGAACTCATTGAGAGAAATGAGGAAAATTTAAGGGCATACGCACAGTTGCTGGTTAAATTAAATCAAACCTTAAGCCCTAAACAAATCGCACATGTTGATGAGGAATTTGCTGACTTGGTTGGGACAGTTAATGAGCTGCTTACAGAATAGCTGCATTTAACCAATCCTTTTTGCTTATTTTAAAGGGGGTTGTTAAGCATAAAATTGTGATTATTGCATTTCAGGGTTAATATAAACCATTAGTTTTGATTTAAGTTTTTTATGGATATAGCCGCTCTTAACAGTACAAAAATATTACGTAAGCATGTCTTAAAATGGATGTGTTTATTTTTTGGTTTGCTGTCATTTATTTTTGCTGTGTTTAACCTATCAAAAAATCATTTTTATATTGTAGGCGGCTTAGAGGTGTGTTTTTCCGCACTTTGTTTTTATATTTTTATACAATTGGTTAAAAACAAGCAACGAAACTGGTATGCCATAACGGTTTGTATGACTGTAACGCTCGTTATACTATGTGGAACCTTTTTGGCACCACTTAAAAATGGCTTGTTTTTGTGGGCGTTTTCTTTACCCATTTTGTATTATCTACTTCTTGGTCGAAAATACGGTATTGTGTTATCGGCCACACTTTTGGTTATGCAATCATCAGTGTTGCTTTATAAATTACCAAGCCCTTATTTTTCCTCTTTTAACCTAGCGCTCAACTTACTGTTTATTTATATTATTATATGGGTCATTTCTCATGTTTTTGAAGGAAATAGGGCCGAATTTTCGAAGCGACTTAAAAACTTGGCTTTACTTGATCCTCTCACGGGAGCAGGAAACCGTTTATCTATGAGCCATTATTTTGAAGTGGAGATAAAAGACAAGTCACAGTTGTACTTGTTTTTAATTGATCTTGACCACTTTAAACAAATAAATGATGAATACGGCCATGATGTAGGAGATAAAGTGCTGGTTGAGTTGGCAACTCTATTTAGGATTACTTTTGCAAAAGGGTATGTGTTTAGGGTGGGGGGTGAAGAATTTTCTTTAATGAGCAATTTTGATAGTGCACAATCCGCGCTGGCAATGGCTGAAAATCTTAGACAAGCCGTTGCAACTAAATATATTGAAGCCAATGGTATAACCATAAATTTAACAGCCAGTGTGGGCGTAGTTAAGTACCAACAACAAAATTTGGCTGAATTAATAGCGCAAGCAGATAAGCAGCTTTATAAGGCAAAAGATGCGGGGCGCAATGCGGTTTTTTCTGATATTAACCTCTGTGCAGATGCGGCTTAATACATTTGATCAAAATTAGGAATACTGTTTTCCCAAATCGGTCTTTCTTTGCCAATGTATTCACGCACGGCATCAAAAAACAATCGTGTTCTTACCGGTAAATCTCGGTGTGGGTATACAGCATACATTGCACTGTGTTCCATTAATTTTACATCGGTAAGTAAGGGCACCAGTTGCCCATCAATCACTTCTTTATCTAAAATAAATGCCGGCGCTAAAAAGTAGGTGGTGCCAGAGAGGGTTTTCATCAGTAATACTTCTGCATCGTTTGCTCTAAACACACTTTTTATTTTTTGCTCGCAGTGCTCGCCAGTGTGGTTATAGTAATTTATGCCTTCTACCCGCAGTGAGTTGCTGGCATAACTGGCCGCTGGCAATTGTGCCAAATCAGTGATTGTTATTGGCATACCGTATGTTTCTATAAACGCTGGCGCGGCTAATAGTAACAGACGATTACGGGCAATTTTACGAGCAATTAATGATGAGTCTTTGGGTTCACCCACTCTAAACGCTAAATCAAATCCTTCAGATACAATATCAACCAGTCGGTCATCTAAACGCAGTTCTACTTCCACTTGTGGAAAGCGTTTTTGGAAATCGTTGATCACTGGCTGTAAGTAGCGTCGACCTATTAAAGTAGATGCGGTCACTTTTAATACGCCGCGAGGCTCTTGGTGGTAGTTTTCTGCCATGCGCACCGTTTCGCCAAGCAGGCTTCGCAGCTCACCCGCTTTTTTTATCATTTCAGCGCCCGCTGCTGTAAGAGAGAATGAGCGGGTTGTTCTGTTTAATAGTCTTACCCCAAGTTCATCCTCTAACCGACTAATTTGCTTAGAGATTACTGAGCGGTCAATATTGCGTATTTCGGCTGCTTTTGCAAATGAGCCTTGCTCTACCACTTCAAGCAGCATTAATAGTCGACTGGTTGTATCCATTATTTCATCACTTAGTGAGTATTGATGCCATTTTGGCACTAATGAATTTAAAAATCTATTGTTTTTGTCATCAAGTATGTTCCGTATTATGCAATGCTAAATTAAAAGGAGCGTCGTTATGAACAAACACTTAATTGCTACAGCACTATCTGTTGCATTAATCACACTGGCCGGTTGTGCCGATGAAAGTACAGCGCAATCAGCCCCCGCACAGCAACAACAAGCTATTGATGTAGCCGAAGTCTTGGTTAAGCCAGTTCAAAGTTGGCATACCTATACAACACGCTTAGAGTCACCGCAAAAAGTGGCATTAATGCCGCGTGTATCCGGCATTATTGAGCAAATTGAATTTAAAGAAGGGGATAGCGTTAAACAAGGCGATGTATTATTTCGTTTAGACGATCGCTCATTCGCTGCAACCGTTGACAGTTTAAGCGCTCAGGTAAAAAGTGCTCAAGCAGCACTTGAACAAGCAAAAAGCGAAGCATCGCGTGCGGTACGCTTAACTGAGCGAAAAGCCATTTCGACTGAGCAAGCACAAGCGCGTACATCGACTCTGCGTCAGCGTGAAGCACAACTTGCTGCACTGCAAGCGCAGCTTAAAGCTGCAAAGCTCGATTTAGAGTTTACGTCAGTGGTTTCTCCTATTGATGGCGTGATTTCTCGCGCAAATATTACCAAAGGTAACAACGTACTTGCAGGGCAAAGCGTGCTTACTTCAATTGTTTCTAATGACAAAATGTACGCTTACTTTGATGTAGATGAACGTACTTGGAATAGCGCATTTGACGAAGTAACAGCTGCAAGCAAACAGCCTGTTGTAATGCAAAAAGTAGGGCAAGACGATTTTAACTATAGCGGCCATATTAACTTTATAGATAATCAAATTAACGCATCTACAGGCACTTTAAGAGTACGTGCGATATTTGATGATCGCAGTAATGAGCTGCGTTCGGGCTCATTTGCACGCATTAAGTTAGCTGCTAATGCAGTGCGTGAAACTGTCATTATTCCAGACAGAGCCATAGGCACAGATTTAAAAAATCGCTTTGTGTTAACGGTAGGCGAAAATAATGTGCTGCAATATAAATTGGTTACTGTAGGTGAGCGCTATGGATCGTTGCGAGCCATCACATCAGGACTTGAGCAAGGCGATATTATTGCTGTAAACGGCCCTGCTCGTGTAGGACCCGGTATGCCGATATCACCAAATAAAGTGGCAATTAATACCCAAGGCGTGGCATTTACGCTAAGTGCTAACCCTGCCGATTTAGTTGCTAAGCAATAAGGTTATTAGATGAAATTTTCACACTTTTTTATACAGCGACCGATTTTTGCGGCCATGCTGTCGTTGATTATTTTAATTGCAGGTAGCATTTCATTATTTCAGCTGCCTGTCAGTGAATACCCAGAAGTCGTACCACCGACAGTGGTTGTGACTGCCAGTTATCCAGGTGCGAACCCGACGGTTATTGCACAAACAGTGGCAACACCGCTTGAGCAAGAAATAAATGGCACCGAAAACATGCTGTATATGTTTTCACAAGCAACCAGTGACGGACGTATGACGCTCACGGTGACATTTGCGTTAGGCACTGATTTAGACCGTGCCCAAGTGCAAGTGCAAAACCGAGTAAATAGTGCGCTGCCGCGTTTGCCACAAGAAGTGCAACGTTTAGGGGTTGTTGCTGAAAAATCATCACCCGATTTAACCATGGTCGTGCATTTATATTCACCCCAAAACAGCCATGACACCGCGTATTTATCAAATTATGCCGATTTAAATATTAAAGATGAAATAGCGCGTTTACCTGGTGTGGGTGATATTCGTTTATTTGGTGGCGGTAAATATGCAATGCGAGTTTGGCTTAACCCCGATGCGCTAGCATCACGTGAGCTTACTGCAAGTGACGTGGTCAATGCACTGCGCTCTCAAAATCAGCAAGTTGCAGCAGGTAGTTTAGGTGCGCAACCGATTTCAAATGACAGTCAGTTCCAAATTCTATTAAACGTCAAAGGACGCCTTAATAGCATTGAAGAGTTTAAACAAGTCATTATTAAAGTTGGGGAGCAAGGGCAGCTTACGCGTTTGTCAGACGTGGCACGTGTTGATTTAGGCCAAGATTCTTATGCATTGCGTGCTGAGCTTGATAATCAACCCGCTTTAGCGATGCCAATATTTCAACGCCCAGGGTCAAATGCCATTGAGCTCTCTGATCAGGTGCGTGAAACCATGGCACGTTTATCAAAAGACTTTCCTGCAGGTGTTGAATACGACATTGTTTATGATCCAACGGTATTTGTTCGTGGTTCAATTGATGCGGTGATCGCCACTTTACTCGAAGCAATCGTGCTGGTGGTGATTGTGGTTATTGTATTTTTACAAACCTGGCGCGCATCTATTATTCCATTAATTGCGGTGCCTATTTCACTCATTGGTACGTTTGCCGTAATGCAGTGGCTTGGAGTGTCTATTAATACCTTATCGCTATTTGGTTTAGTACTGGCAATCGGTATTGTGGTTGATGACGCAATTGTGGTTGTAGAAAATGTTGAGCGAAACATAGAAGATGGCTTATCACCGCTTGAAGCCACCCGCGTGGCAATGACGGAAGTAACCGGCCCTATTATTGCGATTGCATTAGTATTATGTGCGGTATTTATTCCGACGGCTTTTATTACTGGGCTTTCAGGGCAGTTTTATAAGCAATTTGCATTAACCATTACGATTTCAACGGTAATTTCGGCGTTTAACTCATTAACGCTGTCGCCAGCACTGGCCGCTTTATTGTTAAAATCACATGATGCCGAGCCTGATGCGTTTACCCGCGTACTTAATAAATTATTTGGCCGTTGGTTATTTCAACCTTTTAACCGCGTGTTTGACCGTGGTGCTAAAGGGTATGAAAAGCTGGTACAAAAGCTTATTCGTATGAGCGTTGTGGTTATGGTTGCGTATATTGCTTTAGTTGGCGGTACGATTAAATTGTTTGATGCAGTACCGGGCGGCTTTATTCCACAACAAGATAAGCAATACTTAGTCGCTATTGCGCAGTTACCTGACGCTGCCAGTTTAGACCGTACAGAAGCGGTGGTAAAACAAATGCAGCAAATTGCATTAGAGGTCCCTGGGGTTGCGAACACGGTAGCGTTTCCTGGTCTTTCAGTGAATGGTTTTACTAATAGCCCAAATAGCGGCATCGTATTTACGCCACTGGCGCCTTTTGCAGAGCGTACTGATCCGAGTATGTCAGCTTCGGCTATTGCAGCGCAACTAAACCAACATTTTGCGGCCATTGATGAAGCCTTTGTCGCTGTGTTTCCGCCACCGCCAATTCAAGGCCTTGGCACTACAGGTGGCTTTAAACTGCAAATAGAGGATAGAGCTAACAAAGGCTTTGAAGCCTTATTTAACAGTTTGCAATCAGTGATTGCTGCGGCGCAAAAAGATCCAGCGTTAATGGGGCTGTATTCAAGCTTTAGAATTCAAGTACCACAAATGGATATTGATATTGACCGTGAGCAAGCGCTTATTCAAGGCATTCCATTAGATGAAGTGTTTAACTCGTTGCAAATTTATTTAGGCTCAGTGTATGTAAACGACTTTAATTTGTTTGGTCGTACTTATCAGGTTAATGCCCAAGCTGATGCTGATTTTAGGGTTGATCCAGAGCAAATACTAAACCTAAAAGTGCGTAATCGTGCCGGTAATATGGTGCCACTAGGCTCAGTATTAACGGTAACGCCTACTATTGGTCCTGATCGTGTAATGCATTACAACGGCTACCCAAGTGCAGAGCTTAATGGCAGCCCAGCGCCTGGTTATAGTTCTGATCAAGCGCAATTGGCGATTGAAGCTGTACTAGCAAAAACATTGCCTACTGGCATTGAATATGAGTGGACTGAGGTAACGTACCAGCAAGTATTAGCCGGTAATACCATGGTGTATGTATTCCCTCTGGTTGTATTACTCGTGTTTATGGTACTGGCCGCACAGTATGAAAGCTTACGTTTACCACTGGCCATTATTTTAATTGTACCTATGACTATTTTCTCAGCGTTATTAGGAGTGTGGTTTGTAGGTTCAGACAACAACATATTTACCCAAATAGCGTTGATTGTACTGGTCGCATTGGCTTCTAAAAATGCCATCCTTATGGTGGAATTTGCTAAAGATAAGCATGACACTGGGTTATCGCACCTTGAGGCGATGTTAGCGGCGTGTCGATTACGTTTACGCCCAATTTTAATGACATCAATTGCCTTTACCGCAGGTGTTATACCGCTTGTATTGGCAACCGGTGCTGGAGCAGAAATGCGTCATGCCATGGGTAATGCGGTGTTCTCGGGTATGATTGGTGTAACTGTGTTTGGACTATTATTTACACCGGTGTTTTATATGCTGGTGGTAAAAAAGCCGCGCGTTGAGGAGTCTTCACATGACTAAATTTAACCTAAGCGCCCTTAAATTATCGCCATGGCTGAGTTCTGTATTAGCGGTTGCTGTGTTATCAGGTTGTGCGAGTAAAATTGACACAGCCGCTCAGCAACAACAGGTTAATGAGTTTGTTGCCAAGGCAATATCTGCAGAGCAATTTATGGGTGAAGATGAGCAAAACTGGTGGCACAAGCTGGGCTCAGCGCAGCTAAACCAACTGGTGAGCAACGCACTTGCTAATAATTACGACTTACAAACTAGTCAGCTGGTATTAAAAAGCGCTTTGGCGCGTATTGGCGAGCAACAAGCGCAATACTTACCGCAAGGAGGTATTGAGATTGGTGCAAAGCGAAGCGGGCTAGGCGATACCAATAGCCGACAATCAAGTGCTAATGTAGCACTTGATTGGCAGCTCGACTTATTTGGTCGAATTACTGCGCTAGTCGATGCCGCGAATTCACAAGCAATGAGCCAAGCTGAGCAAGTTAGGTTATTGCAAATTGAAGTGGTGTCGGCTGTGGTTAAAGGCTTTGTGAGTTATCAAGGTAATCTGCAAAAGCAGCAAATTATTGAGATGCAAATAGAAGCGCTTGAACAAAGCATTCAGGTGCTACAGGCCCAAGTTGATGAAGGTGTGGCTAATGAGCTCGACTTAAACCGCACTATGGCGCAACTTAGACAGCAGCAAGCCTTGGTGCCGGCAATTGAATATGCCAAGTACCGTGACTTATCTACTTTGGCCGTATTAAGCGCGCAAACTACGCAATCACTGAGTATTAATGATGAACGTACTATATTAACTAAGGCTTTTGCGGTGTCATTGGCAAAGCCTAATGATGCAATAGCATTAAGACCTGATATAAGTCGTGCTTTATTTGATTTTAGCCAAGCAAATAGCCTGAGTGTAGCAGCCAGCAAAGCTTTATTGCCGGATATTAGCTTAAGCGGCTTTGCAGGCGTGTTAAGTTTAGGGAGCAACGGTTTTAGTGATACCCAGCAGCAATGGCAAGTAGCGCCGCAATTGCAGTGGTCATTATTAAGTTACCCTGCGCTTTTAGCACAACGCGATGCGCAGCAGTTTTTAAGCCAAGCGGCGTATACTGACTACCAGCAAGTGGTATTAAAAGCGATTAACGAGAGTGAACTTTCTCTGCAATTATTGGTCAATCAAGCACAGCAATCGCGCTTTGCTGATGAGCGTTATCAATTTGCTAATAATGCATTTTTACAAGCACAAGCAATGTACGAAGAAGGGCAAATTCCTTACTTAGAGTTGTTAGATGCGCGTCAGGATGTTTTAATAGCGCAAGAAAATGCCGTTGATTCAACTATTTCATCGCTACTTGCCAAGGTAAATGCCTACCAGTCATTTAATGGGCGATGGAGTTACGCGTTAAGTAATACTAACAAGTAGAGTTTTTGATGCCTAATACTGCAGATACAAACCCAAATACTATTCCTACATTAATGCGCTCTATTGTGTTATATGAGCCCAATGAGGATATTAACTTATCGGATACTCAGTTACCTGTGCCTCAGTGCACAGGGAATGAGTTATTAGTAAAAGTAGAGTACGTTGGTTTAAACCCGGTGGATGCACAATTTGCCAAGTCTGGCTTTTGTACGTGGCAATACCCGCATGTTTTAGGCTTGGATGCAGTGGGAACAGTGGTTAAAGCGGGTAAAGGTATTTTTCCTGGGGTAGGGGAGCGTGTTATGTGGCACGCCAGCGTAGGTGAGCAAGGGGTACTGAGCGAATACGCAAAAGTACCTAATTATGCGGTGTCTATTATTCCCAAGCAATTAGCCAGTGAAAAAGCTGCTACTTTACCCTGTGCCGGAATGGCGGCATTGATCAGCTTAGATAAACTATCAGTAACTGAGGGCGATACACTTTTTGTTGAAGGTGGTGCTGGCGCTGTAGGGCAATTTGCTATTCAGTTTGCCAAGCAGCGCGGTGCAGATGTATTTACCACCGCCTCTAAGCGCAATCATAAGTTAGTTAAGCAACTCGGCGCCGATGTGGTCTTTGATTACAACGATAAAGCCTTATGTGACAAAATTCGTCGAGAGTTAGGTCCACAAGGGTTTGACGCTGTTATTGATATTATGGGTGGGGAATCGACCATTCAAAATATCGAACTAATGCGTTTTTGTGGTCGTATTGCTTGTTTAAATCCACTCCCTAACTTTGAACAGCAGCTAATGTATCGGCGTGCGCCTAATATTAGTATTGTCTCCTTAGGAGGTGCGTGGCTAGCTAACAGCTTATGTGCGCAGCAGCGGATGAGTTTCATGGGCAATTTGTTGCTTGAAACGGTAGCAAATGGCGAGATAATTCCTCCAAAAGTTTTAGCTGTTGATTTTAATGCAAACGCTGTTTCGGCTGCATTAAATAACCAGTTAGCAGGTGGGTTTACTGGCAAACAGGTGGTTAAAATTAGTTAGACTCGATTTAATCTCTCGCTTTTAAAAAACGCAGCTTAATTTTAAGCTGCGTTTTTTGTTTTTAGCTTCTCCTAAAACAGGCTTTGATTGCCTTGGTGGTCTGAATTATTAATTTTTTAACAAAAAAATTAATTTTCAGCGTACAAGTGTAAGGCTTTCTATTTCAACAGTTTACGTTCAGGTAAAGAAAATAAATTGCAAAAACTGTTAATTAATTGAATAGAGTAATTGATCTAAAGCGATTTTTATGACGTAATGTAGGTATTATTTATCTGGTCGGATGAGTTCGTTATGAGTTTACGTACAAAATTAAAAAAAGTATTACCAAGCATTTCAGTTACTGAGCAAGAAGCGCTAGACGCTGGCGATGTATGGCTAGAAGGGTCTATCTATCGAGGTAAACCAGATTTCAGCGCGCTACGCGACGTACCTGCGGCTAAATTAACCGCAGACGAGCAAGCGTTCCTAGATGGCCCAGTACAAGAATTACTTGGCATGATTGACGATTCAGTCATTCAAAATGGTATTCATTTACCAAACGACATTTTAGAGTTTTTGAAAAAAGAGCGTTTCTTCTCGCTGATCATCCCTAAATCGTTTGGCGGTTTAGAGTTCAGCCCATACGCTAACTCAACAATTGTAGGTACTATTGCGACTAAGAGTTCAGCGGTTGCGGTAACGGTAATGGTACCAAACTCGTTAGGCCCGGGTGAGTTACTTCTTCACTTTGGTACAGAGGAGCAACAGGCACACTACTTACCACGTCTTGCAAATGGTACAGACATTCCATGTTTCGCATTAACAAGCCCAGAAGCAGGCTCTGATGCAGGCGGTATTCCAGATGTAGGTACCGTAACTAAAGGTATGTACAACGGCGAAGAAGTACTCGGCTTAGAAATCACATGGGACAAACGCTACATTACACTAGCACCTATTGCCACTGTACTTGGTTTAGCGTTTAAAGTGGTTGACCCTGATGGTTTACTAGGTGGTAAAGAAAACCTAGGTATTACCTGTGCACTTATTCCAAAAGAGCACCCTGGTGTAGAACTTGGTAACCGTCATGATCCTATGGGTATCCGTTTTTACAACGGTACTACACGTGGTAACAAAGTATTTGTACCAATGGACTTTATTATCGGTGGTCAGAAAAACATCGGTCGCGGTTGGCAAATGCTAGTTAGCTGTTTAGGCGCAGGGCGTGGTATTTCATTACCAGCATTGGGTGTAAGTACAGCACAAGTTGCATTTAAATCAGCTTCTGAGTACGCAGCAGTGCGTGAACAGTTTGGTTTATCAATTGGTCAATTTGAAGGTATTCAAGAAAAGCTAGCTGACATTGCAGGTAAAACATACCTACAAGAAGCAATGCGAGTACTGACAACTGAAGGTTTAGGCATGGGCTTAAAACCATCGGTAGTGACTGCAATCGCTAAATACCATATGACAGAGCTTGGTCGTGATGTACTTGATTCAGCAATGGATATTCAAGCAGGTAAAGCGATTCAAAACGGTCCACAAAATACATTAGCGAGTGGTTATGTAGCGCAGCCTATTGCCATTACGGTAGAAGGTGCAAACATTCTTACTCGTAACCTGATGATCTTTGGCCAAGGTGTTATGCGTTGTCACCCATACTTACAATCTATGGTTGAGTCTATCCACAGCGATGACAAAAACGCAGATGCAGAATTTAATGGTATTTTACGTAAAACAATTGGCTACAGTACAGCAAATAGCTTACGTGCATTCCGTTTAGGTGTATTACCGTTTACTGCTGGTGCAAACTCGGCACTACCGGAAGTACGTGACTACGAAAAAGCAGTGCATAAACTATCAGCTAAATTAGCTGTGTATGCTGACTTCTCGTTACTAGTACTAGGCGGTAAGTTAAAGCAAGCTGAAATGCTTTCAGCACGCTTAGGCGATGTAATGAGCTTCTTATATGCAGCTATGGCATCTATTAAGTATTACGAGCAAAAAGTAGCAAGTAGTGAGCGCGAGCAAGCGGCTCCTTACTTCCATTATGCGACTCGTTTTGCATTACAAAGTGCTGAAGAAGCATTGCACAAGTTCCTAGATAACTTCCCTGCAAGTGGTACTCGTAAGTTCATTCGTTTCATTACTATGAATTACTCAACTAAAATGCCAAAAATCAGCGATGATTTAATTCGTGAATTAGCGAAACAAGCTCAGCTTGATACAGCATTTAAAGCGCAAATTACCCATTTAGTTAAGCCAATTGAAGGTGATGGTCATCACATCAACGAGCAAGCTTACAAAGCTAAAATGGCATCACTTGAGTTATTAGCAAAAGTGAAAAAAGCGCTACGTGCTAAAACCTTTAAGCCGGGTACGCGTTTTTCAATCACGCTTGAAAATGCACTTGCTGCAAAAGTAATTAACGACGCTGAATTTGTTCAGTTAAGTGATTACAACAAAAAACGTGAAAAAGCGATTCGTGTTGACGAGTTCGACTTCGATATGAACATCCTAGACGACAACGCACAGCCAGTTAATCCGCTTAAAAGCGTGGTTAACCAGTAAAATTCAATAATGCAAAGCGCCTGCAGTTTAGGCGCTTTTATTGAGTAAAAAATTAGTGTGGAGCCCTGCTTGAGTAATATTAAGCGGGGCTTTTTTATGGGTGCAATTTAAACTCATAACTAATGACGACTAATTTAATGGTACAGGACATTATTAAACGTCGTTTTAGTGTATTTTATCAATGGGTGGTAAATAACCTACGTAATTACTTGTTTACATTGGAGTTGTTTAGTGGAATTATTGAGCGTACTTAATATACGCCGTTTTGGGGTGTTATAAACCCCCAAAGTGGTGGTTAAGAAGCTGTTATGTTTACAAGGAGGTTTTATGGAAGCACCATGGAACGGAGAAAAAGTTAATTTGTTTATTCGCTCTTTAGCAATAATATTTATCATTTGTGCACTTATTGCGTTTAGTAGTTTGCTATTTGCGTTATTTGAGAGTGGTGAAATCACTCTCAATATCCTAGATTTTAGGTCTGTATTCGGTATGCTGGCAGCTCCATATTGCTTCCTATTGTTTTTAAAAGTAGCGGTAACAGGTCATGCGCCAAAGTCATGGATTCCATGGAAGTAGTGCAAACATAACAAGGGTTTTCAAGACGGACAAATTACAGTTGGCTTTTTGTTCGTTCCTCTCTTATTTTAGCCAACTGCAATTTGCCGCTTAAAACGGCGTTATGTTTTAGGGAGAAATTATGATTTATACGACAACGGAAACTGTTCCTGGCAAGGAAATCGAAGCTGTATTGGGCATCGTCAATGGCAACATGGTTCAGTCTAAACATGTTGGTCGAGATATCATGGCTGGTTTAAAAGGTATTGTGGGCGGCGAACTCAAAGGCTATACCGAGATGTTAATGGAAGCTCGAAATATAGCGGTAGAACGATTAATAGAAGATGCAAAAAAGTTAAATGCCGATGCAATAGTAGGAATACGATTTACAACTAGCTCAGTTACTGATGGGGCATCAGAAATATTAGTATTTGGCACAGCAGTTAAACTTCGAACATAACAAACAATTTAAGCAGATTCGAAACGCTTGGCATTTTTGGTTTGAATCGGTTTTGGTGTTTACGGCACAATGGTTTAGGTGTTGTGGTCGCGTAACTCACTACTTAATTGGGCGTTGTACGCTACTTAACATTCAAAAAATAAGGATATTTATGAAAAAAACTATTGTAATCATTGTCGCCACATTTCTTTTTGGTTGCTCTGCAACGCCAAATCTTTCAACTGAAGCAATTGAAGTTCAAGCCGAAAATTTGAACCAGCATTGGGAAATGAAATCAAAATCTTTCAGCTTCCCTTCCCCCAGAAATGTAGCAAAGCGACCCGACGGCTATGTGAAGGTCCGGTACTTAATTGATTCGAATGGTAAGGTATTTAATCCAGAGATAGTTGAATCGGTACCAAAAGGTGTTTGGGACGATCAAGGTTTGAAAGCTGTAAATCTAATAGAGTATAAGCCATCTCAATCGAACACCAATAAAAAACCTGTGTACGTGACGACGGAATTCCATTTTGGCAGCACCGTATAACAAGTCAATAAACCCACTCACTTCGTTCGCTGGGACGCATACACGCGGGGCGGCTTCGCCATTATGCCCCACGTGCCTGCGCCCCCGTTATTGAAAAGTTAGATACCTAAATGGAGTTTAGATGAATATTCAAGTTTTTAGACCAAAACAATTTGTGGATATGGCGAGAGACTATAAGTTGTTTGCGGATGACGTAGAAGTTGCCACTATAAAAAGAGGGGTTACGCAAACAGTAAACATCCCTGATTCAACTAAAAATATTCAAGCGAAAATAGATTGGTGTTCAAGCCAAACCTTTCCTGTAGCCTCTATTACTGACAAAGGAATTATTATTAAAAATTCTTTCGGTAGTAATATATTCAAATTGCTTTTTTTAACTATTTATTATGTCAGTTTCGGTAAAAGCAAATATCGAACTAAAGCAGACACCCATCTTTAATTTTGTACTTAAAATGGTTTCAAACTATGCTTTAGGCAGTATGGATAAATAAGCAGGGTGTTCTATGGCAATTGCAAGAAAGCGTCAGGTTAGTTTGGCTGATACGCGATATTATCACTGTATTTCACGCTGTGTACGCCGAGCCTTTTTATGCGGAGAAGACCATTTTACAGGTCAGTCTTATGAGCACCGCAGAAGCTGGGTTGAAGATAGGTTACTTGCACTAGCGAAGGTATTTTGCATAGATGTGTGTGCTTATGCTGTGATGAGTAATCACACTCATTTAGTACTGTATGTAGATGATAAAAAGGCTAATAGGCTAAATGACCAAGCCATTATTATTCGTTGGCATAAAGTGTGTAAAGGCACGTTATTAACGCAAAAATACCTGCAAGGTGAAAAACTCACTAAAGCAGAGCTTATCTTTTTCAATCAAACAGTAAAACAATACCGAGAGCGGCTATCTAGCATCAGTTGGTTTATGCGCTTGTTAAATGAAGATATTGCGCGCAAAGCGAATAAAGAAGACAACTGCACTGGTCGATTCTGGGAAGGGCGCTTTAAATCACAGGCCTTGCTAGATGAAGCCGCACTAGCTGCTTGCATGGCGTATGTAGATTTAAATCCAATTAGGGCAAAGATAGCCAGCACCCCAGAAGAATCAAATCATACCAGCGTGAAAAAGCGATTAGAAAGTGCAGCAACAGGCAAGCAGCCTAAAAGTTTATTACGTTTTGAAGGCTTACCACGCCAAATCATGCCAAAAGGCCTACCTTTTGAACTTAAATCCTACCTTGAACTCGTTGAATTAACAGGCCGTGTTATAAGAGAAGACAAGCGGGGGCACATTGACAATACATATCTTCCTTTACTAGAGCGAGTCAATATTAGCCCTGAGAACTGGCTTAAATTGACGACACAATTTACGCGTGTGTTCCATGGTGCAGTCGGTAGACCTTCTTCACATGAAAGCTATTGTGAAAATTTAGGAAGAAAGCGGCGAGCAAACATGAGTAACTGCGAAAAATTACTCGCATAAAGCTTAATCAATCAAATACTTAAACTTACTGTATAGAGCAGGTATTTCCATGTCTGTCATTTAAGTTTTACAACGATATTTACTTATTTAAAGCTGAAACCAGTCTTTTAAAGTTGCAAGAAACTAAATGCAGAGATTAATAGTGAATTTTGTGACACAGGTTCAATAGGTCGTTAAGATGGGTGTCATCATATGATAACCAAAGGCTGTTCAAGACGTCCAGTCGCCTCAATAGTGACGCGCGTTACGGGGTGTTTTTTTAAGATTTGAATGGCGTGTTTAATGCCACTTTGATTGTTTTCTACAGTAAAGTAAATGTCTAAAGGCCTGATATAAATATCGAGTTGTTTTTTACCTGTATCGACACCGACGTTAATTTCATTTTGATTATTTTTTGTATTCATAATAAGCTGACTCTGCCTTGCTATTCGGGCTCGAGGCTCCGTTGACTATCCGAGTTTAATGCTTGGAGTTTATACAGCGTTCTAACTTGTTACCGGTCTCTCAATAGAGGAGTCTTCAATCAATCGAACTACTGTATAAAAGGCTTTGGTTGCAGCCAAAGCTTGGGCCTCACATTACCCGAACTAGGTTAAAATAATAATTAATTTATGGGTTTATTATCCATACAAGTCAGTTAACTTCGCGCCTTCGGCGCCAGACGCAGCAAAGCTGCTCCGGTCATTGAAGCGTTATGTTTTAGGGGTGAAATGAAGAAAATACTTCTTATCTATATATCAACAGTCTTAATAGGAATCGTAACCGCGATATTCGCCAGTAATTTTGTATTCAATAAAGCATTCAAGTTTTACGCACAGAATGAAGAAGTTAAGCTTTTTGTTACGAACCTAGGTTACCAAGTATCCCTTGACCGCGCAGCTTCAAATATCGAAAACACACTTGCTGGCGATCAGGAAAAAGTTTACGAAGAAAATTGTGAAACCATTGAGATTTCAATAGAAATGATTGAAAGAATGCTACCGCATCTGGAATCTGTGAGTGGAGATATTGAGTCATCTTTACGCAAAGGTAAAAAGCTACTAAACCAGATGATAGAAGATGGTTATTGTGAGTTGTATGAGAAAAAAACATAACAAGTGCAATCAGGCAGGGACAAATGCTCGTTGGCCAAACAAACGGCCAAAGCGCTTCCATTAGCCCTGTTGCAAGGTGTTATATGAAATTAGGAGAAGATTTGTGTTGAAAAGGATGTCTTGGATTTTGCTGGTTTGTACATTCGGTGCCCATTCAGGTGAAGAGGTACTTTCCATTGATAGAGTTGTACCTAATAGTTTTGATTTGGTCTTTCCAAATGAATCAAACATTCAGCCAGAGCTGAGTGATTTTAGTGTAAATAATTTTGTATTAATGAGTAATGATTCTGGTGAGCGTTGGGCGGTAGTAACTTTGACTAATATGGCATCAGGTCGACGAAGTCTAACTAACAAACACCTAATGGCTATCGTTGCAGATGGGCAGCGAATTGCGCCATTGGAGTTTTTACAATCATTCAAAGCAGATGAGACACTATCGTTAACCATCAACTTTGGTGAAAGTAAGTTTCCTTTGCTATCAATCTATTCAAGGTCTGGCAAATAACAAACACATCAAAATGCTCGCAATCTCGCTAGGATATCAAAACTACACGGAGATTGAGTTTGGGCTTGGCCAAGTTTAACTAAATCGCCGTTACGTTTTAGCCCTTTATACGGGCTTATTTGCACAAGGAGGCAAAGTGAATATCAGACATATTTTATTACTCGTTATCATCTTATTTATATCTGGTTGTACTACGTCAGGCCAGCTTTATTATATTGATGCTAAAGGTAATGAGAAACTTGGTTGTGATGTAGAATTTGTAGGTATGCCAAGTGTTGATAAATTTGCTGTTGAATATGCTTTAAGCCTTTGCGCTAAAAGCATTGTTAAAAAAGGCGGCGTTATTCAGGAAAAACACCTTTTAATGGTTGATACAGCTATTCCCTTAGCTCCATGTGAAAAGGCTTGGACTCACGAATTAGCTAAGCAACAATATCAGGCTAAAAAGTTAACTAAGAAAGAGTATGGCTATATTGTTGCAAATATAGATTTAGGTTTAGCAACGGTCAACAAGTGCACATAACAGGCGCTTTGAGCGCGGAACTGCTAACAGTTGACTCAGTTTCGCTTCGTTACATATTTTAGCCAACAATTATCAGCCCATTATCCGGGCTTTAGGTTTTCATCAAAATATGGAGTTTTATTTTAATTATGGAAGAATCAGTTCAAGTCAAAAATAATGAAGATAGTATAGAGAAATCTCGAAGTGTAGAAAAAAATAAAATCCAAAATGAAACTATTACAACAGAGTTACATTTTGAGTTGTTAAAACAGTATGCATGGCTATCCTCAGCAATAATAGGTGCTGTTGTTATACTCATTCAATTAAAAGTACTTACCTTTGGCTCAAAGATTTATATTCCTTTAGGTTGTTTTTGTTTTTCAATTCTTAACTCTTTAATTGCTCAAGACTATATAGTTGAGTCATTAACAAAAGGTAAAACTATTTATGACATCTCAAAAAAAGTATATATATTGCGCAACTTCTCTATATTTGGTTTAGGGCTTGGCGTAGGGTTACTTGCTAATAGCTTTATTTAGTCAACAAACACATTAAGCAGAATAAAACAGTTGGCTTTTGTTCCTGCGTCTCTAATTTTGCCAGCTATTGTATTGCCTTTTTTGGGGCGTTAAATACCTAAATGGAGTTTAGATGAATATTCAAGTTTTTAGACCAAAACAATTTGTGGATATGGCGAGAGACTATAAGTTGTTTGCGGATGACGTAGAAGTTGCCACTATAAAAAGAGGGGTTACGCAAACAGTAAACATCCCTGATTCAACTAAAAACATTCAAGCGAAAATAGATTGGTGTTCAAGCCAAACTTTTCCTGTAGCCTCAATTACTGACAAAGGAATTATTATTAAAAATTCTTTTGGTAGTAATATATTCAAATTGCTTTTTTTAACTATTTATTATGTCAGTTTCGGTAAAAGCAAATACTTATCGGTAACAAACGGTATTTAGTAAGAATATTCAAACGAAAAAAAACCGTTGGCTGTTTTCACACTGTTTAATATTTTAGCCAACTATTTCAAGTCTGTTTATATTGGCGTTTTACGAACTAAGGAAAGTTATGATTAAATCAATACTGATAATATTTACATTGTTTTTAGCTAGTCTTGCTACCGCTGAAGAGTTTACTGATGTGTCTGAGCTCACAGAGCGCTTGGAAGATGACATACCAAAGATTTTAGATAAACACAAAGCTCCTGGTGTTGCACTTGCATTTGTCAATGGAAATAGAGTTCTAGAGTTTCGAACCTATGGTTTTGCCGACGTAGCAGCCAAAACTGAGATTACCCAAAGCACAATGTTTAACGTAGGGTCTATTTCTAAGCTGGTTACTGTTTGGGGAGTAATGCAACTTGTAGCTCAAGGCAAAGTCGATTTAGATGCGCCAATAAACCAATACCTCAAACGTTGGCAGATCCCTAAGTCTGAGTTTAACGCAAAAAAAGTAACATTGAGAAATATCTTATCTCACACTTCAGGCTTGTCACTTGGCCCATATACAGGCTGGGAGTCTCCAGAAAAGTTAACATCTATAGTTGACTCACTAAATGGCAATAACAATGGCGCCGGATCTGTTGAACTTATTCATGTGCCCGATACAAAATGGTCTTATTCTGGTGGTGGGTATTCAGTGGTGCAACTTTTAATTGAAGATGTGTCAGGCATGGCATTTGAAGACTATATGCAGCAATACGTGTTTAAGCCTCTAAATATGAAGGATTCTACTTTTAACATTACTAAAAAAGTTATCAAAAAGTCGGCAACACCTTACGATAATTCCGGCAAAGTCACGGGCATGGTTTATTTTAATGAGAAAGCAGCTGCTGGTTTACAGACAACGCCAATAGACTTAGCACGCTTTAATATGGCTGTGTTGCGCAACAACGATGGTGATTATAATGGTTTAGGGTTGCTACCAGAAAAATTAATTGATCTGATGATAAAGCCCGCGCCAAACACTAATGGGCGCTGGAGTATGAGCTATGTTGTTGACGCAAAGAATAGCAGTCTTGGCTTTGCTGGATTTAATCGTGGTTGGGTCTCGCTATCACGCTCTATCACTGACCTTAACTTTGGTTATGTGATTTTAAGTAATAGTAGTATTGGCGCAGTGAATAATGACATTGATAGTCTTATCCTTTCTATTGTTAAACAAAGCCATAACTAAAATGGATACAACAAAGTATTTCAGCGGGTAAAGCGCTCAATTCGACGATAAGTTTGTAATGGCATAGTTAATTTTGCCGCCCATTCAAAAACTAGCATTCGTTTTTTACATACAGGGTTGTGAAAAAACATACAGAGCTTTTTACTAAGACCTTTTATTAAAAACACCGTCTAATGTTAAGCTAACTAAAATTTAGCAACCTAATATGGCTATGTCTTTTTATCTTCCATTACTTACCCCGCATTTTCAACGTATAGCTATTGGCGAAACCCTAACCTCGCTTTGGAGTGGCTGTGGTCAAATTGTGAAGTGTCAACTTGATGAGCAAGCCTGTGTGATTAAAGCGATTAAAGTACCCGATCATATTAATCACCCTAAAATTAAACAAAGCAGCTTTGCGCTTAATAGAAAGCGTGACTCTTACCACGTTGAATATACGTTTTATCAGCAATTTAGCCATAAACTGCCCAAGCAAGCGGCAGCTATTGAATGCATTAAAGCAATCAACAAAGGCGATGAATTTGCCTTGGTGTTTAAAGATTTTTCAAAGCTGGGATACACCCAAGCAACCACCGAGAATATAAAAGCCATATTAAAGTGGTTGGCACATTTTCATGCCTTTCATTTAAATGCCTTTCATTTAAATACAAAGTTTGATGGTTTATGGCAGCAAGGAAGTTATTGGCATTTAGATACACGCCCTGATGAATTTAATAACTTACCTAAAAAGTCCGATATTAAACAGGCAGCTACTCAATTAAATAACGCGTTAAAGCAATGTGACTACCAAACGTTAATTCATGGTGATGCCAAGCTTGCTAATTTTGCCGCTAATAGCCAAGGGCATATACTCGGTTATGACTTTCAATATGTAGGTGCGGGTGTTGGGGTGGTAGATGCTATGTATTTTATGACCAGTTGTTTGGACGATTCTGAGCTTCACAAACACGCACAAACTTACCTCGATTATTATTTTAGCCAATTGAAGCATGTTCTGAGTGACTATCAACCGCATATTAATGCTGATGATGTTGTTACACAATGGGCTAAATTATGGCCAGTAGCATGGACAGACTTTTACCGGTTTTTACTTGGGTGGAGCCCCGAGCATAAAAAAGTTAACGGCTACATGCATGCTCAGGTAAATAATTGGTTAGCCAGTAACAACTCATAAACACAAAAAGTTGAACAGTTGTGGCTAAATTAAATATTTAGGCACGAACTATGAAATCAGGGCTAAAATTAACAGTCAAACGGCCTGTTTTAATATAAAATACGTCAAATTTTTTATCACTAGGTTTATTACTATGGCTATTCACGTTATTTCTCACCCCCTTGTTCAACATAAGTTAGGTTTAATGCGCGCGCATGGAATTAGCACGAAAAGTTTTCGCGAGTTGTGTTCAGAAGTTGGCACATTATTAACTTACGAAGCCACTAAAAACCTAGAATTAGAAGATAACGAAATTACAGGTTGGGACGGTAATAAACTTAAAGTTGAGCATATTAAAGGTAAAAAAATTACCGTCGTGCCAATTTTACGCGCAGGCCTTGGGATGATGGACGGCGTAATGCAATTACTCCCAGCAGCTAAAGTGAGTGTAGTGGGGTTAGAGCGTAACGAAGAAACACTTGAGCCAGTACCTTACTTTGAAAAGCTAGTAGGTAATATTGATGAGCGTTTGAGCTTAGTGATTGACCCTATGCTGGCTACTGGTGGCTCTATGATCGCCACCATCGATATGCTTAAAAAAGCGGGCTGTAAAGAAATTAAAGTAATCGTACTGGTTGCTGCGCCTGAAGGCGTTGAAAAAACATTAGCCGCTCACCCAGATGTAGAGATTTTTACTGCCTCAGTTGATAGCCACCTCAATGAAAAAGGCTATATTATCCCAGGATTAGGGGATGCAGGTGATAAAATTTTCGGTACGGTTTACTAGGGTTTAGCAGTGCAAAATAATTCTACGTTTTCAATAAAAACCATTTTAACGGGTGCCCAAATGCTATTTGTAGCGTTTGGTGCGCTGGTATTAGTACCTATTTTAACCGGCCTCGATCCGAGTGTTGCGTTGTTTACCGCAGGTTTAGGTACTTTGTTGTTTCAATTTGTGACCAAAGGCCAAGTGCCTATCTTTTTAGCCTCGTCATTTGCGTTCATTGCACCTATTATTGCCTCAGT
The DNA here is from genome assembly GCF_900116475.1 of Pseudoalteromonas sp. DSM 26666. NCBI lineage: Bacteria > Pseudomonadati > Pseudomonadota > Gammaproteobacteria > Alteromonadales > Pseudoalteromonadaceae > Pseudoalteromonas > Pseudoalteromonas sp. DSM 26666. The sequence continues at coordinate 102,409 of NZ_FPAR01000002.1, read as the reverse complement.
GCAAATGTGGGGCATACCCGCCACTATGGGCGGCTTAATGGCAGCGGGCTTTACTTATATGCTGTTGAGTTTATTGGTGAAGTTTAAAGGCACAAAAACCTTACATAAAATTTTGCCGCCAATTGTGGTCGGCCCAGTCATTATGGTGATAGGCCTAGCACTCGCGCCAGCTGCGGTTAATATGGCCATGGGTAAAAGTGGCGATGGTGGTACACAAATTATTGCCTACGACAGTGCCATTATTATTTCTATGTTCTCATTACTAGTAACTTTAGTGTTTGCTGTGTGGGGCAAAGGGGTATTTAAACTGATCCCAATTTTAGCCGGTGTTGTTGCCGGTTACACGCTATCGTTATTTATGGGTGTAGTACAGTTTGAAACAGTCAGTAATGCACAGTGGTTGGCAGTGCCTAACTTTGTACTGCCAGAGTTTAAATGGCAAGCCATTTTGTTTATGGTGCCGGTGGCAATTGCGCCTGCTATTGAACACATTGGTGACATGATGGCAATTAGCCAAGTTACAAAAAAAGACTATTTGAAAAAGCCAGGGCTACATCGCACTTTATTTGGTGATGGGTTAGCCACGTCTGCTGCGTCATTATTTGGCGGCCCACCTAACACCACTTACTCAGAGGTAACCGGTGCGGTAATGCTAACTAAAAACTTTAACCCTAAAGTGATGATGTGGACTGCCATTATTGCAATTTGTTTAGCGTTTGTAGCTAAAATGGGCGCGGGTTTGCAAACCATTCCGGTGCCTGTGATGGGCGGCATAATGATTTTATTATTTGGCTCTATTGCCGTTATTGGCTTAAATACCTTGGTTAAATCGGGCGATGACTTAAGCGAACCACGCAATTTAAGCATTGTGGCGCTTATTTTAATTTGCGGTATTGGTGGTATGCACATTGGTAGCAGCCAGTTCAGCCTTGAAGGTGTGAGCTTATGCGCTGTTTTAGGCATTGTATTAAATTTAGTATTCCCAAAAGCACAGAGCAACGAGAATTAAATTTGCACTGTGGTTAAAAATATTGCACCAAAAAAGCGCATTTAAAATGCGCTTTTTTTTTAACCTACTAAAAAGTAACAATAAATAATATTGGTCTAGTAACTGCATTTCCTTATTCATACCCTATAGTTGAATCAGGGATTGTTATATTGGAGGCCAATAGTGTGGATATAAATGCTTTTTTAGTAAAACATCAATTGCCGTTGAAATATCAATATATTAGTGAGCAGTATTTTTCTGTGATTGCTCAGGATATTTTAACCAGCAAAAAAAATGCGCCTTTATTTGTTGCCATCAACGGCTGCCAAGGCTCAGGAAAAACCACGCTTGGTGACTATTTAGTGACTTGGTTTGAGCAAAACACCCACCTAAATTGTGTCGCACTCTCTATTGATGACTTTTATTTATCAACCCAAAAACGCCAACACTTAGCACAAGATGTGCATTGTTTATTTGCCACCCGTGGAGTTCCAGGCACACATGATGTTGCCCTTATGGATAAAACCATTAGTCGCTTGTTAAATAAAGAGGTTAATGTACCGCTGCCACGTTTTGACAAACAACAAGATGAACCCGTAGCAAAAAATAAATGGTTAACTAATAGCCAGCCAGTCGATATTGTTATTTTAGAAGGGTGGTGTGTAGCCAGTGAACCACAACAGCCTTTTACCTTAATTGAGCCTATTAATGAGCTAGAAAAATCATACGATCAGCAAGGACTATGGCGCCGCTGTATTAATAGCTGTTTAGCCAATGAGTATAAAACCGTATTTAATAAAATTGACTACACAATTATGCTTAAAGCGCCGAGTTTTGATGATGTATTTGCATGGCGACAAGAGCAAGAGCACAAGCTAATCGCAAAACAAGGCCAAGGCGCAGGTACCATGACCGACGAGCAGCTGCTTTGGTTTATTTCTCACTTTGAGCGTATTACCCGAGAAAATTTAAATACCCTCAGTGCCAAAGCAAATGCGTTAATAGAGCTTGATAGTCACCGTGATGTAGTCGCAATGCAGCTAACTAGCGACAATATTGGTCAGCCCATTATTTTTACCGATTTAGATGGTACGTTATTAAATCATAGAGACTACAGCACCGAAGCGGTCGACGCTTTATTGCAAGAGTTGCAATACAGCGGTGTGCCGGTGGTATTTAACACCAGTAAAACCTTTAGTGAAGTGGTGGCACTGCAACAAGCGCTCAATATTAAACAGCCTTTTATTGTTGAAAATGGCTCGGCTGTCTATATTCCTGAAAATTACTTTACCCTCAGACCCATTGGTTGCAGCGAATACCAAGGCTATTGGTGTTATTCATTTGCGGCACCCATTAGTAATTTATGGGCTGATTTAACACACTTAAAAAAAGACTACAGTGACCAATATAGTTTATTCAGTGAGTTAACGTGTGAGCAGGTAATGCACATCACAGGGTTAAACGAGATACAGGCGGCGCAAGCACAGAATCGTCAATATTCAGATCCGCTCTGCTGGCATGGCGAAGAGCACAAACTCAACGAATTTATAAACGCAATAACAGTGTACGGCTACGACGTTAAAGTAGGCGGGCGCTTTATCCACATTGGTAAAAATACCGATAAAAGCATGGCGCAGCAATGGCTGGTGAAACAGTTTACTGCGCAGTTTACTAAGCCGCTAAGCATTATTGCGCTTGGGGATAGTGATAACGATAAGCAAATGCTCGAAGAGGCAGATATTGCCATTATTATTGCCAATCCAGAGAGTAAAAAGCCGGTTAAATTAACCCATAACAAAGCGCGCTATTCTCAGTTGCCAGCGCCGTTAGGCTGGGTAGAAGAAATCACTGCATTACCTTGTATTAACAGCATTTTACCCAATTTTGAGGAGTATAGTTTACATGGCTGATTTTTATCAAAATGGCATCATTACAACGTTACATAATATTGCCAACAGACCCGTAGACGATTTAGAAAAAGAGTTGCTGAGTTTTAGTAAGCAGCGACCCATGGGGCTTATTTTGCCCTCATTATTTAGTGAGTTAGAAGGCCCCGCGCTACAAAATATTGTTAAAGAGCTGCAAAAAGTACCTTATTTATCACAAATTACCATAGGCTTAGACAGAGCCGACGAAAGCCAATACCGTTATGCACTGAACTTTTTTAAAGCGCTTGATCAAAACCACAAAGTACTTTGGAACGACGGGCCACGCTTACAAGCGCTCGACAAAGAGCTTCAAGCCTTAGGTGTGGCGCCACGCGAGCTCGGTAAAGGGCGTAATGTGTGGTATTGCATGGGGTATAAATTAGCCACCGCTGAGGTTGAATCAATCGCCTTGCATGACTGTGATATTTTAACTTATGATCGAGGCTTATTAGCGCGATTAATATACCCTGTTGCACACCCTCGATTTAACTATGAGTTTTGTAAAGGCTTTTACCCGCGCACCGCCAATGGAAAAATTAATGGCCGTGTCTCTCGGTTATTGGTTACTCCGTTATTGCGCTCGTTTAAAACCATTTTAGGCAGCCGTGATTACCTTGAGTACATGGACTCGTTTCGCTACCCATTAGCCGGTGAATTTTCGTTTAGACGCGATGTATTAAACGATATTCGTATTCCTAGCGACTGGGGATTAGAAATTGGCGTATTAAGTGAAATGTATCGTAATTATTCTCATAATCGATTATGCCAAGTCGATATTGCGGATAACTACGATCATAAACATCAGGCGTTATCGCTCGACGACCAAACCGCTGGCCTTTCTAAAATGTCGATTGATATCACCAAAGCACTATTTAGAAAGTTAGCAACGCAAGGGGTTACCTTTACCAGCGAAACCATTCGCTCATTAAAAGCCACATATTATCGCATTGGCTTAGATTTTATTGAAACCTATCATAATGATGCACTAATGAACGGTTTAACCCTTGATATTCACCAAGAAGAAAAAGCCGTTGAAATGTTTGCGCAAAATATCATGAATGCCGGTCAGCACTTTTTAGAAAACCCAATGGAAGCACCCTTTGTGCCGAGTTGGAATCGTGTGGCCTCGGCAATGCCAGACGTACTTGAGCGTTTAAAAGAAGCCGTTGAGCTAGATAACGAGCAATACAGTTAACATCATTAAACGAGGCGCCTGTGAATATAGTTAAAGAACAGTTTTTTCAACGAGTTGAACAACATTTACATGCTATTTATCAAGATGTTGAATTACCGATAGCAATAAGCGAATTGACTGAAGAATTGATCACCTTAATTTTAGGTGATAACCCACTTCGCGATCCCACGCCACACACTAACCGCTGGGATGAGCAAGATGTTGTGCTAATTGCCTATGGCGATTCGATAATAAACCATGAAGACAGTGATTTAGCCGTAGGCACCCCTTTAGAGGCGCCTTTAAAAACCTTGCATCGCTTTATAAAAGAGCAGTGCGATCATCAGCTTAATGCACTGCACATTTTACCCTTTTATCCGTATAGCTCAGATGAAGGATTTGCGGTAATGAACTATGCACACGTTAATGAAGCGCTGGGGGACTGGCAAGACATTAACGCGATTGCAAAAGATGTAAAACTGATGGCGGATTTAGTCATTAATCATTGCTCTAGTCGAAGTATTTGGTTTGAAAACTTTTTAACCGACACACACCCCGGAAAAGATTACTTTAAAACAGCCAGTTTAACTGACGATTTAAGCCAAGTTGTTCGTCCTCGTACGTCGCCACTATTAAATACGGTAACAACAACCAGTGGTGAAAAACATGTATGGTGCACATTTAGTCATGATCAAGTGGATTTTGATTTTGAAAACCCCGAGGTGTTAAAAGAGTTTGTCGGCATTATTCGTCATTATCTAGACAACGGTATTCGCTTATTTCGCCTTGATGCTGTGGCCTTTTTATGGAAACAACTCAATACCAGTTGTATAAACTTACCACAAACCCACGAAGTAGTGCGTTTATTACGAACGCTGATTGAGCATGCCGAGCCAAGCGTGGTGATCATTACCGAGACTAATATTCCCAATCAGGAAAATTTGTCTTACTTTGGTAATGCCAACGAAGCCCATGCAATTTACAACTTTGCCTTGCCGCCGCTGTTATTGCATACCTTACTCAGTGGCGATAGTACGGCGCTTAAGCATTGGATGATGAGTATGCCGCCAGCACAAAACGGCACTGCGTATTTTAACTTTATTGCTTCACACGATGGCATTGGTTTAAGGCCAATTGAAGGCTTGCTGCAACCCTGTGAGGTTGCTTCATTAGTCAGTACCACCATGCAGTTTGGTGGGCGTGTTTCAATGCGTACTAGTCACGATGGCACACATACCCCGTATGAGCTAAATATTGCATTATTTGATGCCTTACAAGGGACGCATAATGGCGCGGATAAATTTGGCCTTGAGCGCTTTTTATGTGCTCACGCCATTATGTTTGCAATGGAAGGGATCCCAGGGCTGTATATACATAGTTTACTTGGCACCACTAATGACTATGAACGCTTTGATAATTCGCAGCACAATCGCGCCATTAACCGTCATCGCTGGCAAGAATCTAAATTATTAGCGGCAATTGCAGAAAAATATAGTCATCATCATCAAGTATTCAACGGAGTAAAACAGTTATTAGCAGTGCGTAAAAGGCAAGCGGCATTTCATCCTAATGCAACACAGTTCACTTTGCATTTAGGAGAGGGGTTATTTGGTTTTTGGCGACAAAGCATTGACCGCCAGCAAAGTATTTTTTGTATTTATAATATCAGCAGTCAGCCACAAAGCTTAACCTTGGCCGATTTGAACTTAATAAATACACAGCAATGGTATGAGCTGCTCTCTAAAACAGTGCTGGATGAAGAGCTTAAAATTATGCAATTAGCACCGTATCAAACACTCTGGTTATCTAATAGGGCATAAATAACGACGTTTAAAGTAATCAATGTAACTGTAAAGGGGCTTTACAGTTACATTATTCAAGTGCGAGTAGTAAGTTCTCTATAGTAAATTCAACTTTGTCAGGGCGTGTTTTACTAAACTGCGAAAAGTCTATTTCGGCTAAGTTATTTGCATTAATTGTATTATATAAAGGCTTATTTGTATTGTTGAGTGGCTGAAAAATATCATCAGTGCTGTGAAAAAGTGGCCAACGCTTTAAATCAGTATGGTTATCAAATAAGTTTATAATTGCATGAGCCCCTAATAAAACATGACCCCCTATCGATATATCAAGCGCGTATGCGTTATTAGGCGCAGAATCCCAGTTAATCCCTCCCACAATAACCTGCGATTGTTTGTTTAGTTGCGTTAATGCTCTTTTAGCACCAAACGCAATGGCATCATTAGCGCACCAAATAATGTTAATTTCAGGCGCAAGTTGCATATAGGCCATGGTTTTTATATAGCCTTCTTGTTCAGACCAATTCGCAACCTCTTTAGCGGTTAAGGTTACTTTGGATGTTTGCACTAAAAAATCCATTAACCCTTGGGTACGTAAAGTGGAAGCAGGGGTTGTGTAGTCCCCTAGTAAAGCTAATGTATGAGCTGGCGTTTTTGTTTTATTGGTAAACTTTTTATAAAGCTGCTGCATCAATGATTTACCTGCAACACGATTATTTGGGGTAATACTGCCGACCACATTGACGCCATTTTTTTGCAATTGCTCGAGAGACGCAGGGGAAGGACGATTTAATAAAAAATAAATGGGAACCTTGTTACTGTCTATTTTAGATAGGTATTGGCTGGTGACATTTTTTTCGTTTACCAATAACAGGTAATCAGGTTTATCGTTAATGGCCTGCTGGATCAGCTCTTTCATTAAAATATGATTTCGATTGGCGTATTTTATAGTTAATGTCACATCTAAATCTGTGGCAGCATTTTGCATAATTTTAGAAACATGAAACCAAAAATCACCGGTTTTATTGCTATTAGCTTCAGTTGAATTTGAAAAGCCAGGATTGATGAATATGATCTCTAAGGCATTAATACTGTAACTACTGAATAGCAGGCAGGAAAAAGTTATCAGGCGGTGTAATTTAAACAAAGGCATATGTTTCTCTATATATTTTATAAAGCTCGATTTTTACCTTGCTAACTAGCTCCGTGGTGACATCTAAGCGTTATGCTATATAATACCCCAGTAAGTTTAGCATGTATGCAGCAATTAATTTTTTTAGGATTTATGAATGAAAGCAGTTTTATTGTTAATAGTATTACTCTTTAGTCAAACAGTTGCCGCTAATGACGTAAGTGATTTAGAAAAGACCATGAAAAATATTGGGCTGGCTTATAAACAAAGTGTTGAAGCAACCCAACTTGAAGAATTTAATGGTGCTATCGATCAATTTATTGGATTGATAGAGCAAGGTAAGAAAGCCAAATTTTATAAAGAAGCTGAGAAGTCGGTGCAAGGGCTCGATAAAGTACTGGTTCAAGCCCAGTTGGCAAAAAAAGTAGCGAATGAGCAGGGACTCGAAGCTGCAAAAAAACCACTTAAAGCTATCGATAATTTACGCAAAAAATATCATAAATTACATGAGCCTCCAGGCTTTTTTGAATTACTGTTTGGAAAATAAGGATTAGCAATGGAAATTTCAGTTTCAATGTTAGACGGTCAAAAGTTGAGTGCTAAGTTTGGTGAGCATGAAGTAATAAGCGATCAAAGCATCAATGCCGGTGGTGGGGCAGAGCACCCAGAACCGTTTGACTATTTTTTAGTAAGCATGGTTTTGTGCGCTGGTTTTTATGCGCGTAAATTTTGTCAGCAAAGAGAGATCTCAACCGACGGCATGACGCTGACACAAAATAACGAGAATGTAGATGAAAACGGTAAAAAACGTTTTTCTATTGAAATTGGGTTGCCTGAAGGTTTCCCCGATAAATATAAAAAAGCACTTATTGCTGCTGTAAATACATGTACCGTGAAAAAGGTTATTCAGGCAGTGCCTGAGTTTTCTGTTGAAGTAAAGTAAATACCCTTTAACAATAATGCCGAGTAATAAACTCGGCATTATTATTTTATCCCACTATTTTTTCTTCATACCCTGTACGGCCTTAAATCTTGGGTTATCTTTACATATCACGAACACGCGCCCTTTACGCTTTACAATTTGACAACCAGGTCGTTGCTTTGCGCTTTTTAATGAACTTAATACTTTCATTTGCTTTCCTTTTTAGCCGAAGATAAGTTTTTAAAACGACGATTAAATTGCGCAACGCGACCATCGGATGCGAGCGTTTTTTGTTTGCCTGTATAAAATGGGTGTGAGTCAGATGAAACATCAATAGGCACATAGGGATATGTATTACCGTCTATTTCGATAGTGCGGTCGGTTTTGATGGTTGAACCTATAATGAAATATGAATCGGCTGCAGTATCATGAAAAGCAACCACATGGTAATCAGGGTGAATATTTGGTTTCATTAAACGCCTTTAATGTTATGTGATAGTATATCATTTAATTTAGCGCATTTAATTTCTCTTTGCAAATCATTTTAAATAGTTTGAACTTTGGTTAAATAGTCTTTAATGCACCGTAATTGCTGCGTATTTGCACAATCTAGTCAAAAAATAAGCACTTAGATCAAAAGTACTGGCTATTAGTATTTAGGCTGCTATAACTAGTTTCAGCAAAAAAAATAATAAAAATTTAAACACGTAGAATAGAGGTAGTTTATGAGTGACGCTCAAACAAAACAGGACCAAATCGACCAAGGAGTTATGGACACTCTAAGGGAGCGCGATCATAGTGTATTGGCAAAACAAGTTGACTCACTCGCATGTTCTCATAACGATATCATTGAATTGCTTGCTCATTATTTAGCATTAAGCGAACAAGAAGATGATGAGTTATTTGATGACTGGTTTGACTCTCTTTCAAAAGAACAACACACCGTGCTAAAAGTATTTGAAGTATATCGCGGACAGTATGAGCACCAAAACTAACTGTTTGTATTAGGCATATTAATTAGTCATTATGCTAACACTGGCTATACGATTGTAATTTAATGTTAAAAAGGCATTGTTTTTATAGATAAGCGAAATAATTAATTACACTTATTCAATAAAATAGTATGTACTTTGCCCCTTGATTATTTTTCAACTAACTAATTGATGTTTAAAGCTTTATAATAAGTTAAACTACATTTAGTGTTAAAATAGTAGTTTCGGCTCGTAGTTGAACTACCATTAATAAGTTGAAATAAGAAAGGGATAATTCAGCATGCAACATTTAAATGAAATACTCAGCAGAAACAACGTCAAAATAATTGGCAAGGGTGATAAAACCTTGGTGTTGGCTCACGGATTTGGTTGCGACCAAAACATGTGGCGATTTATTATTCCTGCCCTTGAACAACATTTTACTTTAGTGCTGTTTGATTATGTAGGCTCAGGTAACTCTGATGTGTCTAAATATAATAAACAGCGCTACTCAACCCTTGATGGGTATGCCAAAGACGTACTAGAAATATGTGCCGCACTTGAACTTACCGATATTACATTTATAGGCCACTCGGTTAGTGGCACCATTGGCGCACTTGCTGCCATTGAGCAACCAGAGCTATTTTCTAAGCTGGTTATGGTGTGCCCCTCACCGTGCTTTTTAAATTTACCCCCTGATTATTTTGGTGGATTTGAAAAACAAGACCTTCACGAATTACTAAACCTAATGGATAAAAATTACATTGGTTGGGCAAATTATTTAGCGCCTCTAGTAATGGGCAACTCTCATCCAGATGAATTTATAGCGGAACTATCGGGAAGTTTTTGCTCAACCGATCCCCTTATTGCAAAAACCTTTGCAGAAGCCACGTTTTTATCCGACTACCGTTTTATACTTGAACATATAAAACAGCCTACTTTAATTTTACAAAGTGAAAATGATGCTTTAGCCGCGCCTTCTGTTGGGGAGTTTGTAGCGAATGAAATTTCAAATGCAACACTTAAGGTTATTAGTGCGCATGGCCACTGTATTCATATGACGCACCCAGAAACAGTCAGCCGTTTAATTTTTGATTTTGTGAGTTAGCCACATGTCACTTGATAAAGTAGATGAAAAGCTTGCTGATTATTCCGCAGATCACTTTTTAAATGGTGCATTAGTGACAAATGCAGATAACATTATTGTTTATGCAAATACTTATTTTCAAAAGGAATTACAGTGGAATTGTAATGAGCTTATTGGCAAGTCGGTTGATAAAATTATAACTAAATCATCAAAAATATTTTTACAAAGTTATGTGCTTCCTACCTTACTGCATGAAAAAGCGTGTCAAGAAATGCAGTTAATTATGCTCAGCGCCCAAGGCGAGCGTATGGCCGTTACCGTTAATGCTCAGCTTGATGAAAAGGGCTATATATACTGGAGCTTTTTTAACGCGACTCAGCGAGATAAGCTTTACGACGAGCTGATTAAAACACGGGAAAAGTTAGAAGCGCAAACTGAACGCTTACAATCTTTAGCGTCTACCGATGAGTTAACCAATTTATTAAATAGAAGAGAGATGAATTGCCGCAGCGTGCTGTTACTCGAACAGGCTATGCGATCAAAGCAGTCGGTTGCATTATTAATTATCGATATTGATAATTTTAAAGTCGTTAATGATACCTTTGGGCATTTAGAAGGGGATCGAGTTTTAAAAGAGTTGGGGCAACGTCTTAAACATTTTGGTCGACAAACCGACCTTATTTCTCGTTACGGCGGTGAAGAGTTTTTAATTATGGTGCCAGATACAAATAAAGCAGATACTTTGTCATTTTGCCAAAGGCTGCATTTATTAATTGCTGAAATTAAAGTAGGTAATCGCCCAGTAACCGCCAGTATTGGGGCAAGTTTGAGTACTGCGAAAACGACGTTTACTGATTTATTTGCCCAAGCCGATAATGCGGTATATGAAGCCAAAGAGCGCGGAAAAAACAGAACCCAATTATACGATAACCCCTAACTAAATAGAGGTAAACTCAACAAGGTATTGAGTTGAGTTTACTCAAAAGATGGCAGTTATAGTTGGTATTATTGCTCTACACAATTATTTTTTGCTAATGGCGATGCCAATAAGCTATCGGGGTGCCAAATTCTATCCCATATTTTAGGTAGGTTGTTTAAGTTGGGTCTTTGACTTATTTTTTCAAAATTACCGACACTGATTGCTGAGCCATCTTTCTGACCGACAACAAAATTAAACACATAAGCACACTCCATGCCCATGCGTAAATCAGAGAGAATAACTTTGTCTTGCTGCTCGCGAACGGAATAAAACCCTTTTGTAAACCACTGCAAGCGTTTAACACCCCATTCATTTTTAATCTCGTTTAGTAAAGAAGGGGTTGTTTGGTATGCATTTAAGGTAACCTCGTTGGGTGTATCAAACACCGATGCATAGCCTTCATAATATTTCCCATCCGACATCACAACCACCCGCCAAAGTAAAGTAGTAAACGGTGCTGGAGTGCTAATGTATTCATTGACTGTGATGTCTCTGTTTTGCAGCGCAGTGTTGACTTTATCGTCAATAACAACTTTAAGAATAAGCGAACAACATAAATAGAGAGTACTTACTGTGAGCGTAATTGCGTTAATTTTGTAGGCGGTTGGGGCGGTTATTTTTGGTATTAAAGTGCCTATAACCCCTACTAATAGCGGTAACGTGTAGAGGGGATCAATAATAAACATATTTGAAATTGCAAACGGATGCTCTGTAAGTGGCCACATTAATTGCGTACCGTACACAGTAAGTGCATCCAATAGTGCATGGGTTGATAAACACAAAAACACTAACCAAAACCAACGTGTTTTATACGCTTGCATGCCAGTGTGTATTTTTAAAATTAGCCAAACAATCAAAGGGCTAATTAACAAGTGCACAAAAAATGAATGGCTAAAGCCACGGTGATAAGTAAATGCTTCAACACTGCCGCCATAGGGTAAAAACACATCTAAATCGGGTAAAGTGCCCAAAATAGCGCCCCATAACACCGCTTTGCGGCCCACTTTGTTACCTAATACTGCGTACCCTACAGCGCTACCTAACGCAACTTGTGTTAAAGAATCCATACTACCTCATCTAAATAATGCAACTTCAATGTATATACTGATACTGATCTTAAAACCGTCATTATTATATTTTATTTCATTAAGTGGCTTTAAACTGATTTAAAAAGCGATTTATAAACTCAATCGCGGTTGTATAAAATCTAAAAAAGCAACAATACGTGAAGAAACCGCCCCATTTTTATAATAAACGCCATAAATAGACTCTCGGTTATTAGGGGTTTTTATACTCTTGGGTAACACCTCTACTAATCGTTTAGAAGCCAAATCTTCGGCAATCATAAATTGTGAGAGTAGTGCTATACCTTGATCAGCAATACATAAATGCCTAATGGTTTCGCCGCTGCTAGCTCTTAAATCAAAGTGCAGTGATAACTCATGTTTTAAAGGCCATTGATTGAGTTTGTTGGGCTCACTGAAGCCAATTAGATTATGGTTTTTAAGATCTGAAACCTGCTGTAACGGTGGCGCATTATTTAAATAACCTGCGCTTGCGACCAATTTCAATTTACTTTGGCCTAATTTACGCGCATGAAGGTTTGAATCTTTTAAGTCACCAATGCGGATAGCTAAATCTGTTTTGCGCTCAAGTAAATCAATAATATTGTCATGTGAGGTAATATCGAGGGTGATTTGTGGGTACTGCTTTTTAAACTCATTAACTAGAGGTGCTAGTTGATGTAAAACAAATGGGCTTGCTGCATCTATACGCAAATGCCCTTTTGGAGCTTGCTTAAGTAGGTTAATTGTTTCTTCGGCGCAAAGCAGCGTGTTTAAAGCCTTTCGCGCATATTCTATGTATATATGCCCTTCCTCGGTAAGTTCTAAGCGGCGTGTTGTTCTATTTAGTAATGTGCAGTTTAGCCTGCTTTCAAGACGAGATAGTGCTCTTGAAACCTTAGCTACATTTAAATCAAGTAAACTAGCCGCACCGGAAAAACTGCCACAATCAACAATGGTAATAAACATTTCTAGATCTTCAGTTTTAGCTTGAACAGGCATAAATTCACTCATTTATATTTGCAAAATAAACAAAAGTATTTTGCCATTTATGCCATTTATTGCAAAGGCATTTTTACTCACACTGTACATCTATTTTAAAAATGAGGATGTAACTATGCCATTGGCTTTATGGGCGCTTACCTTAAGCGCATTTGCAATTGGAACAACAGAGTTTGTTATAGTGGGTTTAGTGCCAACTATTGCAAACGATTTAGGTGTGAGCTTACCATCAGCAGGCTTACTAGTGAGCTTATATGCGGTTGGTGTAGCTATTGGCGCACCGGTTCTCACTGCATTAACGGGTCGCTGGAACCGAAAAGTGGTACTTATAAGTCTTATGGGCTTATTTGTTATAGGTAACTTATTAGCTTGGCAAGCCCCTAGCTACGAAACGTTAATAATAGCACGCATTTTAACTGGACTTGCTCACGGTGTATTTTTCTCTATTGGCTCAATGATAGCGACAAGCTTAGTAAGTAAAGATAAAGAGGCTAGCGCCATTGCAATTATGTTTACCGGCCTTACGGTAGCGCTAGTAACGGGTGTGCCATTAGGTACTTGGATAGGGCAGCACTTTGGTTGGCGCGCTACATTTTTAGTGGTGTCATCACTTGGTATTATCGCTTTAATTGGAAGTGCTGTATTAGTACCTAAAAATTTAAAGCAATCAGTACCGGCAACCTTTAAAGAGCAACTTCAAGTTGTTACTAAACCTAGATTACTGCTTGTGTATTTAATGACAATTTTAGGCTATGGCGGCACGTTTACTGCGTTTACTTACTTGGCCCCCATTTTAGAGCAGCAGACTGGATTTGCATCTTCAACAATTGGCATAATTATGCTGGTATATGGTGTCTCAGTGGCTGTTGGTAATATATGGGGTGGAAAATTAGCTGACAAGCGAGGCCCGATCAGTGCGCTGAGCATTATTTTTAGTGCACTTACTGTAATTCTACTGATATTTACTTTTACCATGGAGTCAAAGGTTGCTGCCGTATTAACCATATTAGTTTGGGGGGCATTTGCATTTGGTAATGTACCTGGTTTGCAGCTTTATGTTGTTAAGCAAGCTCAGCAACATACTCCTAACGCAGTCGATGTTGCATCTGGATTAAATATAGCAGCATTTAATATTGGCATAGCATTGGGTTCTATTACGGGGGGCCTTGTAGTAGAGCACATGGAACTAAAAGATACCGCATGGATTGGCGCCGTTGTTTCATTGCTGGCTTTAATAGTCACCCGGTACAGTGGCAGGCTAGATAAACAAAATGTTCAGGCTAAATAAAGCGAAACTTATGTAGGTTAGTCTTGAAATAAAAATGAATGACCTCAGTATTTTCATGAGGTCAAAATTTTAAATCAAAAAGTAATCGGTGTATTTAGTAAACGCGACGTTTGAATTTTAAACCAATTATTTAATAAGGATAAAGCTATGACACAACGTGTAATTGAAATGCCAGACTTAGGTATGGGTACTTTTCGTTTAGAAGGTAAAACTGCTTATGAATCTGTAAAAATGGCGTTAGAAGTAGGATTTCGTCATATTGATACCGCGCAAATTTATGGTAACGAAGAGCAAGTTGGCCAAGCCATTAAAGACAGTAATATTCCCAGAGATGAGTTATTTATTACTACCAAAGTATGGAACAATAAACTCAATAAAAACGACTTTATCGCAAGTGTAGAAAAATCATTAGAAAAGTTACAAGTTGACTCGGTTGATTTATTGCTAGTTCACTGGCCTGCACCATCAAACAATGAGCCTATGAGCGAATACCTGACTGAGCTACTAAAAGCTAAAAAGTTAGGGTTAACCAAACATATAGGTGTATCAAACTTCACTATTGCGAACTTAAAAGAAGCGATGCAAACGTTAGACTCGCGTGAAATATTTACTAACCAAGTAGAAGTGCATCCCTATTTAACCAATACCAAACTGCGCGCCTTTTGTGCTCAACATGACATACATGTAACAGCCTATATGCCGTTTGTGGTTGGTAAAGTGTTAAACGATCAAACCATTTTAGATATTGCTAATAAACACGATGCAACGCCAGCGCAAGTGGTTATTGCATGGGAAAATGCGAACGGCATGACCACAATTCCATCATCGACCAAGCGTAAAAACTTAGAAGATAACTTTAACGACAAGGTAAAACTTGATGATGAAGATATAGCGCGAATTGATGGCCTTGATTGCAACGACCGCCAAGCAACGCCTGACTTTGCACCACAGTGGGATCAATAACCAATAAGCCAGAACTAAAACAGGTGCAGTTGAGCTGCACCTTTATTTTTGAAACAAGGAACACCCATGTTAACGGTAATTGCTACACTATCGAGTGAAAATAGCGATGCAGAGCGTCTATTGACCGAGCTCGAAAACTTACAACAGTCCTCGCGCCAAG
Source organism: Pseudoalteromonas sp. DSM 26666 (assembly GCF_900116475.1). Lineage (NCBI taxonomy): Bacteria > Pseudomonadati > Pseudomonadota > Gammaproteobacteria > Alteromonadales > Pseudoalteromonadaceae > Pseudoalteromonas > Pseudoalteromonas sp. DSM 26666. The sequence continues at coordinate 86,952 of NZ_FPAR01000002.1, read as the reverse complement.
AAGTAGGCTGCCTGCGTTACGAACTATCAGTTAAAAACGATGCTGAGCAAACTAGCTATTTAGTGAGTGAGCAATGGGCGTCTAATGAGCATTTTGAAGCCCATAAAAACGCACCACACTTTAAATCGTTTGGTGATGCAGTAGGTGAACTTATTACCTCTACCAATATTGATGTATATAAAACCATTGGTTAACTGTCACTAGGCTAATAGCAAAACAGGAGCTGTAACTTACAGCTCTTTTTTTGAAATATCATCTCCAAATACCCCCTTCAAATATCACCCTTTTCAGCTGCTCTCTTAAACTCAAAGCCGTTTATAAAGGCGATTTCATAATAGCCATCTTTAATAAGAAATACTGTTTGCATTGGTAGCAGTGGTTTGTCTGATATTACTGAACACACCCTTTTTAGTGTAATTTTGCATAGTCATAAACAGGTTAGGAGATAACTAGTTGTTTACAAATATTTTTTGATGGTTAATATAAATACAAAAGGAATGTATGGACATTTGACGGTTTATAAAACGACAATTTAGCTAGATTAGATTGTTGAGTTTTTTGACTCTATTGTAATCAACTAAAAGGAATTAAAAATGGCAAGTTCACTCTATGATAAATACGACCATCTTACTGATGATGAGAAGTCTTATATCAAAACACATCCTCATCATGTAACTGCGATTATGAAGTCCCGTGATATAGCGTACTCATAGACTACTAAGCGTTTTGGGCATAATGGACGAAATGATAAAAGTGATGCCTTTAGGCATTGCTTTTGGTCAGCGACTCTATCACGAGATATCGGTTATAAGAATGCTTTAGAATTCACTAATGCTCATGAAAGTAGCCCTTTAAATATAGCTGAAGAGAAGACTATGGATCTTCATAATAATAGTGTCGGTCTGAGGATTGGTATTTCAAACTCAGATAATACTAAATTATCCAAAATGTGTAATGATGCGTTGAACGCTGGAAAATTAAAAGTGATTAAAAAATGAAATACATCTTAATAGCTTTTTCTTTGGTTCTCTTTGCATGCTCTGAACCAACAAAGGATTCCAGTTTAATTGAAATATCATTCAATCAGGCTATGTGGCAAAATAACATATCGAATCGAAGGGCAATGTTAAACGACTTTTTAGCTAAATATGATGTACAAAAGCAAAATCGTTCTAGTATTAAAAAGCTCCTAGGTGAGCCAGATGGCTATTACTTATATGACGAGTTTCCCGCATATAGGCTTAAAGAAAAAGGAGATTGCGTTGTTGCTTTTCCAATTGATAGAAAAACTGGAAAAGTAAAAAGAGCTCTGATTGAGCCAGAAAATTGCCTAATACAAGGTAATTAGCCAAGCACTTAAACATTAAAGGTATAATTGGCTCGAGATCTGTTAGTTTAGGCTGACTTTATTTTGCGCTTAACTCAGCGTTAGGCGTTTAGTCGAAATATTTACTTTTGGAGAGAATATTGAGTAACGAATGGGATGAGTATGCTGAAAACTGGGATGTAGATCCTAGTGTTGAACAGTATGCAAAAAATGCATTTTCAGAGCTCTTAGATAGCATTAATATTAATGGTCTAACCGTTCTAGATTTTGGCTGTGGTACAGGCGCCTTGACTCAGCTAATGAGTCCATCGGTTGAAAGTATCGTAGCGATAGATCCATCTTCTGAAATGATAAAGCTATTGGATAAAAAGGCACTAAATAATGTAACGTCTATTTGTGATTACCTATCTAGTGAATTGGTTAAAAACTCTCCTGAGCTAGAAAATAAATTTGATCTAATAGTCGCATCGTCTGTTTGCGGTTTTCTGCCTGATTATGAAATGACATTAAGTTTATTAAAATCTTTATTAAAAAAAGACGGTCTGTTTGTTCAATGGGATTGGCTTTCTGAGGATGATTCATCGGGTATGGGGTTGTCAGAGAAAAGAGTTAAACAAGCATTTGCGGCAAGTGGCTTTGTAAGCATTAAAGTGAATAGTCCTTTTATAATGAATAGTTCAAAAGGAAATATGCCTGTTTTAATGGCTATTGGTAAAAATGATTAATAAGGCAATAAGCTCAAACAAAGACGGATTAATTGATGTCGCTTTATTCAATATTTGAGCGCTATTAGCCTAGTAAAAAATGATAATTATCTCGAGATTTCTAAATAAGACTGAAAAAGTAGAGTATTACTTTGCAATCATGCCAGACGATATGGAGCGTCCATTTATTTTTGGAGCTCAAAGTGCTGATCCTAAGCTGCCTTCAATTGCTCAGTGGGGGGCATCTTCAAGATTTGGACTTGATAGTCTTGATACCATTGAAGGAAAGTTATGGAAAGATTGGCGTTTTTCTTTAGAAATGCTTGGTGCCTCATGGGTAATACCAATTATTGAAGAGTCAGTAATAAAAGATGATGTATCTCATGCGGTTAATGAAATCATATCTAAATCGTAAATCTGCAATTAACAAGGCGTAGTTGTCGGACTGTTTGTCTCGTTGCACTAAAAATAAGCCGCAAAGCACAGTGTTGGCATTGTTTAATAAAACCAACAATCCATACATAGCTAAACTCCTCAGCCAAACACGACCCTTTACTTAATCGATAAGTCGTATTTTAAAATAAGGGCATCAATATAGCGGCTACGTAATGTGAGTTGCTTTTCGTGATCGGCGCCATGGCTAAGGGCTTTATTTAGAAGCTTCATAGCAGGGTGAATGCGGATGCGTTCATCCTTATCTAAACTGGCTTTGCTGCGCAGTTCGGTTATATCGTCTACTAATAATCTGCCAATATCCACAGCCACAATTTCATCGATTAAGCCATTTTGGGTGAGCACGCCATATTTGCTGCATAAAAATTGTTGCCATACTTGCTGTAAATGTTCTTCTATTTCACAGCCAAACAATTCTTCGTTAAATATAAAGCCTTGCTGTGCAAGCTTTGCCAAACATTGGGTATAGTGCTGAGCAAACAAATTAAACGCCTGGTTAGATGATTCAATTTTTTGCTTAACTAATCCTTGCCCCCAATTTACACAACCTAGGGGATAATAATCGTCGTATTCTTCACATTCATACAACCCTGAATAAGAGCTGCAGCTCATCTGATTTTTAATGCAATAACTGGGTTTAGGGAAAATGCTCTGTGCTTGCCAATTATCAAGAGTTTCAGTGTCTATGTTGAGTGCTTGGCATAACTCATCAGTGTGATAAAAGTGAGTGCTTAAATAGTCAGATAAACGCATAGTGGCTCGCTTAATAGTAAAAAACAAAATACTGTTTATTTATACAGTCATATATTTTGTATCATCAAACTCAATAACACAAGCCATTTTATAATTAAATACTGGCTATCACTGCAAATAGCGCGGTAAATATGGTACAAATAGGGCAAGTATTAATAACAATGATTTTTTTATGCGCACCCTAGAACAAATTAAACAAGCAAGCCTTATTACTGCAATTAAAACACCTTACTTAACCAATGGTGAAATCGATCTTGCAAAGTATGATGAACTCGTTGAAATACAAATTGCAGCGGGTGTTGACGGTATTGTCGTTGGTGGCACCACCGGTGAAGGCCAGTTAATGAACTGGGAAGAGCACTTAATGCTAATTGCGCACAGTGCTAATAAATTTGGTGATAAATTACTTATTGTAGGTAACACCGGTAGTAATAATACGCGCGAAGCAATTAAAGCAACAAAATATGGTTTTGCAAGCGGCATGCATGCCTCATTGCAAATTAACCCTTACTACGGGCGCACATCAATTGCCGGTGTTAAAGAGCACTTTAAACGTGTGCTTGATATTGGTCCGGCGTTTATTTACAACGTAGCAGGGCGCACAGGGCAAGACCTCACCCCAGATATTATTGAACCACTGGCACAGCATGAGCATTTTATTGGTGTTAAAGAATGTGGTGGCAATAAGCGAATAGCGCACTATGAACAACAAGGTATTGCGTGTTGGTCTGGTAATGATGACGAAGCACACGATGCACGCCATACTCATAAAGCACATGGCGTTATTTCAGTTACGTCTAACCTGATCCCGGGTTTGTTCCGTCAATTAATGGATAGCAAAAATGATGCGCTTAATAATTCATTACAACCATTAATGAACTGGCTGTTTTGCGAGCCAAACCCAATTGCCATTAACACCGCGATGATGATGACAGGTGCGGTTAACCCAGTGTTTAGAATGCCTTATGTGCCGCTTAGCGATGAGCAACAGCAACAAGGTGAAACCCTAATTAATCAGCTTAATGAGCAAGATTTTGTCGGTAGTCGAGCGCAGTGTGTGGATATTAGTAAGGTTTTGATTTTATCTTAAACTGTTGGACTATTTATTAAATACTAAATTTTCAAAGCAGCCTACTGTAAACACAGAGGCTGCTTTTTATATTATTGCCAATAGTAGTTGAGTTTAAGCTGCCACATAGCTGAATTAGCGCGAGTGACCGCTAATCTAATATCAATATCTTGGCTTATAGGCACTACCAGTTCTAGTTTGATTTGCGCAGGGTTTTTGGCATTTAAGAATGACTTTTCGTAAGATGCTTTAAGTTTAATACTTGAGTCAGTACCAGTAATAATCCCCACTTCTACCGACGAATCATAAAAGTGGCTGTTTTTAGCTAAATCACCTAAATAACCATTAATTAAGCTATAGGCTAAGGTGTTGTTGCTAAATTGCCAAGCTTGTCCGGCTCCCCCCATAACAAAGCTACGTTTACAGGTTCTGCACAGTGCTGGTTGTCTGTCGAATCCAACATTAATTTTCCACGACCACTTAGATTCATTAGCCCAAGATAATTGGTTTGGATTGAATGACTCTAAATCTAATAAATGAACTTTGTTTATGTAAGTTTCGCCATTTGTAAACATCAGCTCGGTATCTAACATTTCTAAATTAGAAAAAGGAATGCGGGCAATATCAGAGGCAAGGGTATCAAAATAACTCAACCTAAAACCCAAAGTGTACTGTGTTTGCTCAGCCGTGTGCACCGCAGAAATTGAGCTGTTAGAGGGCTTTTGGCCTTTATGTGGTGGCTGCTGGGTAAATTGAAATTTAACTTTGTTTTCGCCCATTGGTAGCTTTAAGCGCTTTGATTAGCGCATTTTTTAACTCACTTATTTTTACTGGGGTTTGCTTTTGAATTTGTTTTACTTGTACGAGTTCAAATAAAGCCCCAATAATGGCTTTTTGAGACTGTACTGGCAAAGCTAAAAAAGATTTGCTTTTAAGTACTGCTGATTCAGCAAAGATTTGTTTAGCAAAGCTGAGCTCTTTTTCACTTAAAGTTTGAACGTGCTTGGCAAATACAGTGTCGCGCGAGGGGGTAAATGTGATATTTTTAACCGCCGATTGGCCTTGGTAAGTGGCCGTGTTTAATCTTGAAAAAATAGTGGCTGGTATTACCCAAGGAGCGCCTTCGCTGGTTAGTTGATCGCCAATAACAAGTTCAATAATTTGCGCAAGATGAAATGCACACTTTTCATCGGCAAAGTAATAATCAAATTCAGTGCCTAAAATTTCCCATAAGTGATTAGCAATAAAAACCACATCGCGCTCGTTTAGATTGAGGGTATATTCCCATAAATCTCTTAATTCTATTTCACCATAGTTGTGCTGGTGGCGATAAAACAATTGATCTTAAAAACCGGCTTTATAACCACCAAACAAGCCCTTGAGAATATACACCAAGCCGTTTTCATTATCTGGAACGTGTGCGCCATAGTTAATACTGTAATCTAATAATTTGTTTTTTGATTCGGTCGAGCGATTAAGTTTAAGTAATAAATGACCATATAACGATGCGGGGTTACTCATATAACCAGAAGCAAATACTAAACTAACAGAGTGAATTGCTTGTTGCTCTCGCCATTGCTGTAATTTTGGGCACTTTGCAGCTGGCATTGAAAAGGTTAAACCTTGCTCTTTGAGCCATTGGTAACGAGCAGGGTAGCGACATGGCATTGAGGGCTGGTTATTAAAAGCGTGAATTGTTGCTTTTAATTCGGCAACTGGATCAGCAGGTCCGTTATCTGCAATAAAAAATGATGCGTTAGTAATATAACTGATAGTGGCCGGTTGGTTTTTGTAATGCCCTAATTTCAACCATATTGGGTGTTTGGCTAAAACAGAGATAGATTGCGTGGCAGAGCTTGAGAAAGAGATGAATAAAAAAGCACTAATTAAATAAAATAGAGGTTTCATTGTTTAACCAAAAAAAGGGCTGTTAAGCCCTTTAATTATTAGATTGCAGCGCATTGAGATGAAAAGTTAGCTGTGATCTTTCCTTCAACTAATTCATAAAATGCTTGTGCATTGTCTATTGGCGCGTTTGCGTAATCGTTACGTACCGAAGTGATAATTTGTTGATGTGCAGTTACATCACAACCACGTACGTTAAGCATTGCAGCGATGTATTCGCCTTCACCCTGTGCTATTTCTTGTTCTAATACAGGAAAAGTTTGTTGAATAAACTGCGCTGTTTTTACGTTAGCGCCTTCACAACTTTCTACTGAAGAGATGTTAGAAGACACTGCGGTTGTGCCTAAATCCCAAATAATATTAGAAATTGCTGCAGCAACGCCATTATCTGGGAAAACCATCGCGCCAATACCACATTGTTGCCATGGGTTGATGCCACTTTTTGCTTGTGACGGCATTGAAACAAACGCGCTTACTAATACCGCAGCAGTTAAACATCTTTTTATCATTATTAATTTCCTTTAATTTATATTCACCCCACAAAATGGGCGGGGAAGTGTACCTGCCTTTTTTTATTTAAATGCAAATGGTTATGTAACACAATGTAAAACAACGGTGTAAATTTATAAAATCGCAATAAAGAAGTGAATGAGCGAGGATTAATATTGCGAGTTAAAATCATTTAGCTAACTCAAACAGTAGCTAATAATAGCTAATTACCCTGCATTTTATAAATTAGTGGTTTCTGGTGTTTAAAACTAACTGTTTAAGCGATTTTACTGTATAATTTGCGACCCTTGATAATGTGGCCGCAGGTTATACAGCAATGAATTTTAAATCTTTTAGTTTTGCCCCTGAACTTATTCAGGCGTTAGACGAACTTAATTACCACACCCTTACGCCCATTCAGCGCGCAGCTATTCCGGCTGTTCGTAAAGGTAAAGACGTTTTAGCGAGTGCTCAAACCGGCACAGGTAAAACCGCTGCCTTTGCACTCCCTATTATCCAAAAGTTATTTGAGTCAGATAGCAGTACTACGAATGCGCCAAGCGCCTTAGTCCTTGCACCTACGCGTGAGCTTGCAGAGCAAATAGCGAATAACTTTAAAGACTTTGCTAAGTACACTTCGCTAAAAGTAGTGAGTTTATTTGGTGGTGTTAATACCGTAGGACAAGAAATTGCACTCAAAGAAGGTGTGGATATTGTAGTAGCAACACCAGGGCGTTTACTTGATCATATTCGTTTAGGTAACTTAAGCCTTGCCCAAGTAAAACACTTAGTACTTGATGAAGCTGACCGTATGCTCGATATGGGCTTTATTAATGACATGCAAAGCGTGATAAAAAGCTGTGCTGATGAGCGTCAAATCTTATTGTTTTCAGCAACTTTCCCAGCAGCAATTAAACAATTTGCCTCTAAAGTGCTAAAGCAACCTGAAATTGTGCGTGTTGATCAAACTAACAGCACCGCAAGCACAGTACAACACGTGGTTTACCCGGTAGAAGAGCGCCGTAAGCAAGAGTTACTTTCTGAGCTAATTGGTAAGAAAAACTGGCAGCAAGTGCTGGTGTTTGTAAACATGAAAGAAACCGCAGATGAGCTAGTCACTGAGCTTAACCTAGACGGTATCCCAGCGGCAGTGTGTCATGGTGATAAATCGCAGGGTAACCGTCGTCGTGCGTTACGTGAATTCAAAGAAGGCAAAGTACGCGTTCTAGTTGCAACAGAAGTTGCAGCACGTGGTATTGATATTGACGGTTTACCACGCGTTATTAATATTGATTTACCTTGGCTTGCTGAAGATTACGTACACCGCATTGGCCGTACAGGCCGTGCTGGTAACCAAGGACAAGCAATTTCGTTTGTTAGCCGCGAAGAAGAAAACATGTTGTTTGAAATTGAAACCTTAATTGGTCAAAAAATTAGACGTGTTTACTTAGAAGGTTACGAAGTAAGTAATCGTGAAGTACTGATTGATAAAATTGGTAAAAAGCCAGCGCATTTACGCCGCACCCGTGCTAATAAGCCATCAGGCCAAGCTACCGGTGAAGCGAGAGCGAAGAACCGTTCGCGTATTTCTAATGTACGTAAAAGCTTAAAAGGCGAAAAGCTATCACTTAAAAAGTAAGATAGCTAAGCCATTAAAAAAACCTGAGTTTACTCAGGTTTTTTTATGCCTAATACATTATCGATAATAGCAGCGTATGCATAAGCAGCCGCTTCAGCATTTTGATTTGCAATAACCGACAACCCAACCGGTAAGTGGCTTACTTTACCTACTGGCAAAGTGATATGGGTTGTTCCTGCAATAGCAGGCAATGAACTACTACTGCCTTTAAAGTTATCACCGTTAATTAAATCGGTTTTCCACGCGGGCGAAACGGTGGGGGCAATTACAATATCGAGCTGATTATTGCGGTATAAATTGCTAATAGCGCGGTTTGCTAGTGCGCGATAACGCGCCTTGGTTTTTTGATATTGTTGTTTTTTACTCAAATCAACCGCGTTGGCTTGTTGTAAAATATCTTGCTCAAAGTAGGGCATTTCCTGCTGTTTATTTGCGCTATTAAATGCGATTAAATCGTCTAAGCTTTTTACCGTTACTTGCGTTGGTGTTTGGCTTAAATAATGATTAATTTCGGCTTTAAAGTCGTAAAGCAAGATGGCGTATTCATCAACGTAAAGTGTGCTTAAATCATCTTTTACTTCAACATTGACAACGGTATGACCTGCGTCTTTTAATGCTTGTAGCTGTTTAGCGTAAAGTTTTTGTGTTTCCACAGTAAACTTACTGGCAGGTAAAGCGCCTATTCTCAGTGACGGCTTAGGCGCTATACTATCAAGCTTTCTATTTACGTTGAGTGTTGATACATCATTAGGGTCTTCCCCTTGAATGACGGACAATACTGCGAGTGCATCTATTAAAGAATGTGCCATGGGGCCTACCGAATCTTGGCTACTAGAAAGTGGCACCACGCCTGCGCGTGAAACTTGTCCCATACTGGGTTTTATGGCGTACACCCCATTAACAGATGCAGGGCAGGTAATTGAGCCGTCTGTTTCAGTGCCCAGCGCAATAGGTGCAAAATTTAAAGCAACCGCGACAGCAGAGCCCGAGCTTGAACCACACGGATTACGCGTTACATCATGGGCGTTATGGGTTTGTCCGCCAATGGCACTCCAGCCAGATGACGAATACGATGAGCGAAAATTAGCCCATTCACTTAAGTTCGCTTTGCCTAAAATAATCGCCCCTGCTTGGCGTAATTGTTTAACCACAAAGGCATTGTTATTAGTAACGTTATTTTTAAGTGCTAATGAGCCCGCTGTAGTGGGTAATGTACCTGTTGTTTCAATGTTATCTTTTAGTAATACCGCAATACCATGTAAAGGGCCTGCCCATTTTCCGGCTTTAAACAGTGCATCGAGTTGTTTGGCTTGTTCAATTGCAGTGGGCTCAATACTAATTACCGCATTATATTTAGGATTGAGCGCGTTTATTCTGTCGATATAAGTGCGGGTAAGCTGTTCAGCCGTGGTGGCGTTATTTTTATAGGCGCTGTGAATGTCACTAATGGTTTTAAGCTCTGTATTGTTAGCCGCTGCGTGTAAGTTAGTTATTGTACAAACACATAATGTTAAAAGTAGCCGTTTTATACTCATTGTTATTATCTATTTTATGAAAACACAGGTTATTTTTAGCACAAAAAAACCTCACATTGTGAGGTTTTTCGATAAAGGTCGATTAAATCGAGTTAGGCGTTTTCTAGCATCGATAACGCAACCGCCTCTGCGGCTTTAATACCATCAATACCCGCTGATAAAATACCACCCGCATAACCCGCGCCTTCACCTGCAGGGTAAAGCCCTTTAGTATTAATACTTTGGAAGGTTTTATCGCGCTTGATACTTATTGGTGATGAAGTACGTGTTTCTACCCCAGTGAGTAAGCCATCATTAGTTGAAAAACCACGAATTTGCTTGTTAAAAGCAGGAATTGCTTCACGCAAGGCTTCAATCGCAAAAGGAGGTAATACGTTGCTCAAATCAGTCAGTTTTATGCCCGGCGTATACGAAGGCTGTACATCGCCTAAATTAGCCGATGATTTACCTTTTAAAAAGTCGCCAATAAGCTGTGCAGGGGCATCGTAGTTTTTACCACCAAGTTCATAGGCTTGCTCTTCTAGTTTACGCTGTAAATCAATGCCGGCTAGGGGATGCCCAGGGAAGTCTTTTTCTGGCGAAATACCCACTACAATAGCGCTGTTAGCATTACGTTCACTACGTGAATATTGGCTCATGCCATTGGTGACGACTCGGCCTTCTTCAGATGTTGCGGCAACTACTGTGCCGCCAGGGCACATACAAAAGCTATATACAGTACGGCCGTTATTACAATGGTGTACTAATTTGTAATCTGCAGAGCCTAAAATAGGGTTACCCGCATTATCGCCAAAGCGGCATTCATCAATCATTGATTGCTTATGTTCTATTCTAAAGCCCACTGAAAAGGGTTTAGCTTCAACATAAATGCCTTTATCGTGGATCATTTTAAACGTATCGCGGGCACTGTGGCCAACCGCTAATATCACATGGCGAGTTTCGAGCTGTTCACCATTAGAAAGCGTAAGCCCAGTCACTTGGCCGTTGTCTAAATGGATATCGTCAACGCGCGTGCTAAAACGAATTTCTCCACCAAGTTCAATAATACGTGCACGCATTTTTTCAATCATGGTTACCAGTTTAAAGGTACCAATATGCGGCTTACTCACGTATAAAATTTCTTCAGGAGCGCCGGCCTCTACAAACTCAGTAATGACTTTACGACCATAATGTTTAGGGTCTTTTACTTGGCTGTAGAGCTTACCGTCTGAGAACGTGCCTGCGCCACCTTCACCAAACTGTACGTTTGATTCTGTATTAAGGGCCTTTTTACGCCAAAAGCCAAAGGTGTCTTTGGTGCGCTCACGCACTTCTTTACCGCGCTCTAAAATAATTGGGTTAAAGCCCATTTGTGCCAACACTAAACCGGCAAATAAGCCACAAGGGCCAAAGCCAATCACTACAGGGCGCTCTTTAATACTGCTATTGGCGTGCGCTACAAATTTGTAGTTGGTGTCAGGGGAGACTTTAACGTGTTGGTCTTTTTCAAACGAGGTTAACAGTTGTGCTTCGTTATCCACTTCAACATCAAGCGTGTAAATCAGTAAAATGGCGCTTTTTTTACGTGCATCGTAACCGCGTTTAAACACATTGTAGCTGTGTAGCTGCTCTGGGCTTATATTTAATTTATTGATGATGGCTTGGCCAATGGCATTTTCGTCATGGTCAAGCGGCAGCTTTATTTCGGTTAAACGTATCATTAATATCTCTTTAGGTGTCATAGCGGGGATTAAATTCCGCTCACAATAAGGGGTGTGCACAAAGCGCTGATTTATAAGCGCCATATGTTACGTTAAATTGCCCACTTTTGGCACTTATTTATTGTGTTTTGGTAAGGGTTGGGTATGATCCGCAACTGTTATTGTGAAACATTAGGTATTAAACCATTATGGCGTTTGTAGTCACCGAAAACTGTATAAAATGTAAGTACACTGATTGCGTATCAGTATGCCCTGCAGATGCATTTTTTGAAGGTCCTAATTTTTTGGCTATTAGCCCTATTGACTGTATTGACTGTGGTTTATGCGTACCTGAATGTGCCGCTGATGCTATTTTTCAAGAAGATGAATTACCTGAATCGCAAAAAGAGTTTACCCAATTAAATGCGGAGCTAGCAGAAATATGGCCACGCATCACCCAAGTTAAACCCGCCCCGGAAGATGCCGATAGTTGGAATGGTGTGGCTAATAAATTAAAACTTCTCGACACATAATCATTCCATTTTGTTGTGTATTAGTTTTTTGTTAATTTTATTGCAAATAATAGCGCGCAACTATTAACAAATGTACCTGTATAATTTACACTCCTGAGCAAAGTTTACTTTTAACAAGTAAATAAACCTAAATGGATGTTTATGCAGTACTTTATACCTATAAAAATAACAACATTGCTGTGTTTTATCAGCTTCAGCCTCGGTTTAACTCTCAGCCCTAATGCACTTGCCGATAAGCTTAATTATCAACTCGCGCACATTAATAAAAATATTGATGTAGATGGCGTGCTTAACGAGCCACATTGGCAACAAGCAACACATGTTGCGGTAAATTATCAAGATGAGCCGAATGAAAAAGGCACACCGCCAGTAAAAACCGATGCATACCTTTATGACGATGGTCATAATTTATATGTGGCGTTTGTAGCTTATGACCCCGACCCGAGTAAAATTCGTGCGGCGCTTCGTGACAGAGATACCCTCTGGCAAGATGATACTGTCGGTTTGGTGATTGATACCTTTAACGATGAACGTACAGGCTATGAGTTTTATGTAAACCCACTGGGCGCTCAAGGTGACCTTCGCATGACGGATACCGATGAATGGGTGTCAGACTTATCGTGGGATGCCATTTGGGACAGTGCCGGTACCATAAACGAGCAAGGTTACGTAGTTGAAATGCGTATTCCGTTTAAAGCGCTGCGATTTGCGCAAAATAAAGATCAATCTACCTGGGGTTTTGCTGTAATGCGAAACTATCAGCGTGATGTGTTGTATCAATTATCAAGCACAGGCTTTGACCGTGATATTAAATGTAGTTTATGTCAGTTTGACAAAATAAGCGGATTTAATAATTTAGCACCGAGTAAAAACCTGCAATTAACGCCAACATTAACCGCACTGAGAAACGATCAAAAAACACAAGTACCTGGTGCGTGGGATAATGGCAATGTAGACACTGAGGTAGGGCTTGATCTTCGTTGGGGGGTTACCAAAGATGCGGTAATTAATGCCACAATAAACCCAGACTTTTCTCAGGTAGAAACCGATTCTTTAGAACTGGATGTAAACACCACTTACTCTATTTATTACGCTGAAAAGCGTCCGTTTTTCTTAGATGGCGCGTCTTATTTTAAAAGTAATTTATTTGAACTCCTTTATACCCGTACCATAGCTGAGCCAAATATTGGCGCCAAGCTGACCGGTAAAACCGACAGTCACAGTTATGCGCTGATGTTTGCAGATGACGATAACAGTAATATTTTATTGCCAAGTAACCAAGGCTCGGGCTTTGCTAACTTAAATGATAAAACCAAAGCGGCGGTGGCACGTTATCAATATGATATTGGCCAACAAGGCACTATTGGTATCACTTCTACACATAGAGAAAGTAGTGACTACCATAATACGGTGCTATCGGTTGATGGAAGCTATTGGTTTAATCAGTCAGATACGCTTAATTATCAAATCGCGAATGCTGATACCAATAACTCGCCGTTTTTAGTTGATAACTACAATTTAGCAGACTCTCAGTCGGATATGGCGTATGCATTAAAGCTGACACGCGATAAGCGTGATTATAAGCTCTACGCGACCTATGACAATATTGGTGAGGATTACCGGACCGATTTAGGTTATCAAGAAAAGGTAGACTATGAAAAAGTAGGCTTTGGTGGCGGACAAACTTGGTATGGTGATGAACATGACATGCTAACAACCTGGTCATACACCGCCGATTGGGATAAAACCTGGGCGCAAAATGGCGAGTTACTTGAAGAAGAATACGAAGGTTACATGACCTTTCAAGGTCAAAAGCAGTCTGTATTTGAGCTGGGTTTGTTAAATCGCTATGAAAATTATAACGGCAAGTTTTATAACCAAAATATTGGTTATTTTTATACGGCTTTTAGACCGTCAAAAGATCTGAGATTATCGTTATATGCCGAATATGCAAGCCGTATAGATTACACTAATGAGCAGCTAGGCGATGTTTTAACCACACAATCGCAGGCTGTTTGGGATATTAATAACCATTGGCAGGTCGATGTTAGGCATAATTATAGCCATTTAGATGATTACCAAGGGCGACGTGTTTTTACCGCAAACCTTATTGATTTTAGGCTTTATTATAAGTTTAGTATGCGCGCTATGCTTAAGCTGATTTTACAGTTTGAAGATATAGACAGAAATGAGGATGCTTACTTTTATCAGGTTAGCGAAATCAACAAAGATTACGGTAGTCAGCTGGTGTATTCATACAAAATTAACGCACAAACCTTATTTTACTTAGGGTATTCAGATAAAGGTTATCAGGATGACTCGTTAAAAAGCATTGAGCGAGACCAACGTACTTTCTTTACTAAAGTCAGTTATGCGTGGCAGTTATAATGCTATAAACAATATAAAAGTAAGATTTTGCTAGGCAATAAAAAACACGCTAACCAGTAGCGTGTTTTTTTATATTTACTAGGGTCTGTTGACCTTTGTGGATTGAAATTTGTTCAAACTAGGGGGTGTTTAATCGCGGCGCGAGGTTTGTAACCTAGTGGGCTAAGTAAAAACCGAGCAACAAAGAGTAAATAGCCCCTAGGAAGAACCCTTTGGGCAGCGCCTGTTTGGCATTAATGCTACGTTATCGCCTATTTATGGGGAATAACACTACATAGGCTCTGCTTTGCCTAAATACCAAACAGGCTGCTGCAAATTCAATCTTAAAAGTACAACAGACCCTGCTAACTATTACAAATCAAATGTACGTGAGATAGCAAGTACAATTCGCTCATCTGCGTAATCGTAATCTAGGCTGGTATTCTCAGCAGCCACTTCAATGCCAAACCCTTCATAGCTCGTTTGGTATGCTAAGCGGTAGTGATAATACGATTTGTCGCCCTTAGCTTCATCCCATTGGAACTTATTGCCATCGAGTGAGTTTGAAATATCAAAGCTGGCACGAATCGCATGATTTGGCGCAAGCTCGTAAGTGTGCGCAATCATAGAAATCACATGGCCAGTATCGTAGCCAAAGTAATCCCAGCTGTACCAAAAGTTAAGCTCTGTTTGGCCGTAGTCACTGGCGTAACCAAATTTAGTATACGCTTCTGCGTAGTTACCATCACTGTTATTACCTTGGTAAGTGTAATAAGCAATACCGTAATCCAGGCTTACTTGTTCGTTTAACTGAATGTATCGGCCTACGTAAGCATCTAGTTCAAAGTCGGTGTCGTCACCAAAATCTACGTTTGATGCCCATACACCGGCATAAACACCGTTATCATAAGCGTAGTCAAGGCTTGCTTGTAGTGCCGGATCGTTATCTGTTTGTGATACACCATTAAAGGTGTAATCAGATGCAGCCGTAATCGTTGTTGACCAGTTAGCCGCTGCCGTTGTTGATAAAACGGTGAACGGTAAAGCGATAAAAAGTTGTTTTAATTTATTGTTCATGTGTTTTCCTAGCTGATAGTTTCTATTTTTGTGTAATCAATTTTATTCGCTTTAGGCGATCCTTCGATATTGCTGACCGTTTTAAGTTTGCTGTAGGCAATAAAACCAAGGCAAATAAAGAATAACCCTATAACTAAAGCACCAACCCATTGAATTTGCAAAAACTCAAGCTTAAATAGCAATGTTAGTAGCGACAAAGCGACAACGTTCATGGCAATATATTTAAATTTACCAAAGCGTTTTACGGTTAGGTTTAAATTATCTGTGTATAAACGGATCAGTGAATCGAGCGAGTTAATAACAAATACGATACCTACAAACACCATAGCAAAGTTTTTGATTCCCTCGGTTGGAATACCGGCTTCATGGTAGTGATATAACACACTAAACCAGATAGCGATTGGAATCGATGGGAAAATCAGCATAGCACCAAGGACTTGATAGGTTTTTAAACCGCCCACAAAACGCGATGTAAATTGACCAATCATAATGCTCCACGCAAACCACCAAAATAAGTAAAACTCATGGTAATCATTCAGTGGTAATACAAACTCATTGATGTTGGCAAAGTAATTACCAATTAATCCGATGTTTTTAGTAAATGCAGAGAGTTCACTGTCGCCAAATAAGAAGGCATCAGCCCACATAAAGCCAATTAGGGCTATAAACAACCAAGTAGTTGCAATACTTAAAAAGCGTACATATTTAATATCGGTACTTGAATACACCGCAAAGCAAATAGCGGCAAGCACGATTAAGTAAAACGCGGGAATAACATTTGAGCCATCACCGAGTTCAGGTAAATACCACGGCAAGTTACTCAGTAATAAGTAAGCGGTAAACGCACAGGTACCAATAATGACCACGTTGTTTAAAAACTTAACCCATGGAATTTCAAAAAACTTCACTTTGGGTTCTATTACACAGAAATAAAAGCACGTAAGAAAATAAAATCCCCAAATTAAAAATCCCCAATAACCAAACTCAATAGAGAGCGGGTTGGCAAATGCATATTCTGGGCTTGCTTTTATGTCTGCATAACCGGCAAATTCGGTTAAAGGAAACATAATAAGGCCAACGTCTAGGCCTGAGGTAAACAGGATTGCTATAAAAGTGAATGTTCTCACTGGTGTGACGCCTACTACGCGTACATTGCCCCATTTTATTAAAATAGTAACAATGGCAAGTAAGGTGAAAATAATGCCTGCATTAAGCCAAATAGTCATTATCGCCCTCCCAGAATGAATAAAAATAACACATATATACTCCGTTTTTTATTGTGCTTGCATTAACACAGGCATAACCTATTTATGCTTGTGAGCCACTGCAAGGCGCATAAAGGCACTCCTTAAAGCATTTTGCTTAAAAGAGTGGCCTTTATGGCAGGCTAAATTAAAGGGTTTTATTTCGTTGTGAAGTTTGCCAATCAGTGGCATTCACAACATCAACTCCTGTATGAGCTAAAGGCTTATTACCTAAAATAATATCAGCGGCTTTTTCGGCCACCATAATGGTAGGCGCATTTAAATTACCATTAGGTATGGTTGGAAAAATCGACGAGTCAACTACACGCAAGCTTTGCATGCCATGCACTTGGGTATTTGAGTTAACTACAGCCATGTCGTCTTCACCCATTTTACAAGAGCAAGAAGGGTGGTAAGCACTTTCCACTGCTTGGCGCACAAAGGCATCAATTTGCTCATCCGTTTGAACTTGTTGCCCTGGTTGAATTTCTTCACCACGGAAGTCGTCAAAGGCAGGTTGTTCAATAATTTCACGCGTTAAACGTACGCACGCCCTAAAGCCTTCAATGTCGTCTTGATGCTCAAGATAATTAAACACAATCTTTGGCGGCTGCGTCGGATCAGCTGAGGCAATAGTGACACTGCCACGACTTTTAGGTTTGTTATGACCTACATGCACTTGAAAACCATGCCCTGCAAAAGCACTGCGTCCATCATAACGCATCGCTGCCGGTAAAAAGTGATACTGAATATCAGGCCACTCTACACCCGGTTTTGAGCGAATAAAGGCACACGATTCAAAGTGATTAGTTGAGCCTAAACCTTTTCGGGTAAGCAGCCATTTTGCACCAATTAAACCTTTAGAAAACAAGCCTAATTTACCGTTTAAGGTAATGGGTTGTTTACACTTATATTGAAAGTAAAACTCTAAATGGTCTTGCAAGTTTTGACCAACACCTGGTAGGTGATGTTTTACTTCAACACCTGCTTTTTCAAGTATTTGTGTATCACCAATACCGGACAGTTGTAACAGGTGAGGAGAACCGATAGAGCCCGCACTTAAAATAACCTCTTTACTTGCTGTGGCTGTTTTAACTGTGCCATTGAGCTTGTATTCAACACCGGTTGCTTTTTTGCCGTCTAAAATAACGCGCTGAGCAAGTGCACCGGTTACAATTGTTAGATTACTGCGATGCTTAATCGGATCTAAATATTCACGAGAGGCTGAGCTGCGCACACCGTTTTTAACGGTCATGTGCATAGGGCCAAAGCCTTCTTGTTGAGCACTATTATAATCAGCTGTAGTGGCATAACCCGCTTGAGCACCAGCATCAATAAAGGCGCTATACAAAGGGTTTTCCATGTTATTACCGTTATTAACACCAAGGGGGCCTTTTCCACCACGATGGCTGTTTTCACCTAGGTAAAAACTTTCTGCTTTTTTAAAATACGGTAAACAGGCTTGAAAATCCCAGCCATTAGCGCCATGTTGCTGCCATTCATCAAAATCTTTCGCATGACCACGTACATACACCATGCCATTAATAGATGATGAGCCGCCAAGCACTTTACCGCGTGGGCAGTGCATTTCACGGTTATCTAAGTACTTTTCTGGTTGCGTATGAAATTGCCACGCATACTTATCGGTGTTCATTGGAATCGACAGAGCAGTGGGCATTTTAATAAAGATGCTTTTATCGCTGCCGCCGGTTTCAAGTAACAATACCTTGTTACTTGAATCTTCAGACAAACGATTTGCTAACACACAACCTGCTGAGCCCGCGCCTACAATAATATAATCAAAAGAGTGGTTCATAATGATTCCTTAAAATGGGCTTTCTATGTCAGCCATACCAACATAAACAGACTTAGTTTGCGTATAATGATCAAGTGTTTGTATGCCGTTTTCGCGGCCGATACCTGATTGCTTATAGCCACCTACAGGCATTTCTGCCGGCGAGTTACCGTAAGCATTGATCCAACAAATCCCCGCTTGTAGCTGATGAATAACGCGATGAGCACGTTTAATGTTGCTAGTGAATACGCCAGCAGCTAAACCTAAGTGAGTGCCGTTAGCACGTGCAATTACATCATCTTCATCATCAAATACTAAAACGCTCATTACTGGGCCAAAAATTTCTTCTTTAACGATGGTCATTTCATCGTTGCAATCAACAAATACGGTTGGCGCTACAAAATAACCATTTGGCGCAGATGCTGGTGAAAGCGTTGAGCCACCTGTTAATAGCGTTGCCCCTTCTTCAAGGCCTTTGTTGATGTAGCTCAGCACTAAATCTTGATGCTTTTTAGAAATAAGCGCGCCAAAGTTAGTGTTTAAATCTTGTGGATCGCCGGCAATAATATTGTTTTCGGTGCGTGTTTTAAGCTCATCAATAAACTGCTGGTACACATTTTTGTGAACATAGATACGAGTGCAATTAGTACAAATTTCACCTTGGGTATAAAAGTTCCCTAACATTGCCGCGCTTACTGCTTGCTCTATATTGGCATCGTCAAAGACAAGTAACGGCGATTTACCACCTAGTTCCATAGTCACATCTTTTAATGTACCTGCAGCACTGGCGACGACTTTCTTACCGGTACCTACTTCACCAGTAAACGATACTTTTTCAATATCTTGGTGTGCAGTAAGCCATTGGCCTACTTCACTCGCGCCTTGAACTACATTGAATACGCCAGCGGGTACACCTGCTTCAATAAACACCTCTGCTAATTTAATTGCGCCAAGCGGGGTTTCTTCTGAAGGTTTAAAAATAAATGCATTACCCGCTGCAAGGGCAGGACCAGACTTCCAACATGCAATTTGTAATGGGTAGTTCCATGCACCAATACCAGCACAAATACCTAAAGGCTCTTTGCGTGTGTAGTAAAAGTCATCGCCAACCATTTGTTGTTGACCAACTTGCGCAGGGGCAAGGCCTGCAAAATATTCAATTACATCTGCGCCTGTTTCAACATCTACGCAGTTAGCTTCTTGCATTGGTTTACCGGTATCGAGCACTTCAACTAGTGCAAGCTCATCATTACGCTTGCGTAAAATAGCAACGGCGTTTAATAAAATACGGCTGCGCTCAATAGGGGTCATGGCTGACCAAACTTTAAAGCCTTGTTTTGCACTTTCAATTGCTGCGTTTTGAACGTATTCATCGGCAACTTCAACGGCATAAATTACTTGGCCGGTTGCAGGATTTACTACATCAAATGTTTCGCCGCTTTTGTTTGCAAGGAATTGACCGTTGATAAAGTTTTGATAGATAGGTGTAGTCACGTTAGGCTCCATATTGCTTGATAAGTGAATGCACGTAGTTTTTAGCCAGTGATTCACTGTGTTTAAACTGATTTTCGTCTGATTGGCTTAATACGGCTCGTAGCCATAAACCATCGATCATTGCTGCGGTTAACTCTGCCGCGAGATTTGCTTGCGCTAAAGGCATTAATTGCTTAAATGAAACGGTTAAATTGCTTTGCAAGCGTTTGCTGTTTACATTTTGTAAACGATGAAGTTCCTTGTCGTGCATTGATTGCGCCCAAAAACTTAACCACGTCCGAGTGGTGTCTTTTCGTTGTTGTACTAGCGCAAAGTTTGATTCAACAATAAACATTAACCTTTGAGTTGGCGTGGTCTTTTCATCTACTTTGCTGATCAAGTCATCTTTCAAGTTAGACAGTAAGTAACGCACAGTTGCTTCAATTAGCCCCTGTTTCCCACCAAAGTAATGGCTAATTATGCCAGAAGACATCCCCGCATTTTTGCTAATACTATTAATTGTGGTTGCTTGTAACCCTTTTTGAGCAACTGACTCTATTGTTGCGTCAATTAGCTGCTGACGCCTTACAGGTTCCATTCCAACTTTAGGCATAATTTTTATTAATTGATCGTTCAATAAAGATAAGCTTAAGGTAATAGCTCTAACAATTCAAGGTTCGTGCAAATGGTGAGTGTCTGAAATGTGGATAAATAATTAATAAAATAAGTCTAAAATGAAGTTATATCAACAAGCTGGGTTTTTATAAAATATCGTTTAATAACAATTTGTTACGTGTGTTTCTTTGATTGCCTTTTGCGGTGTAATTATTTGTTTACATAATTGGCGAAACTTTTAGTGATTTATTTATTAGTGTGATAACTATTAGAGTACTAATTGTATTTTTTGTGGGCAGGTTACTTTAAAAAGCGGTAAGGCGAGTTTGTGGGAAGATCTAAGGAAAAAGATTTAGGAAGTGAAATATGAGATTAATTTACAGAAATGTTAACTTAGTGAAGAGATAAATAAAGACGCTGTTTAGGTTTCAACAACGCCTTTAAAGAGCAAAGGATAACGTCTTAAACGGTTGCCAATATAATCGTCAGCCATAATTTGGTCGCAAATTTCATCAATGTTATCGGTCGCTTCAAATACCCAATCAAAGCGTTCTATTGCAAGTAAAAAACCGCGCTTTAAATGCGTTTGCGCACGGTAATAAGCAAGGTTGTTTTTGATGAGTTGCAGTTTTTCAGGCTCTGCTTTTAATTGCGCAATAACTTGGTTAATAAACTGCAAATTGCGCGAACTGGTTGATCTGTTTCGTCGGTGTGTTGAACGCATTACTCTTCGTTAGCTATGTTGTAAAGTTTTTTCAAGAAGTCGTCTTTGTGTTTGTCATGTTCATAATCAAGGTGATAAGTATTATGAAACCCAAAGCGAAGTAAAACACCACTGTCTTGTAAATAGACGGTATAGCCATCTATATCAGAATATGCAGTGATCCCTTGATAAAATTTACCTTCTTCTGTGACTTCTCCGCGTTGTTGAATGCGTTCGTAAACCGCTAGAATCTGTTTATTGTCGATTTCATTTTTCATTGTTTGTCCCTTTTATTTAATCACTCATACGCTATAGAAGTGAGGGTCGATCATCATAAAAACAATAGTCTAAAAAGTATGATATTGCTTTGTTATTTTTCATTTATAAATTATGCTCAAAGTTCACTTTTTGTTGAGCTTTTACCATGATAGACAAAGCGTTACTTTTGAAAACTCGTGAATTATCCGACCAACTCATTGCATTGCAAACACCCATTAGAATACTCGATGCAATAAATTGGGATAAACAAATTAAAGAGGAATTTTTTAGACAAAAATGTCAAAAAAATCCACTTATTGATCGTGCTTATTATCAACAGCGCGATTTAGGATTTGTTCCTAGCGAGTTGCGCCAAGCATTTTCAACACTGCACCGCAATATCATTAACCAGTTGGGGCAATTAAACCCAATTGCACAATATATGGGTAAAATGTGTACCGAATATAAAACGGTTCTGAGCATGCTTGAATACCGCGGTACGCCAGAGTTTCATGACTTATCAGTGGAGCTATTTGGTCATCCTAAAGATTTGTTTCATGCCGGTGAGCCATCGCTATCAGAACTGGCTAATATGCTCGAACAGCCTTTAAAAAATTTACTTGCAGCGGATATTTTGCCTGAAGATCCTAAAAATATTGATGCCAGCGACGCGGTGCGGATTTTATCTGAACAGGTCAATGCCAGCATGCCGGGAATAAACGTAGAGGTAATGCTAAGTGATGGTATTGTCAGCGATGCGGCAGCAGGTGCTAATAATATTAAGCTCAATCAAGATGTTAAGTTTTCTCAGCGCGAATTAGATATTTTAGAAGTGCACGAGGGCTGGATCCATGTAGGCACCACTCAAAATGGCTTAGCGCAACCTTATTTAACTTGCTTGAGTAAAGGCACACCAAGCTCTACGGTGACCCAAGAGGGGCTTGCAGTACTGACGGAAATTATTACTCTTAAATCAACACCACGTCGTTTATCAAAATTAGTAAACCGTATTCAAGCGGTGACGAAAGTAATTGATGGCGCTGAGTTTATCGATATTTACCGAGATTACGTTGCTCAAGGTTTATCAAAAGACGACAGCTATACTCTTGCACAGCGCGTTTTTAGAGGCAGTACCGCAACCGGCTTACCCTTTACCAAAGATATTGCTTACATAAAAGGCTTTGTTTTAGTTTACAACTTAATTAGGGTGGCGATACAGCTTGGTCGAATTGATCAGTTGCCATTATTGCTGGTGGGTAAAATATCAATTGATGACTTTAGATTAATATCGCAATTGCATGACTTAGGTGTCATTGAAAATCCGCAATTTGTGCCGCCTCATTTTAAAGATTTAAGAGGCCTTGCTACGTGGCTCAGCTTTGGTCGATTTATTGGCGATTTGTCATTCGAACAACTAGAAAACGACTATAAGCCGTTGTTTTTATAATATTAAAGAGGAAGGGCGGCTACTTTTTTTAGCAAAAAACGCAGTTGGAATAAGCAACTGCGTTTAAGTTTACACACATAAGCCTGCATGCCCATAAGGGAGCAATTAATTGTTCTCATTTTTCATTGTTTCATCAATACATAAAATTGTTTTAAACCATTCATTATGCACAAAAAAAGCCCAAAAGTGGGCTTTTTTAAATACAACACGCTTTGTTATCGTGCGTTGGTGCTTTCAAATATTTTGTCTGCAGAGGCAGCGACAAAACCGGTATAAATTTCACCATCAGGTTTTGGATAACGAATAGCAAACTCGTAAAAACAGCTAGGAATGCGCATATCGCCATCGCTAAAGGTTACGGCGTACTCATCAGCTAATGTTGATGATTGCTCTAATAGCACCTCTGGTGAGCCTTTTACTTCGCCTCCTGAGGTATTAAGTGAAAAACCTGCATCTTTAAGAGCTTGGTTTACATCATGGATGTTATCAAACTTAGCTAAGGTATTAATGTTCACAGTAAAGTGATTTGCACGGTAACCCCACGCAGACATCCACGCCGCATATTCGCTCTCTGCTAATAGCTTTTTGTAAGTATCAGTGCTTACTTGCCAATGTGTACCTGAATATAAAAAGTTATCGGCAGTCACCGCACTTTCGTCAATTTGTGCAACCATATCAGTAACAATTGCTTGAAGCTCAGGTGAACATTTTTCAACTAATAACTCAGAAATAAACACTTTAGGTTGCGTTGGATCGCTGTGCTCGTAGTGCTTAGCGTAGAGTTTTTTTGCTTCAAAATGGTACTCACCACATTCTTTGTAGCCAATGGCTAAAAAGTGTGCAGCTAGTTTTTCAAGGCCTACTTTTTCAATATTAAAAGTACGCAGCGCAATATGATCGTTGATTATGTCGTCTTTTTGCGTTGAGCCTAATAGGCCATGAATTTTGTCAGCCGATGGCGTTACGCTTAGGTAGTTTTGCCACAGGTTATCAAATAATGTGTTTACATCAGTATGCATGGTAAATCCTTAAATCTATTTAAATTGTTATTCAATTATTAAGCCCGGCGCGAGGGTTTGCGGTAAGTTAACTTTTTCTGACTCTACAGAGGCCACTGGGTATGCGCAATAATCTGCAGCGTAGTATGCACTGGCTCTGTGGTTGCCACTGGCACCTATACCACCAAATGGCGCTGCGCTTGATGCGCCTGTAATAGGGCGGTTCCAGTTAACAATGCCGGCACGAATACGTTTTAAAAAGTGACTGTAATCATCTTCGCTATCAGCAAGTAAACCAGCAGATAAACCAAAGCTGGTGTTGTTTGCTTCTGTTATAGCGCTATTGAAATCAGTGTAACGATATACTTTTATAAGCGGGCCAAAGTGTTCTTCATCGGCAATTTCGCTAATGTTAGTGACATCAATAATGCCTGGGCTTACAAACCCAGTGCCTGATTTTAACTGTTTAAGCTCAACAAGAATCTCAGCACCTTGTTTAACTAGCTCAGCTTGCGCTGCAACCATGCCTAATGCGGCTTTTTCACTGATCATAGCACCCATAAAAGGTTGATCGTCCGCAAAGCTATCGTCTACTAGGATATTTTTGGTGGCGCTGATCAGCTTTTCTAAAATAGCATCGCCATTGGGCGACTTTTCAATAAATAAACGGCGTGCACAAGTACAGCGTTGGCCAGAGGTGATAAAACCCGATTGAATAATATCGTGCACAGCGGCGCTGACATCAGCAACATCTTTAACCACTAGCGGGTTATTACCGCCCATTTCAAGCGCTAAAATTTTACCTGGGTGGCCAGCAAATTGTTTATGTAATAAATGCCCTGTGTTTGAGCTACCAGTAAAAAATAGGCCATCTATATCTTTGTGTGAGGCAAGCGCTTTACCTGTTTCTAACTCACCTTGAACGAGGTTTATAACCCCAGCAGGTAAGCCTGCTTTTAACCATAGTTCTAGCGTAAACTGCGCTACATGAGGAGTTAATTCTGATGGTTTAAATACCACGGTATTACCGGCTAGTATGGCTGGTACAATATGGCCGTTTGGTAAATGCCCAGGGAAATTATACGGACCAAAAATAGCGACCACACCGTGAGGTTTGTGGCGAATAAAGGCTTTTGCACCAGGCATTGGGTTTTCGGTTGTACCAGTACGTTCATTGTAAGCACGTATCGCAATGGCCACTTTGCCTGTCATCGCGCCCACTTCTGTGCGTGTTTCCCATAGCGGTTTACCTGTTTCACGAGCAATAATAGTGGCAAACTCTTCGCTGTGTTCTTTTAGTTGGGCTACGAAGTTTTCTAAAATAGTAATACGTTGCTCAATTGGCATGTCTGCCCATTGAACTTGCGCGGCTCTTGCCGCTTTTATGGCACTGTCAACTTGCTCTGCGTTGGCGCCATTACCTTGCCATACAATTTCACCATTACTTGGGTTAATAGAATCAAACGCAGGGCCTTTGCCTACAAGCCATTGATTATTAATTAGTTGTGTGTTCATAAATAATGTTACAGGCGGAAAAATCGCGCTGCATCTCCTTGTTTTAAATGAAGTGCATCAGCTACTTCTTGGCTGATGATTAAGGTGTGCTTTGCCTGATTGTAATGAGCATGTTTGGTGAATGTGGCTCTGAAATCACTAACCCCTTGATTACAAATAGCAAGGGTGTCTGAGCTTTGCTCATTGATATGTTCAAGCTCGCCAATAGTAATAGGGCACACCTGTGAATCACGAATACTGCGAATATTACCGAGCTTTGCTTCTACTGTGGGGCCTGCGTCAAATAAATCAACGTATCCGCGGTGTTCAAAGCCTTCTTTTTCAAGCAGTTTAAGTGCTGGTTTGGTTTTATCATGCACATTGCCAATCACCGCTTGTGCTTTTTTGCTCAGCAAATTCACATAGATAGGGTATTTAGGCATGAGTTCGCTAATAAACACTTTATCGCCTAATCCCACTAAATGGTCGGCTTGTGGGAATTCAATGCTAAAAAAGTGTTCCTGCAACCATTGCCAAAATGGCGAGTGACCGTCTTCATCGCTAACACCACGCATCTCAGCAATTACTGTGTCGGCAAAGCGCTCGCTGTGTTGCGCCATAAATAAAAAACGTGAACGTGATAAAAAACGTCCCGTCAGGCCTTTTCTACTGTCTTCACGTAAAAATAAAGTACATATTTCTGAGCAGCCAGTGTAGTCATTACACATACTCAAAATATCTACGGTATTGTAAACGTTTAAAGTGGGTGAATGGTGAACGGTTTTACCTAGATGATAATGATACAAAGGTACAGATAACCCGACGGCCGCTTCTATGGCGGTAGTACCAATTACCTTGCCGGTTTCACTGTCTTCTAAAACAAATAGATAGCTTTCGTCGATGGGCTTATCTACGTTTTTAGTAAAACTGTTTTGCGCACGATCAATTTTTTCTTGTAGTTGCCCATCATCGACAGGTAAAGAGGTAAAGCCATGGCCAGACTCAATGGCAATCTCTTTAAGTGCTGCAAAATCATTGACAGTAATAGGACGTAATACTTGCATTAACTACTTGCTCCAACAACATATAAAATCCTGAGGTAAACGTGTGTTTGCCTCAGGACTTAGTTATGTTTTACTTAGTTATTAACCGTTTACTACATCGCTTACTGCTTTTTCAAAGCGAGCTAAGCCTTCTTTAATGTCCTCAAATGGGATCACTAATGAAGGTGTAAAACGAATAACGTTCATACCGGCTACTAAGTTCATTAAGCCGTTATTTGCACTTGCTACTAAAAAGTCACGAGCGCGGCCTTCAAATTTCTCATTTAATACCGCACCGATTAGTAAGCCTTTACCACGGACTTCGCTAAATACATGGTATTTTTCATTAATTGCATTTAAGCCATCACGGAACATTTGTTCACGCTCTTTTACGCCATCTAATACAGCAGGCGTATTAACGGTATCAAATGCCGCTTCTGCAACAGCACAAGCCAACGGGTTACCACCATATGTAGAACCATGCGTGCCTACTTTTAGGTGTGCTGCAATTTCAGTGGTGGTGATCATAGCGCCAATTGGAAAACCGCCACCTAAGGCTTTAGCCGTCGTTAAGATATCAGGAACAACATCTAACCCTTCGTATGCGTATAAGTGACCTGTACGGCCAACGCCGGTTTGCACTTCATCAAAAATAAGTAGTGCGTTGTGTTTAGTGCACAGTTCACGTACTTTTTGTGCAAATTCATTAGTTGGTGGCACAATGCCGCCTTCACCTTGTAATGGCTCCATCATTACCGCACAGGTATCATCACCAATTAAGGCTTCAAAAGCGGCAATATCATTGTAGTCACAATGAACAATATCAGCAGGTTTTGGACCAAAACCGTCAGAATAAGCAGCTTGGCCACCCACTGTTACAGTGAAAAATGTACGACCATGAAAACCTTTATTGAAAGCAATAATTTTAGTTTTTTCAGCACCAAATTTATCTAGTGCAAAGCGACGGGCTAATTTTAATGCTGCTTCGTTTGCTTCAGCCCCTGAGTTTGCAAAGTAAACTTTTTCAGCAAACGTGGCATCAACCATTTTTTTAGCTAGACGAAGAGCTGGCTCATTGGTCATTACATTTGATAAGTGCCAAATTTTTTCGCCTTGCTCTTTAAGTGCACCGACTAATGCAGGATGGCAATGCCCTAAACAATTAACTGCAATACCACCGGCAAAATCGATAAATTCGTTATTGTTCTGATCCCACACACGTGAGCCTTCACCGCGAACAGGAACAACAGCTGAAGGGTTGTAATTAGGGACCATTACGTCGTTAAATAAATCTCTGGTTACTTGCATTTTTACACCTAAATTATTCACATAAAAAAATACGTTGCTGAAAAAATAACGATAAGGTCAGGATGATTCAGCAATACAATGTGTTTTACTTATTAAAAATGTCATTATCAAAGGTTATGAATGAAATTTGCAGTGCTATTTTGTGAAAAATGATTAGAATAATAGTCAAATTAACGAATTTAATTAGCATTATGATAACTCCCCAAGA
Organism: Pseudoalteromonas sp. DSM 26666; assembly: GCF_900116475.1. Classification (NCBI taxonomy): domain Bacteria; kingdom Pseudomonadati; phylum Pseudomonadota; class Gammaproteobacteria; order Alteromonadales; family Pseudoalteromonadaceae; genus Pseudoalteromonas; species Pseudoalteromonas sp. DSM 26666. The sequence goes on along the minus strand of NZ_FPAR01000002.1, from coordinate 58,836 downwards.
TGAAAAACTACTCTCAGTATTAAAAACGAACGCCCGCGCTAGCATTTCTGATCTTGCAAGGCATTTGAGTTTATCTCGTTCAACGGTGCAAAGCCGAATGCTAAAATTAGAGCAAAGTGGGATCATTAAGGGTTATAGCGTTGACTTTGGAGATGACTTTTTAAATAGCTTGGTCTCTGCGCATGTTTCAATAAAAGTAAAACAGAAGCTAACAACAAAAACTAATATTGAATTAAAGCAAATTGATGCGATTTCTCAGTTGTATGCAATTAGTGGAGAGTTTGATTTAATTGCTATTGTAGAAGCACAGAACCTTGAGCAGTTAAGCCACTTACTTGATGATATTGGTAACTTAGATGGGGTAGAGCGTACCCGTTCATCGGTTATTTTAGAGACTAAATTTAAGCGTTAATTCGATTTATTTAGTACATTAAGTGAGCATTAATTATTTGCATTTAAGCTAACTTGATTGTAGTCTACTTGATATTAGGAACAAGGAATGTTTTTAACCAAATCCACAGGCTTATTGCCCTGCATTTGTTGCAATCCTCCAGTACTTAAAAAATCCCATCAATACAGTTATTAATCTTATTAGCATTGGCTAATAAGATGTGAGTGAAATAGGACGTTTTTGGCACCACTGCGCAAAGACTTTACAAGGAAATGTTATGAAATACACAACAATGGCTGCTGTGGCATTATTAATAGGTGGCTCATATTTAAGTGCAAAAGCGACTTTATTTGACCCTGCACAGAGCATAACGGTTGAAACTTACAGCGATATATTCTTCAAATTAGAATCCTCTCCTGTCAGCATTAATGAAATTATTACCGGGGCGAGTCAATTTGCCGATAGCTTGTGTGATGAAAGCATCTACCAAGAAGTAATTGGCGAATCGGTAAACTCATGTAAGCAAAAATTCAAACAATCTCAAGCACAATGTGCTGAGTTTATAATAAAAAATAAAGAGCCTATGTACACTGATAAAGTGGCTATAACACAGCTCTCTGAAAAGTTTATTAATTGCATGACCAATAGCTAAAATAGCATTTACAGTTCTTAATCTATTAAAAATGCGGCTCCTAAACTGGATGAGTATTGATGCTTTAATTTTTATTTAGCATATTCCACCGCGTGGTCTATGCTAAATTTTATCAATGCTCAAACGCCCAGTTTGCTTTAGGGAGTACAATGCAAGAAAATTTACTGAATTCAGTCATCAAAATAACAAAAAATAGAGACGTAGATTCTCTTGAATATAGTTTGATATCGACCATCCAAGAATTTATAGGCTGTAAAGAAGTCTCAGTTTATAAAGATATAGAAGTTCAAGGCCAACTGACTATTGAGCAAAGTCTTTGCTTAAAAGTCACGGGTGAAAAGCAATTCGAGTGGGTACAACGACAAATTGTTGCACAGCCTGAGGATGAACTTCTATCGTGTTTACGTTCTGCCTGTATTATTACTGTTCAGTCTGCCGATGGAATTGAACGCCGTTGGCTCCCCATTACCCGCCAAGAAAAAACAGTTGCTGCCATTTCTGTGGTTTCAAAAAGTTTAGATAGTTCGGCTCAAGTGATGCTAAATGCTTTTTGCCGCATATTTGAAAACTATTTAGTGATACTCCATGAAAACGAAAGAGACAAATTAACGGGGCTGTTAAATAGACAGACCTTTGAGAAAAAAATAAAACAGCTAATTGAAAAACAAGTATTAAAAATGCACGGCTCATCCCGAGATAAGGATAAAAGGCAACAAAAGCAGGCATCAACATCTTGGCTGTCTATTTTAGATATTGATCATTTTAAAAATATAAATGATCAATACGGTCATATCTGTGGAGATGAAGTGTTACTGGTATTAGCGCAAAAAATGCGTCACTTTTTTCGCTCAACAGATTTAATTTTTCGTTTTGGTGGGGAAGAATTCGTGATTGTTTTTGAGCCCACAGATGCTGACTCAATCAGTAATAAAATGGCTGAATTTATACAGCTCATTAGAGATACATCGTTTCCTTTTGTTGAAAATATGACGATCAGTGCTGGTTTAGCGCGTATTAGTCCTTATGATTTTCCAATTGCAGTGCTAGAAAGCGCAGATAAAGCGCTTTATTATGCAAAAAATAATGGCCGAAATAAATTTTGTATCTATGAAGATTTACTTGCCGAGAACTTAATCAGTGTACAAGTTAATTCCTCAGAAATAGATTTATTTTAAACTACTGCGGCTGAGGATGGCTTCGCTGCACTTTCACTTTGGTTACTTGGTCGAGCTTTATAAAATAAACATTGCCGCCAATGCCTTTAAACTCCTCATCGGAAAAGGCGATGGTATTGTCATCATAAAAGGTGATTGCCTCTTTTTGGGTTACAATACCTAAGTCAATTTTAAATACATCGCCAGAGAAAAACTTATCGTCTTTAAAGTTTTCAAACAGCCAAATACTGGTTGAATCTAATAATGCGAGCTTTTTTCTATCTGGGCTAAGTGCTGCGGATGTGATCCAGCAAAGCTTTTCCATGGTGGTGCACGTTTTAAATGAATCTATCAGCTGGGCATCAAAATTCGCTGCATGGTCGCCTACTTTGTAAACGTTAGTAATTCCATCAAATGGCTCTGTGCGATTTTTAGTAAACAAGTATAAATGTCGACCAAAAGCCACAAACGCTTCTAAGTCATAATTACGTTGATCAGGTTGTATTGGGCTGCCATCTAATTCTGGGTAGGTAAACTTTATAATTTCAGCTTCTGTTGTATTGGTTTTTATATCTATGGGGTTTTCTATTTTATAAATTGTTAGCCATTTACGATCATTTTTATTATTACCAAAGTCGCCTAAAAAGAAATGACCAAACTTATTTTGCGTCATATCTTCCCAGTCTATATTTTTTGCATTCGTGACGAGTACTTCTTTTGCAATTGAACCATCGTCATTGAGCCTATAAAGCTTAGGCTCGTCGCCACTATCGTTAATAGCCCAAAGTCGTTTATGTTTATCAAACTCAATGCCTGAAATTTCTTTTAGTTTTGGGTCTACAGAGACTACCTTTTTACTATATAGTGTATAAATTGAACTGCCTACAACAGCCGTAATGATGCTAAAGACGATAACAGAAGTAATAAGGATGCTTTTTTTCAACATTGTATTTAAGTGTTCATCGGGTTGGCTGAGTAGATAGTTATTATCGCTGATGATGTTGTTAAGCTAAAGGTTTTTATAGTTTTAATGTAGTAATAAAAATTAATAAGTATGTGTATAAGGACAAAAGCAAATTAATTAGCTGTTATGGTGTAGTTGGTTTAAAAGTTGCTCAGTTGCAGTGCTTACTTAAAAATCAGTTTTAATGGTTAAAATTGCACCAAACCAGTGCGGTAAAATAAATAACGCACTGTAATAATGCGTAAATAAAGTTTTGATTAACTTTAAAGCTGTTTTTATGTGAATGAATGGATTCCACATCGCCTTTTTAAGCTGTTTGGCCTGTGGCAAAGATGAATAACCCTTATGGTTTAGTTGGAGCCTATTATGTTGAATAAACGCTTTTTTAAAACAAAAAATGAAGCAGAAGTAACCTTTGAATTTTCTCACCCAGATGCAGATGATGTCTGTTTACTTGGAGAATTTAATGATTGGCAGCCGGTGCCAATGAAGCACAACAAAAAGCTTGGCGTATTTAAATGCAAGCAACGTCTTCCCGTTGATAAAGAGTTTCATTTTCGCTATTTAATAAATGGTAAACAGTGGGATAACGATCATCAGGCTGATGGGTATATTGCTAATAATTTTGGTACAGAAAATAGTATAGTAAATACACAACGCATTAATTAAGGTCGCTGAATGGACGCACTATCGCAATTGTTTTATTTGCATGGTATTGGTTACGAATACACTAAGTATACGGGTGAACACGTTATATTTAGCGAAGACACCCGTAAATCTGCTTTGCACTGCTGTGGCGTTGACACACGTGATACGGCGAAAATAACCCAGTTAAATTATCAATTAGATGCGGCTACATGGTTAACACTCGCACCTGCTGTTAGCATAATAGATCAGGCTAGTAATGTGCTAAAGGTGCGTGTTAATGAAGCTGATACGCATCACAAAATTACATTAACTGTGGCAGCATTAAATATAAAGCTGCAATTTGAACACATTGCTCAGTATGCAGCATTAGGTGAGTACTTTGTAAATGGGTGTCGTTATATAGAAATAGCGCTACCACTGACGCATTTACCAACCGGCTATTATGATGCGTTATTAACGATGGGTGAGCAATCAGCGAAAACACAAATTTGGTCGACCCCTGAACAAGCCTACCAAATAGCGGATAAAAAACGCTTTGGCTTATCAATTCAGTTATATACATTAAAAAATAAAGCCGGACTCGGGATTGGCGATTTTAGTGATTTACTTGAGTTGGCAACCTTATGTGCAAAGCAAAATATGGACTATATTTTACTTAACCCATTGCACTTATTGTTTGCAGATAACCCTGAGTGCGCCAGCCCCTACAACCCAAACAATCGTGCCTTACTCAATCCGCTATATATCGCAATTAATTTATCGCCAGACAGCTTTAACAATCCGGATTTAACTAAGTTGTTATCTGCTAATACCTCAAGTAAATACAGCGACCAAGGTGTAGCCTTTATTGATTATAAAACGGTTACTGAGTGTAAATATGCTGCTTTTAAGCTGCTTTTTAAGCATTTTCAACAACAGGGCAGTCAAGCACGGCAAAACGAATTTAGTGCGTTTTGTAAACAGTACAGTGATGTACTGGCTCTGTTAGAAACTACAGAACCCACATTTGAATATTACCTCCAATGGCAAGCACACAGCCAACTTACGCAATGCCAACAGCATTGTATTGACCAAGGGATGGCGATTGGTTTAATTAATGATTTAGCGGTGGGCTGTGCTAATGAGGGCACTGAATTTAAATATCAGCAGGGATTATTTAGTCAAGATGCAACCCTTGGTGCACCACCAGATCCTTGGGCACCTAACGGCCAAAATTGGGGGCTGCCAGCAATAAACCCGCAGCGCCTTGCTGACAATAACTATCAGTTTTATCGCTCACTTATACGCGCCAATATGGATGCTGTAGGCGGGTTACGAATCGACCATGTAATGGCGATTAGGCGTTTGTGGTGGTGTTTCATAAACAATAATACCCAAGATGGCTGTTATGTGTACTACCCATTTGAGCATTTATTAGCAATTTTAAAAATTGAATCTCATCTTAATCAGGCCATAGTAATAGGCGAAGATTTAGGGGTTGTACCACCGGAGGTAAAAGAGGCACTGGTTGATAGTGGCATTTTCTCAAACAGCTTATTTTATTTTGAAAAACAACAAAATGATGAATTTGTAAATAGCGATGACCTTAGCGATCAATGCCTGCTAATGATAGCCAATCATGATGTACCGCCATTTGTGGGCTGGTGGCAGCATAGCGATTTAAAAATTAAACAGCAGTATGGGCTGATTGATACTGATGAGTATCAGCAGTTAGTTCAGCAGCGAGAGCAAGAGCAACACCGGTTATTACGCTTTTTAAATCCACAAAACACTTCCTTTTCACTTAACACGGATGCTTTTGACGTTTATAGCGCTTTGGCTGTATGTTTAGCTAAATCGCCGTCTCGTTTATTTGCATTACAGCTTGATGATTTAGACAAGCAACACTACCCAGTCAATATTCCTGGCACCGATAAAGAGTATCCTAATTGGCGACGGGTACTCACACATACATGCGACGATATTTTTAAAGATAATGCTGCTCTTTTGGCTGCAATACATTCAATAAGGAATGCGTAAATGGGCAGTACTAAAAATAGGGTATCAACGCAATTAGTTGATTATGACGCACAGGTAAACGCATTAACTGCAGGGCGATTTAAAGACCCGTTTAGTTTTTTAGGCGCGCACAACACCCAAAGTGGCACTGAAATACGCGTGTATTTGCCAGCGGCATTACGCGTCGAACTGTTAATTGATGGTCAAGTTATTAGCGCGTTACGCTATAAACACAGTGATTTATTTATCGCTGAGTTATCAAGTATGCCTAGCAGTGTTTACCAATGCCAGGTTAGTTATGAAAATAGCGATGTTACATTTTATGATGAATACAGCTTCAGCAGTACATTGGATGAACAGGCTATGTACTTGTTTAACGAAGGTAGCCTTGAGCATGCTTATACTCACCTAGGTGCGCAATTTACTACACAACAAGGGGTAGATGGTGTTCGTTTTTGTGTGTGGGCGCCTAATGCCGCCAGTGTATCGGTTATTGGTGAGTTTAATTTTTGGCAAGCGAATCGCCATTTTATGCGATTTCATCCGGCAAGTGGGGTATGGGAATTATTTATCCCGGGTTTAAGTGCAGACATGTGCTACAAATTTGCTATTACTACGCTCAGTGGCGAAGTTTTAGATAAAGCCGATCCTTTTGCATTTAAAATGCAGCAAGCACCGGGCACTGCCAGTATATTACAGTACAAACCAGCGCCTATTTTGCTAAGTGAACAAGCGATTATAAATCGCCAAAAGCGTAATCATATTGATGCCGCTATTAGTATTTATGAAGTGCACTTAGGCTCTTGGCAACGCGCTGAGCATAACCGTTACTTAAGCTACACCGAGCTTGCAGATAAGCTTGTAGGCTACGTGATTGAAATGGGGTTCACGCATTTACAACTTATGCCGATCAGTGAATACCCGTTTGATGGCTCTTGGGGTTATCAGCCAGTAGGGCTGTTTGCACCTACGAGCCGCTTTGGTGATTACAACAGCTTTAAATACTTAGTTGAGCAATGTCATAAAGCTAACATAGGCATATTACTTGATTGGGTTCCTGGGCACTTTCCAAGCGACCCACATGGCTTACATTGCTTTGATGGCACCCATTTATACGAACACGCTGATATGCGCCAAGGGTTTCATCCTGATTGGAACACCTATATTTATAATTATGACCGCCCTGAAGTAAAAAGCTTTTTAATTTCTAATGCGATGTATTGGCTTAGCCAATTTGGCATAGACGGACTGCGTGTAGATGCGGTGGCGTCAATGCTTTACCTTGATTACAGTCGTAAAGAAGGACAGTGGGTAGCTAATTGTTATGGCGGTCGAGAAAACTTAGGGGCAATAGAGTGCCTAAAACAAGTGAACTTACGCAGTTATAAAAATAACCCCGGCATTATGATGATTGCCGAGGAGTCAACGGCTTGGCCTGGGGTCACGCAAAGTGTTGAACACAATGGCTTAGGTTTTGGTTATAAATGGAATATGGGCTGGATGAATGACAGCTTAGATTATATGCAGCAAGATCCGTTATTTAGAAAATATCACCATCATAAAATGACATTTTCTATGGTGTATGCATTTAGTGAAAATTATATTTTACCGCTCAGTCATGATGAAGTGGTGCATGGCAAGGGATCACTACTAAATAAAATGCCCGGTGACGATTGGCAGCAGTTTGCAAACTTACGTGCTTATTATGCGTTTATGTGGGCACATCCAGGCAAAAAATTACTGTTTATGGGCGCCGAAATAGCACAGCGTAAAGAGTGGGATCATGACCATTCACTAGACTGGCACTTGCTTGAGCATCAAAGCCATCAAGGGATTCAGCATACGGTTAAACGTCTTAATCAAGTGTATCAAGCGCATCCATCTTTATATGAGCTTGATAGCTGTGCAACGGGCTTTTCATGGATAGATAATAATAACAGCCAGCAGAGTATCTTTAGCTTTATTCGTTATGCTAAAAATGCTGACCACTTTATGGTTATTGTCGCTAACTTTACACCAACGGCTTATCAACACTACACCTTAGGTGTGCCAGCGAAGGGCACATATAAAGTGGTATTAAATACCGATGAAGTTTGCTTTTTTGGCTCAGGTTATCGTGTCACAGAGGATAAAAACCAGCTTATCCATTCAGTCGTTCAGCCAAGTCATGGGTTTGATCACAGTATTACAGTTAATATTGGTGGCTTAACCACACTTTACTTAGAAAAGGTGAATGATGAGTAATTGCTTTGAGGTTACTCAGGGTGCGCCTTTGCCACTGGGTTCGAGTGTACAAAACCAAGGCGTTAATTTTGCCTTGTATGCCCCTAATGCAAGCCAAGCTTTTGTGTGCTTATTTGATAAAAGCGGCCATACAGAAATATTAAAAATAGCCATGAATATTAATGAAGGCGGCGTATGGAGCATTCACATAGCCCCATTAAGCACAGGCGCATTGTATGGCTTTAGGGTTGATGGCGAATACAGCCCAGAAAAAGGCATGTTATTTAATGAACATAAATTACTGATTGATCCGTATGCAAAAGACTTGTTTAACGAATTTACTTGGAGCGAACGTCATTACGGGCAAATGCCCATTGGCACTAAAAGCGTGGTTAATAATGCGATAGATATGCCTAAATCAAAAGTGACTGCGCCGGTTGCTTATTCAAATAATAAGCCACAGCATAGTTGGGCCAATACCGTTATTTATGAGTGCCATGTTAAAGGTGCCACCTGTCGCCATCCTGATATTCCCAAAGCGCTACAAGGGACATTTTTAGGTTTGAGTCATCCCAGTTTTATTGATCATTTAAAAAGTTTAGGGGTAACAGCTATTGAGCTTTTGCCTGTGCATGCTTTTATAAGCGAACAGTTTTTAACCGCTAAAGGACTGCAAAATTATTGGGGCTATAATAGTCTTAATTTTTTTACTCCTCATAAAGACTATTTGGTTAATGACGATATAAACGAATTTAAACAAATGGTGAGTGAGTTACATCGCGCCAATATTGAAGTTATTTTGGATGTGGTATACAACCACACCGCAGAGGGAGGAAATGATGGCCCTATTTTATCTCTGCGAGGGCTCGACAACTTGACATATTATCGCACCATTGACGGGCAACCCAATGTTTATATTAATGATACAGGGTGTGGCAATACGTTAAATATCGATCACCCTAAAACCTTACAATTGGTACTCGACAGCTTACGTTACTGGGTTGAAGTTATGGGCGTTGATGGCTTTCGATTTGATTTAGCCACCATTTTAGCGCGTTCAAATACGGGCTTTAGTGCGTCTCACACCTTTTTACAAGCAATTGCCCAAGATCCTGTGTTAAATAAAGTTAAACTGATCAGTGAGCCGTGGGATATAGGTCCTGGTGGTTATCAGCTTGGTGCATTTCCTTCACCTTGGCGAGAGTGGAACGATCAATATCGTGATGTGATTAAACGCTTTTGGCAAAGTGAAAAAGGCATTATTAGTGATGTGGCAAAGCGTTTACATGGCTCGTTTGATATTTTTGAACACAGTAACCGAGGCCCGCTAAATAGCATTAACTTTATTACCAGCCATGATGGGTTTACGTTAGCCGACTTAGTCAGTTATGAGCAAAAACATAACCAGGCCAATGGTGAAAACAACCAAGATGGCCATAGCGCTAATTATTCGTTTAACTGCGGGGTTGAGGGATTTACCAGCGACCCAGAAGTAATGAGTTTGCGCTTACAACAGCAAAAAAACTTTCTACTCACCTTATTACTCTCCAAAGGCGTGCCAATGATAGCCGCTGGCAGTGAGATGGCGCACTCGCAAGGCGGTAATAATAACGCTTATTGTCAAAATAATCGCACCAGCTGGCTTGCCTGGAAAGACTCACAACTGAATCATTCATTGATTCAGTTTATTGATGATGCGCTAAAAATCAGGCGTGGTCACAGTGCATTTAAACACAGTGTGTTTTTGGATGATATTGATGAGCGCTTCACCGTTAAGTGGTTTACCGAGCAAGGTAAAAAAATGGATGAAACACATTGGCATGAAGATACACGGCAATTTTTAATGTATAGCTTACTTGATAAGCAAAATAAGCATGCGTTATTGATTATTCTTAATGCTAGTAAACAGCCTGTGGTCTGCCAATTACCACAATCGCCCATTATCGCGCCATGGACGTTAGTGTTATCAAGTGTAAATAACGCATCATCTGTTATTCAAGAAGATGCAACCGTGAATATTTCAGCACAAAGTAGTTGGGTTTTTAGTGCCAATTTAGAAGGCGATGATTATGACTAAGCAAGACGAGCAAGTGTGTGTAGTAAAAGGCTGGCAAGCAGGCCCAGTGATAGACGAAAGTACTTTAAGTGATGATTTAACACGGCACTTTTATTACACCTTAGGGCGTGATGTGGTGGGCGAGTCACAGCTGTATTTGTATCATGCATTAGCACTGACGATCAGAGACCGATTAGTGGCACGCTGCAGGGAAACCAATCAACAAATAAAACAACAAAAACGCCGTAAAACAGCCTATTTATCGTTAGAGTTTTTAATGGGCAGAGCGCTGGGTAATGCAGTATTAAATTTAGATTTAGAATCACAAGTTACAAAGGCACTGCAAGCTTACTGTACTGAGCTTGAAAGTGTGGAACAAGCTGAGCATGATGCCGGTTTAGGCAATGGCGGCTTAGGGCGACTAGCGGCCTGTTTTTTAGATAGCTGTGCCAGTTTAGCGCTGCCAGTAGTCGGTTACGGTATTCGTTATGAATATGGCATGTTTAATCAGTCAATAAAAGAGGGTAATCAGGTTGAGCAACCAGATAACTGGTTACGAGAAGGTCATCCTTGGGAATTAAGCGCACCGGAGCAAGCTAAACGAGTTAAGTTTTCTGGTTATGTACAAAGCTACACCGATAAATTTGGCCGTGAGCATCGCCAATGGATCAGTTCTCAAGATGTATTAGCAGTGCCTTATGATGTACCTATTCCGGGCTATAAAAATAATATTGTTAATACCCTTAGACTTTGGAAGTCTGAAGCAACGGACGAATTTAATTTAACAGAATTTAATGCCGGAAGTTATTCTGAAGCAGTAGCACAAAAAAATCTCGCTGAGCAAATAACCATGGTGCTGTACCCTAACGACAGCAGTGAAAATGGTAAAGAGCTGAGATTACGTCAACAATACTTTTTATCATCGGCAAGTATTCAAGATGTACTTACACAATGGATTGAACAATACGGTAATGATTTTACTGAATTTGCTCAGCATCATGTGTTTCAGCTTAACGATACCCACCCAAGTATTGCGGTTGCCGAGCTGATGCGAATTTTAGTTGATGACCATGAACTGGATTGGGATCAGGCATGGAATATCACCACCAAAACCATGGCTTACACAAATCATACCTTACTACCAGAGGCATTAGAGAAGTGGTCGGTATCATTATTTGCTAAATTATTACCGCGTATTTTAGAGATTATTTATGAAATTAATGCCCGCTTTTTAGCCGAGGTGGCCATGCATTGGCCAGGTGATGTGCAAAAACAACGGGATTTATCATTAATTGAAGAAGGGGGCGAGCCGCAAATACGTATGGCCTTTTTAGCCATTGTCGGCAGTTACTCTGTCAATGGTGTGGCAGCGCTACATACGCAGTTATTAACCGCGGGTTTGTTTAAAGATTTTTACGCGCTATGGCCTGATAAATTTAACAACAAAACCAATGGTGTTACTCCACGGCGCTGGCTTGCATACTGCAATCCGAGTTTAAGCCAGATCATTAGCGAAAAAATAGGCAAAGACTGGATAGGTGATTTTGCACAAATTGGCCAATTACGTCGTTACTACGATGACCCGCAGTTTCATATAAAGTGGCAGCAAGCAAAACAGCAAAACAAACAACGCTTAGTTGATTTAGTAAAACAAAGATGTGGCGTAGAGTTTGATATCAATATGCTATTTGATGTGCAGGTAAAACGTATTCACGAATATAAGCGCCAGTTACTTAACATTTTACACGTTATTCATTTATATGACCGCATACGCGGTGGCGACACACAAGGCATGGTGCCTCGTTGCGTTTTATTAGGTGGTAAAGCAGCACCGGGTTACATGATGGCTAAAAAAATCATTAAACTCATTAATAATGTTGCTGAGGTGATCAATAAAGACCCACAGGTATCTGCTTTTCTAAGAGTCGCGTTTTTACCTAATTATAATGTAACCGCCATGGAAACCATTTGCCCTGCAACGGACTTATCGGAGCAAGTATCAACCGCGGGCAAAGAGGCCTCAGGTACCGGCAACATGAAGTTTATGATGAATGGCGCGCTAACAATAGGCACCCTAGATGGCGCTAATATTGAAATACGTGACGCTGTTGGGGCTGAGAACTTTTTCTTATTTGGCGCACAAGCTGAGCATATTGACGACATAAAAGCGTATTATAACCCCAGTGAAATAATTGCGAATAACCCTGATTTGAATAGTGTGATGCACTTACTCGAAAGTGGCCATTTCAATCTATTTGAACCTGGCTTATTTGACGATGTGATTAATGGCATTAAAAGTAACAACGATCCTTGGTTAACCGCCCATGACTTTGCCAGCTATATAGCTGCGCAACGTGATGTTGATAAAGCCTATGCAGATCAAACCTACTGGACTCAAATGAGTATTTTAAATACTGCCGCCAGTGGCTCATTTTCTAGTGACAGAACAATTAGTCAATATTGTGATGATATATGGCATTTAACTCCACTAGATACCACACACCAAACAGTAAAAACAAACACTGACACTAACAGCTGACACTAAACGGAGAGAGTAATATGCCCAGTTATGCAAATCGTTATATAAGTAATTTAACCAGAGAAACCTACGCTTTAATTCTTGCCGGAGGTCGCGGTTCTCGCTTGCATGAGCTAACCGACTGGCGTGCTAAGCCCGCCGTTTATTTTGGTGGTAAACATCGTATTATTGATTTTCCACTATCAAATTGCATTAACTCAGGTGTAAGACGTGTCGGAATTGCAACGCAATATAAATCACACTCACTGATTCGCCATGTAAATCGAGCGTGGGGGCATTTTAAAAAGGAATTAGGTGAGTCAGTTGAAATATTACCTGCGTCACAGCGCCATGGTGATGAATGGTATTGCGGTACTGCCGATGCGGTATTTCAAAATATGGATATTATTCGCCATGAGTTACCTAAATATGTGATGATTTTATCTGGCGACCATGTGTATCGTATGGATTATGGCGGGCTGTTGGCAAAGCATGTAGAAAATGGCGCCGACATGACGGTATGCTGTTTAGAAGTACCGGTTGAAGAAGCTGCGGGTACCTTTGGTGTGATGACGGTTGATGAAGAAAGTCGTGTACGTCGCTTTGACGAAAAACCTGCCGAGCCCAGCTCAGTGCCTGGTAAACTAGGCACCTGTTTAGCATCAATGGGAAATTATGTATTTAATACTGAGTTTTTATTTGAGCAGCTACAAAAAGATGCGCAAACAGAGGGCTCAGGGCGTGATTTTGGCCATGATATAATTCCGGCTATTATTGAAGAGCATAATGTGTTTGCCTACCCGTTTAGAGATCCCGCACAGGTAGGACAACCCTATTGGCGCGATGTGGGAACTCTTGATTCGTTTTGGGAAGCAAATATGGAACTGGTTATGCCAGAGCCTCAACTGGATTTGTACGATCCTACTTGGCCAATTTGGACTTACCAAGAGCAACTTCCTCCTGCCAAATTTATTTTTGATGATGATGATCGCCGAGGGATGGCGGTTGACTCAACGGTGTCGGGTGGGTGTATTGTTTCCGGCTCTTTAGTGAGAAAATCATTATTATTTTCTAATGTACATATTCGTTCATATTGTACCATTGAGGAGTCGGTCATTTTACCCGGTGCTATTGTAAATCGAGGGTGTAAAATTAAGCGAGCAATTATAGATAGAAGCTGTGAGATCCCACCTGGACTAGAAATTGGTTTTGATCGTAAAACCGATGAATCCAATGGATTTCGGGTATCAAAAAAAGGGATTGTATTGGTCACCCGCGATATGCTGATGAAGTTAGGCAATAAGTCACATCGTTAATAAATAATAATTAAAAGAGCAAGGCGAAAGCCTTGCAGCAAACTATAAGAGTAAATTAATGCATGTATTAATGGTTGCTGCAGAGAATGATGCGTTACCTAATGCCAAAGTTGGTGGTGTTGCTGATGTTATTCGTGATGTACCAAAGGCGTTAGTGGCGCAGGGGCTGACGGTAGATGTGGTTATTCCTGATTATGGTTTTGAACTAGGTGAGCGCTGTTTTATTGGTGAAGTGAGTGTGGCATTTAAGTCAGAGACCCACGTTTTATCTTTGTTTGAAATTACACAGAATCAAAAAGGGGTGAGGCAAATAGTTATAAGTCATCCTCTTTTTAGTCAATCATTGAGTGTGTATTGTAACGACAACGATAATAGACCATTTGCTACCGATGCGACCAAGTTTGCACTGTTTAATGCCGCTATTTGTGAAGCCCTGATACAGGGCGTATTAACACAACCCAACACTTTACATTTGCATGATTGGCACAGTGCCTGTGTGGCCGTGTTACTTAAATTTAACCCTCGTTATGGCAAGCTTGCTAAGCTGCGCTTGGTATATACGGTGCACAATTTAGCTTTGCAGGGAATTCGTCCTTTTAAAGGGGATGATTCCAGCTTAGAAGCATGGTTTCCCTCGTTAAGTTACGACGGGCAACGATTATGCGACCCTCGTTATCCGCATTGCTTTAACCCTATGCGCAGTGCCATTAATTTAGCCGACAAAGTACATGTGGTTTCACCGAGTTATAGCCAAGAAGTGCAAATAGCAAGTAATGACGCCCACGGATTCTTTGGTGGCGAAGGACTTGAACGAGATTTACAACAAGCGGCTGAGCAAGGCAAATTAATTGGCATACTCAACGGCTGTGATTACGCAATTCAAGACGAACATGAAGCAACCTATAGTCAGCTATTAGAGCAAATAGAATCGACTTTGTTTAGTTGGATGGCAAAAAGCGCGCAATTACACAGCAGCCACTACATCGCCCATCAGCGTGTTTTACAATTTATGGCGTGTGATAAGCAAGGGCCACTTGTAACAAGTGTAGGGCGGCTCACTGAGCAAAAAGTATTGTTACTTTGCCAGCAACAAAGCAAAGACCTGACTATTGATTCAGTGTGTCAGATCATTAATCAATTTAAGGGGCGTTTACTTGTGCTGGGCTCAGGCGATAGTAAACTTGAACACCTTTTTACCTGCGCTATGGCACGTAATAACAACTTTTTGTTTTTAAAAGGCTATGGGCAAGGTGTTGGCGATTTAATGTATCAATTAGGTGATTTATTTTTAATGCCGAGTTCTTTTGAGCCCTGTGGGATTAGCCAGATGCTCGCAATGCGAGCCGGCCAACCTTGCTTAGTGCACAGTGTCGGAGGTTTAAAAGATACCGTAGAGCATAATGTCAGTGGATTTTGTTTTAACGGCGATACACTAAGTACACAAGCTGATGCACTCTTGCAGAGTTTAACTGAGGCACTTAGCCTATATCAAACAAACCCTAAGCAATGGCAAGCAATAAAAAGGCGAGCTGCTGATGCACGATTTAGTTGGGATAGTGTGGTAACTGATTATATAACATACTTATATTAAAAAATTTTATAAAGTTCAGTGACATCCGTTCTTATTTACGCTTTAATTACTTAGTCTGGTGGAAATAATATAAAGTAGGTAATGTGTCTGTATTTGTGGCAAGGCAAGCAATACTAAATCGAAATCAAAATGTAGTTGCTTATGAACTGCTATTTCGCGATAGTCCTGAAAACTGCTTTCCTGGTGTATCTGATGGTCAAGCAACGGCGAGGCTTATCATGGAAAACCAGCTTAACCTAGGTACTCGTCACATTACCTCGGGTAAAAAAGCATTGATCAATATTGGCCCTGAGTCGTTAAAACTTGATTTGTGTGATTTTTTACCTTGTAAAGATGTGGTTATTGAATTACTTGAAACCATAGAGCCCACCGACGATACCTACGAGCTATGTCGCAAACTATTTCACAGTAACTACAAATTAGCCCTGGATGATTTTGTTTATACGCCGCAGTGGGAGCGCTTTTTAAAGCTGGTCAACTTAATTAAATTTGATATTCGCCTTACTCCACTTGCTGAAATTCCGCTGGTGGTTAATAAGCTTAAAAAGTACAAAAATATTAAACTACTAGCCGAAAAAATAGAAACCGATGAAGAATATAAATTGGCCCGTAAAATGGGCTTTGATTATTTTCAAGGTTATTATTTTGCGCGCCCAGTGATGATAGAACAAAAAGATATTCACTATAATTACGGCCTAGTGATCGCCATTTACTCAGAAGTAATGAAGCCAGATCCTGATGTTAAAGTGATCACCGGTTTATTTGAGCTTGATGCGGCATTGGCCTACAAGTTACTGCGTTTATTAAATAGCGGTGTGTTTCCGCTACAAAGCCAAATTTCGTCGTTAAAACAAGCGTTAGTTTACCTCGGCCAAGCACGTTTAAAAAAGTTTGTTAGTTTAATTGTCACTGCCCATACAGCACGCTCTAAGCCTATAGAGCTCATGCAGATGTGCGTTATTCGCGCACGGTTTTGTGAATTAATAGCTGCTAAAGTTGCTAAGCAGGTTCAAGGTGAAGCATTTTTAACGGGGCTTTTTTCACTGCTCGATGCTATTTTAGACAAGCCAATGGACTTGCTGGTTGATAAACTTCCATTCCCGGAAGATATAAAAGCAGCGTTAACTGGTGAAAAAAATAACTTATATTATATCCTTGAAACAGTCAAAGCCTACGAAACAGGAAGCTGGTGGGCGCTTGAGAATGCAGTATTACTGATTAATTTAGACAGTGCTTTTTTACCAAAATTATACAAACAAGCGGTACAATGGGCCGATAGCTATAAAGATAATATTTAGGGAATTCATGCTTTGCGCAATTATAATATGGACTTTATAAGAGGCATAGCCGTACTTGGTCTGGTATTTATTAACTGTTTTTCCTTCGCTATTTTCGAGATTAATTATACGCCACTCACAACACCACCACCTAGCGATCAGTTTCTAAACATACTAAGCCTTATATTTGTTGAAGGGCGGTTTCGCACTTTATTCACTTTACTGTTTGGTGCGGGTCTTTATATTCAGTATCAGCGATACCAATGCACTGAGCCACTAAAAAAACGATTACATTGGCTAATTGTGTTTGGCTTAATACATGGTTTTTTATTGTGGGCGGGCGACATTTTGTTTTTATATGGGGTGTCAGGTTTATTTATATTGCGCTATTTAGATTACACGAATGAAGAGCTTAAAAACAAAGCGGCGCTTTTTACTTTTATTTCTTTAATGACCATTGCCATATTTATGTTAGGGCTTAATGAGGCGCCCTTATACAGAGATTCCCCCGAGTACTACGAAATATACACTAGTTACTACCAAAGCATCGGTGCTCACTTTAACCAAAATATAGCAATGAGCGCCTATATGTTGTTGGCTGTGCCTATTTTATTATTGTGGGCTAGTGCTGGGTTTATGCTAATTGGTATTTTGGCTTACAAATACGGTGTGTTTAGTAAAGGGCTTAGTAAGGCGCTGCTTATTAAGCTTATTCTATTAAGTGCGTTATTTATTAGCTTAAGGTTAATGTTAGTGCCATACAATCAAGGTATTGGTTATGCCTTACAAGAGCCTGTTAATGAACTTGCTGCCTTATGTGTTGCACTGCTTTATATTCATTTAATTGTTAAACTTTGTGACAACAGCGCCCACATAGGGGGGCTTATCCAACAAGTTGGACGCTTAGCGTTTACTTTATACATAAGCCAAACCATTATGCAGTTATTATTGTTTAAAGTGTTTTTTCCGCAGTGGACGCTCAAATTTAACCGACTCGATTATTGGCTGCTCGCCATTAGCTTAATGATTGTACAGCTTATATTTACAGCTATTTATTGCCGGTATTTTAAGCAAGGCCCGCTTGAATACCTATGGCGTAAATTAGCGAAAATTAACCGCGAAAAAATAGCTTGAGTAGTTTAAACTATGCGCCTTTATATTTAAGAAGATTTGCCTGATGACAGACTTGAAGCGTTTAAATAAATTTATTAGTGAAACCGGGTTTTGCTCTCGCCGCGAAGCCGATAAATATATTGAGCAAGGTCGTGTTACCGTTAATGGCGAATTACCAGAAATGGGTGTTAAAGTTGCCCAATCTGATGTGGTATTAGTGGATGGTAAGCCATTAAAAGCGCCACCTAAACGTGTGTATATTGCTTATAATAAACCTGTGGGCATTACCTGTACCACAGAGCGTAAAATTCAAAGTAATATAGTTAAAGCCGTTAATTACCCCGAACGTATATTTCCGATTGGTCGTTTAGACAGACCCTCAGAAGGGCTGATTTTTTTAACCAATGAAGGCGATATCGTTAATAAAATTTTGCGAGCTGGCAATAACCACGAAAAAGAATATGTGGTTACTGTAGACAAACCACTTAATCGTCAGTTTGTAAATAAAATGGCGAACGGTATTCCTATTTTAGATACCGTGACTAAAAAGTGTAAAGTTACTCAGACCGGTGCGCAGCAATTTAGCATTATTTTAACCCAAGGCTTAAACCGTCAAATTCGCCGTATGTGTGAATACTTAGGCTACGAAGTAGTTACACTAAAACGTGTACGTATTATGAACGTAACCCTCAAAGGCTTAAAAGTAGGGCAGTGGCGACATTTAAGCGACGCTGAAATGGCGGTCATTAACGACTCAATTGCTGATTCAGGTAAAACGCAAGAACACTCACTTTATGATGATACTGAACAGCGCAAGTACACTGAACAAGATAAAAATAGTGGCGCTAAATCTGCTCATAAGCGTGATTTTCAGGGCGGGAAACTACGTCGTGAAAATAATGACGAGCAACAAAAGCACGCTAAAAAAAATAGTCGAAATACCCCTTACCAAAAACGCTCTACTACTTATGTGGGTAAATCAAATACCCACAAAGCAAATACTGCCACAGGAAACAAAACCCGCAGCAGTGGCACGTTAAGCTTAAAAAAGTAATTAAGCTTGTGTAAAAAAGCAAATAAAAACGCAGCCTTAGCTGCGTTTTTTGTTAGCCTACTGTTTGGGGTAATCAATCCTAAATACCACAGTGTATAAAACCGGCACTACAATTAGCGTCAGTATGGTGGCAAACCCTAAGCCAAACATAATGGTGACCGCCATCGACTGAAAAAATACATCGAATAGTAATGGGATCATGCCAAGTATTGTCGTGATAGCGGCCATGGCTACAGGGCGCACACGGCTTACGCCTGAGTCAAACACTGCTTGATATGGCGATTTACCTTCACTCAGTTCTAAGTTTATTTGATCAACCAGTACAATGCCGTTTTTAATTAGCATGCCGCTTAAGCTTAATAAGCCCAGTAGCGCCATAAAGCTAAACGGCGCATTCATCACTAATAAGCCTGCACTAACACCAATAATAGCCAGCGGTACAGTTGCCCAAATAACCAAAGGTTTTTTCACTGAGTTAAACAGTAATACTGTTACTGCAAACATTGCTAAATAGCCCAGTGGTAACGAGCCAAAAATAGCCTTTTTCGCTTTGCTTGATGATTCGAACTCGCCGCCCCATTGCATTTCATAGCCACGGGGTAAATCAATTGCTTCAACCTCAGCGCGAACCCGAGCAAATAATTTTGCAGGCGTTTCATCACCCAAAACATCATGATCTGCCATCACAGTAATGGTGCGTTTACGATCGCGACGCATAATTAAGCTGTCTTCCCACTCAACAATAAATTCATCAACCACTTGGGTAACCGGCACAAACACGCGTAAAACAGGGCTATAAATTTGTAAATCGTGAACACTGTCTACATTTAAACGCTCGCTTGCCGGTGAACGGGCAATAATAGGCAATAATTGCGTACCATCACGATACACACCCACTTGCTTACCCGACAGGCTCGTTAACAGAACTTGGTCAAGATCAAATTTGGTGATCCCTAAACGGCGCGCTTTTTGTTCATTAAATTGCGGACGAATCATTTTAGTGCGTGCACGCCAATCATCTCGAATGTTAAAGGCACCGTCGTCTTTGGCAATGATCTCTTTAGCCTGTGATGAAAGCTGTCTTAAAACAACCGGATCGGGGCCTGAGAACCGCGCTTCTATTTTGGCATCAGTTGAGGGGCCAATCTCCATTGGTTTTACTTTTAACTTTGCTGACAGTGGATGTTGCTTTGCGTAATCGCGCACTTTTTGCATGACTTTTGCGACGGCTTCACGATTGGTGACACGAATAATTAACTGCCCATAAGCAGGGTAGGATTTTTCAGGCGCGTAAGTCAGCATAAAACGCGGCGCACCTTGGCCAACCGTACTGGTGATTTCTGTGACCAGTTCATTCTTTTGTAAATAAGCTTCTAGCTGCTTAATGCCCTCAAGGGTTGCGCGAATATCAGCGCCTTGATCTTGCCAGTAATCGACATAAAACATCGGGGTATTCGAGGCTGGAAAAAATGATTGCTTCACAGCACCAAACCCCACTACAGCGCTGCATAAAAGAGCAACCATAAGGACTAAGGTTGTTTTTCTAAAGCGCATAGCTAAATTTAATATCGCTTTATAACCATTGAATATGATGCCTTGGTAAGGGTCTTCATGCTCTTGATTATGTTCGTGTTTAAATTCGGTTTCTTTAAACATCAAGTGGGCAAAAAACGGCGTGAGCGTAATTGCGGTGATCCAGCTCAAGAGCAAAGAAATAAACAGCACCCAAAATAAGCTACCAGCAAATTCACCACTGGCATCTGAGCTTAAACCAATCGGTGCGAAAGCGGTTATGGCAATAACTGTTGCGCCAAGTAGTGGCCACTTAGTTTGATCGACAATATTAATTGCCGCTTTAAGCTTTGTTTGTCCGCGCTTGAGGTTGATGAGAATACCTTCGGTCACAACAATGGCATTATCGACCAGCATACCTAGTGCAATAATTAGCGCACCTAATGATATACGTTGTAAGTCGATCGCAAACAGCTTCATAAATATAAAGGTGCCTAATACGGTCAGTAATAATATACCGCCGATTAAAACCCCACTTTTAAAGCCCATAAAAATAAGTAGTACTACAATAACTATTGCAATGGCCTCTATTAAACTAACAATAAAGCCATCTACCGACTGCTCTACTTCTTTAGGTTGGTTATACACTGAGCTAATATCAATACCATGCGGGCGTTGATACTCAAGAGATGCTAAGTGCTCATCTATGTGTTTACCCACATCAACAACATTAACCCCAGACATAAACGACACACCAATAAGCAGAGCCTGTTGTTGATTGTAATGAATCACATTGGTCGGTACTTCAGCATATTCACGGTAAACCTTTGCAACATCGCCTAGATAAATGAGTTCGCTGGCACCTGATTTTGAAATTAGTAAGGTTTCAAGTTCTTTTACATCTTTAAATTCACCAGTAGGGTGCAAGCGAATAGACTCATCACCCACGCGAATACGTCCAGCGTTAGATACGGTGTTTTGTGATTGCAGTAAATCATAAATATGACTAGGCGCAATACCGAGTTGGGCAAGCTTTTGCGTCGATACCTCAACCATTACTTGTGGCTGCTGTTGGCCCGCAATTGTAACTTTACTCACTCCTTTGACTAAAACAAGTTCTCGTTTTAAATAATCAACATAGTCTTTTAATTCATCATACGAGTAGCCATCGCCCGTGACGGCAAACATAACGCCGTAAACATCGGCAAAATCATCAATCACATTACTAGGGTAAACACCACTTGGCAGCGACGGGCTAAGGTCGTTAATTTTACGACGCATTTCATCCCATATTTGTCTAAGCTCTTGTTTACGATAGGTGCTTTTCATTTCTACGGTAATTTGTGATTTACCATTGGATGAAATAGAGGTGACATAATCAACATAAGGGAGCTGTTGAATGGCATTTTCAATCGGAAATGTGACTTCTTCTTCTACTTGCTGTGGAGAGGCGCCCGGGTATAAAGTGATCACCATGGCTTTTTTTAAAGTGAATTCAGGGTCTTCCAGCTGGCCTAAATCAAAATAAGACACACTGCCGCCAATTAACAGCAACAGCGTAAACATCCAGCTAATGACCTTTTTCTCAATAGATAGTTGCGCAAAGCCCATAATTATAAGCCTCGCTCTTTATTCCAAGGGCGAACAGACATGCCCTCTTGTAAAGAGTGAACACCAGCAGAGACAATTTGTTGGCCTTCTTTTACGCCGCTAAGAACTTCAATAGTGTCGTGATGCAATTGGCCCACTTGTACTGCTTGTTTATGCACAGTGCCAGTTTGCTGATTAAAAACCCACACATAGGCATTATCGCTTAGGCTTTTATTAGGATCTGAAAATACCGACTCAATAGGTAAAATAGTGTAGGGGATTTGTGAGCGTGTAACTTTGCTCAAATCTATCATCACTTGTCCCGACATACCCGCAAGTAAGTTAAAATCTTCTGGCACCGGTAATGAAAACACCACTTTATAGGTGAGTGTTGCAGGATCGGCTTGGGTATCCCATTCTTTAAGTGTGAGTTTGTATTGCTTGTCGTGATAGCCATCAAATTCAACCATAGGTTGATATTGGGTATCTTTTTGAATACGTGCCACGATTTTTTCAGGAACCTGTATTGCTACATCCATAAAATCGCGGGTTTCTAAGCGCAAAACATTTTGTTTTGCTTGAATACTTTCAAAGTTTTTTACAAACACTTTGGCTACTATGCCAGCAAAAGGAGCACGAAGTTCACTGTACTCTAAATTTGTTTCTGCAATTTTAAACGCTGACTCAGCGACTTGTTCATTGGCAACCGCTTGATCAAGCTCGGATTGACTGGTGATATTTTTATCAAATAGTTGTTTAATACGTTTTAGCTGCGACTTAGCCAGTTCATAGCGCGCTTTGCGCTCATTATATTGTAATTGAAAATCTTCAGGGTCTAATTTCGCCAATAGTTGCCCTTTTTTTACCTGCTCACCGGCTAATACAGGAAATTCAACCAACTCACCATTGACCCTAAAAGCCAGGTACGAGCCCTGGTTTGCAACGACTTCCGCAGGAAAACTGCGTATGTTTGTTTGCGAATCATGACCAATACTAAATAATTTAACAGGGCGAATCGGCTCTTCTTTAACTATTTTCTCGGGCTCCGAGCAGCCTATTAAACTTAGTAATGTCGCAGATAGTAAACATAAGCGAAACAGTGGCATGATATCTCCATGATAAAAAAAGGCTAAATAAGTCAGTGCAGCATACGCTGCAAACATATAAAATAAAATTCATTAAATTTTAGAAACTCAATAAGTTTTACTTATAATGTGCTGGGCTGACTATGAAACTTAATCAATTACAAATTTTAGATGCTATTGTGCAAAGTGCGAGCTTAAGTGGCGCTGCATTAAAGCTACATAAAACTCAGCCTGCATTGACACTGGCGATTAAAAACTTAGAGGCGAAATTAGGTTTTGATCTACTCGACCGTTCTAAATACCGATTACAACTTACCGAAAAAGGACGTATTTTTCATCGTGAAGCTAAACAGCTTTTAAACGCGAATGAGCAGCTTACACAGCTTGCAACTGAGCTGGCGCTGGGGAATGAAGCGCAATATAGAGTTTGCTATGAGCAAATTTGTCATGTGCAAAGTTATAACGAGATCATAAGTAATACTTTTAAGCATTTTTCTAGTACAGAATTTCGTTTAACCAGTGGTAAACGGTTTGTATCTTTAGAGCAAGTGAATACCGGCCAAGCCGAGCTTGGGATTGGCCCATGGTTTGATTTATTTCATGCCACCGGCGATTTAGAAAGCTTACCGATAGGCAAGCTCGATATAGGTATTGTTGGCGCAAAAGGGATTTTACCTAAGCAGCTTACCTACGATGAGTTACAACTTTACCCGTGTTTAGCGATGTTTGAAAGTGGCTTGAGCATAGACAGCGACAGGCTGTCTTATTCTAAAGGGGCTGCGGTGATGAAAATAGATGACATATCTACCCTAAAGTCGTTTTTATTGTCAGGTGCAGGATGGGCAATGATGAGCTTAGGCCACTGTAAAAAAGAAATTGCCGCGGGCTCATTACAACAAATAATAGTAACAGACAGAGAGCATCAGTTTAGCGCACAAATTCGTGCTTTTCGTCAACATGCTATGCACCATGGTCCTGTTGCCCGTAAAATTTGGCAGCAATTTGAATTACTCAGTCAGGAGTACTTAAACAATAATGGACGTTAATAAAGAAACGGTTATTTATACTATTATTGCGAGTATACCCTCAGGGTGTGTTGCCAGTTATGGCCAAGTAGCGGCGCTTGCAGGGTATCCTAATAATGCAAGGCTAGTTGGCCGATTATTAAAAGAGATACCAAAAGATTCGACGATCCCTTGGCATAGAGTGGTTAACAGCCAAGGTAAAATAGCGTTTGCACAGGGCAGTGCGCAGTATCAAACACAACGAGAAAAGCTACTTTCTGAGGGTGTTACTTTTAACAATCAACGAATCAATATGGCAAAACACCGCTGGCAATAAACTAATTATCCATTTTATGTAAGTCAGTTAAAGCCCAAATTTCATCTGCGGTCCATTCGTCTAGCCAAATAGGAATATCTTCGGCTTTCATTGGCTTAGCAATACCATAGCCTTGTGCTAGATAACAGCCAAGTAGCATTAGTGTTGCTGCATGCTCAGGGGTTTCTACGCCTTCAGCTATAACGCTTCGTTTAAACGAATTAGCCAGTGCAATAACGCCTTTTACAATTGCTAAATCGTTCGAGTCTTCAAGCATATCTCTAACAAAGCTTTGATCTATCTTTATTAAGCTTGCAGGTAAACGCCTTAAGTATGTGAGTGAGGAGTAACCCGTACCAAAGTCATCTAGTGAAAACTCAACGCCCAAAGCTTTACAATCTTGCATGGTTTTAGATACGTGGGCCACATCTTTAAGTGCACTGGTTTCAAGTACTTCTAGCTCTAGGTTTCTAGCATCGACCTGTGGATGAGCCAATAGTAATTCAGTTAGCCGCGCTGTAAATTCAGGCTGCTGTAATTGAACTGCGGCAACATTAACGCTCACTTTTATGTTTAAACTAGGTGTTAAAATTTGCCATTGGTTAATTTGAGATAATGCAGCGTTAATAACCCATTCGCCAACGTCTATCATTAGCGCATTGTTTTCAATTACCGGTAAAAATTCAATAGGGCTAAGCAGGCCGCGCTCTGGATGTTGCAAGCGTATTAATGCCTCAACACCAATCATACTGCCCGTTCGCATATCTACTTTTGGTTGATAATAAAGCACAAACCAATTATTGGCTAAGGCTTCACGGATAAGTGAAATACCGGTTTGCTGTAATTTAACTGTATCTCCTTGACTCGTATCGAATAAATGATAACGATTTTTGCCCATTTGTTTGGCAATATACATGGCTTGATCGGCATGGCGCATCAGTTGTTCAGCATCTAAATTATCTTCTGGGTATATTGTTACGCCAATACTGGCAGAGACATTCAAAACAATATCGTTAACAGTGACAGGTTTAGCTGCTGCGGCCAGAAGCCTCTCAAGTACGGGCACGCAATCGGCAACTGATCCTAAATTAGTCAATACAGCAACGAATTCATCGCCACCAATACGGGCCAAGCTATCACCTTCACGAAGTGCATCTTTTAAACGAATAGAAAGTGCAATTAATAATTTATCGCCAATATCATGGCCATGAGAGTCATTAACATGCTTAAATCCATCTAAATCAAGAAACACCACAGCCAGAGAATTGTTAAGGCGACGGCATTGCAACATGGTTTGACTGAGTCTATCGGCAAGCAATACGCGGTTTGGCAAGTTAGTTAATAAATCATAATGTGCAATACGACTAAGTTGCTCTTGTTGGCGTTTAGCTTGGGTGATATCGGTAAAAATTCCTAAGTAAAAAGTAACGTTGTTGTCGTCTTTTAAAACTGAAATATTGAGTAGTTCAGCATACAGTTCACCGTCTTTTTTGCAGTTCCATACTTCACCTTGCCAATGACCATATAGGCTGAGCTGTTTCCATATGTTTTTGTAAAATGACTCAGTTTGTTTGCCCGAATTTAAAAATGATGGATTGCGACCTATAACTTCATCATGGCTATAACCGGTTATATGACAAAAGGCAGGATTGACATCAACAATAACTTTATCCGCATTTGTAATAATTATCCCTTCGTGGGTATCTCTAAAAACCCGAGAGGATAAATGCAGTTTTTCTTCAATTAATTTACGTTCAGTAATATCAACCGAGACACCCAGCATGGTAATTGCGCTACCAGAGTTGTCTCTAACAAGAGTCCCTTTAGTATTAAACCAACGAACGTTACCCCGTTTAGTAATAATACGATGATCAACATTATATTCTTTCGCAGCGTCAATACATTCATTTATATCGCTTACTATATTGGTACGATCATCTGGGTGAATACTGGCTAGGTATTCATTTTTAGTCATTTCTAATTGTTTAACATTGCCGGTAATTAGTCTTATACCATGTTCAGAAAAGCGGATTATACTGGTTTTTATGTCCCATTCCCAAGTCGCAATTCCCCCCACTTTTTGGCTTAAAAGAAGTCGTCTTTCGGTATCAGTTAGTGCTTTAATGTTATTTTGTAATGCATGAGTACGTTGCTCTACTTTTTTTTCTAATTTTAGGTGGCTCGCTCTTAATCGGGTTATCAGATAAGATGAAAGTGTAGTTAAGAAAGTAAACACAACCGCAATAGCAATACCAAGTAACAGCATACTATTGTCTTGCCAGCCCCTGATAGGGTAGGCTTTAAATACCCAAACGCCGTTTGGCACTTGTATGTTAAAGTCGACCGTGTTTTTTGTTATTTGGTTGTCTGAGGTAGCAATGATTTGCACATCATTTGTGTCGGGCATGACTTTTGAAAGCTCATAACCAATGCCTGCCTGTGGCAGTTGAGCTAAATTAACGCTTTGAAGAATATCAGGAAAACGAATAAGCGCAGTGGCAAATCCCCAAAACTGGTTTCCCTGTGGGGTATCTAGATACACAGGCAGCCTAGCCGCTGCACCCATACCACCTTGAAATAATTCAAAAGGGCCAGCAAGGGTTAATTTACCTGTTTTTTTGGCTAAAAATGCCTCTTGCGTTCGCAGTGGGTTCTCTAAAACATTATTACCGATAGCACTTTCATTGCCCTTAAGTGGAACAACGTGTGTAAGAATACCGTTTTTATGAAGTTGTAAGGCGTCAAGACCAGGATAAAGACTTAACATTTCAGAAGCGAGTTCTTCAAAGCCTTTAGTCTCGCCATTTTGAGTACGAATTAATGCCGCAATTGGGTAGGCTGCAGAAAGTGCTTGGTTAAGGTTATTTCTAATATGGTTAACGTAGCTACCCGCCACCTTTCTAATAGAGTTTTGCTTTTGCTGATAAATGTATTGATCAAGTAGGGATATTGAATACACAGATGCAAGCGTTGAGATTAACAATGTGATCAACACCAGTCTTGCTTTTATAAACAAGCTCAGTATCTGTGGTCGAGTATTAGATGGTGACAATGTAAATAACACCTAGCGTTGTTTAAGCTGCGTCCATTTAGATCAATGGCGTTTTAAGTTCCTGAAACAGTATAGCAAACAGTCATCTAAAGCATTAGGGAGATTTAATTATACTTTAAAATAACCACCGTGATTTACTAAAGCTTGAGTAAAATAATAGGCTACATTGTGAGATTAGCTAGGAAGGCACTATGTGTATTTAGTTAATACACATAGTGAGTAATGGCAATATAATGACTTACACAACCGCCAATGACAAAAAGATGCCAAATAGCGTGGCTATATTGAGTGTTTTTAGCGCTGTAAAACAATGTACCCACGCTATAAAATAAACCGCCAGTAAGTAGCCAGTATAGTGCGTTGATAGGTAAGTTTGAGTAAAGTGGGTATATAATTGCCAGTGCAAACCAGCCCATTAATAAATAGGTAGCGAGTGACACTTTTTTATTGCCATTTTTAACAAGCAGTTTATAAGCAACACCGGCTAAAGCTACTGTCCAAATAAATACCAAGGTGGCCCAAGACCAAACCCCAGATAAAGAGAGTAATAAAAAAGGGGTATATGTGCCAGCAATAAGCATGTAAATAGCACAGTGGTCACATTTTTTATAAAACGCTCTTAATTTAGGGCGAACACTGGCGTGATAAAGTGTAGAGGACAAAAATAAAATAAATAAGCTGCTGCCATAAACGACTGTGCTGGCGTAACCTTTTACAGAGTTAGCTTGATTAAATAAATCCCAAATTACAAATGCAGCAAATAAAATACCTAAAGCATGGCTAACAACATTTAATAGCTCTTCTTTTTTAGAATAGGGCGCTTCAACAGACATAACAGATCCTACCACTTACAATTTAACGTTTAGTGTACAAGTGTGCGCTGAAATTATCAATTGAGAATTGATTGACATGGTGCTGCCAGTTTATGGATTACGGCATGTTAAAAAATACACTACTATTTGGTTATATTTTTTAAATTGTTAGTTAAATTAACTAACCCATATTTTGCAAATCTTAACATTTTTATTTTATATCCTTATAAAACAAAGGTTTATTGATTTTTTTCTTTATGGCACAGCCCTTGATTGTATCTAGGTGTATTAACCAATAAACAAACAAGGAATAACATTATGAAAACTTCAATTAACATGACACTGGCTAGTTTACTTTTATTAGGTTCATCTCAAGTACATGCAACAGAGGTCGATTTAGATATTACAGATATGTTGACTAAAACGGTGACAACTTATGTATCACAAGCAACCCATGAACTTGAACAGTCAGTAAAAGAAGCCGTTTCTTTTGATGCCCAAGCTATTTTAGATGGTTTACTACAAACCAACCCAGTTGTTGATAATAGTGGCATTGATGAAAAGCAACTTGTAGTAAAAACACAACAAAAGCAATAAAAATAGGGAATAAGTGATGAACAGCGAGTTCGAATTGTTAGCCCTGATGTTGGCGCCAGTGGCAAGTGTACTGAGTGTATATTACATCGCTTACATGATAAAAAATGTGGGAACGAGGTTTAATTAGCGAATGCACTTACACGGTAAAACAATCGATGTAACTAAAGCTGATCGACTTCAATAGAGCGCACGTAAATAAAGGCAGAGTGTTTGAAAGAAGTAGACTTTATGAAACGTGCGATTTTCCCATTACCGATTTTTATATTACCTGAAGGCTATACGCGATTACGTATATTTGAGCCTCGTTATTTGACGATGGTTAAAAACGCATTAAAAACAAACAGCGGTTTTGTACTTTGCACCTTCGAACACGACACACCATTTAATATAAGCGCCCAAGGGTGTTTAATGGATATTATTGATTTCGACCAAGACGAAAGCGGTATGCTGTTGATTGATGTTTTTGCATCAAAAAGTGTGCAACTAGATAACGTGTACCAAGACGAACAGGAGTTACGCCATGGCGAGGTCTCTGCGTGCAATACACCTTATTGGTACAATAGCAGTAACCATGACATTGGTGAACATCAACTACTTCAAGTGGCACTAGAAGAAGTATTCTCTAATAACCCACAGCTACAGTCTCTTTATAAACATACCCAGTTTAATCAACTTACTTGGGTTGTTGCCAGATGGCTTGAGCTTCTCCCTATTTCTATTGAGAAAAAACAACAACTTGCATTTGAAACTAATTTTGATAACTTGCTGAATTTCCTCCATACTGTGATTAATAACGAATTTGCCTAAAATAATTTTGATCCGCTTATAATCTTAGCTCGTAATGGTACTTACAAAAGCTATAACGGGACATTTTACTATGGTAAGTCAACAACAAACATTACGTTGTGAACCTAACACAGGTAAGTATACTGCCATGCCAGAAACGCCAAGTACGGAACTCAGGGAAGCATTAGTTAATGTAGCCCAATCTCGCGATAAAAAATCTTTCGCGTACTTGTTTGAATATTTTGCTCCAAAGATCAAACGCTTTGGCATTAAGCAGTTTGGTGTAGAGGCCCAAGCAATGGAGTTGGTGCAAGAAACGCTCACTTCAGTGTGGCGAAAAGCGCATTTGTACAACAGCGACAAAGGCGCAGCCACTACGTGGGTTTATACGGTAATGCGTAATGCGTCCTTTGATATGCTTCGAAAAATGAAAAGCAACAAAGAAGAAAATATCAGCGAAGACATCTGGCCGTTATTGAATGAATCAGAAGATACACATCACGAATACAGTGACCACCTTGAAGATAAACAAATTAAGCGCTACCTAGATAAACTGCCACAAGCACAAAGAGAAGTGGTACGCGGTGTTTACTTTCAAGATATGTCGCAAGAGCAGCTTGCTCAACAATTAAACATTCCAGTAGGCACGGTAAAATCACGATTACGTTTAGCCTTGCAGAAATTACGTAATGAAATGGGAGATCAGCATGATTAAACATCACCCGAGTGAAACACTACTGACACAATACTGTGCAGCAACACTTCCCGCATCACTAAGCTTAGCCGTATCTATTCATGTAGATATGTGCCCAATATGCCAAGCTGAGGTTGAAAAACTCGAGGCAAGTAATGCAAAAGCAGTGTTTAGTGACAACATGAATGTTAATAACGATGAGCAAAGCGACGATATAGCGGACTCAGGGTTGCTTGAATTAATCACGTCAGACGATTCGATTGATGAAGTTTATGCCGTTGAACCTGTTACTATTGAAGTGAATGACTATAATTACAGCTTACCAAGAGCATTAACACGTATTTCTCATAGCAAATTTACACAAGTAGGTAAGCTTGCTCGTTCACGTATAGCGCTTGACGATGGGCATTTGCGCTCGAGTTTATTGCACATAGACGCAGGCGGTGAAATTCCTGAGCATACACATACAGGTTTTGAAGTTACGCTACTTCTTGATGGCGAATTTACAGATGAAGAAGGCAGTTATGTACCAGGTGATTTTATTTGGCAAGATGGCCGTCATCAACATACTCCTTTAACAAAAGAGGGATGTTTGTGCTTTACTGTAGTCAGTAGTGCGCTACATTTCAATAAAGGACTTAGCAAGTTGCTTAATCCAATTGGCAGCTTGATTTATTAAGAGAATCTATGCAAACAGATACAATAAAAATAGGTATTAGCGCCTGCTTAGCAGGCGAAAAGGTAAGATTTGACAGCGGCCACAAAAAATCTAACTTTTGTATGGAAGAGCTGGCAAAACATGTTGAATATAAAATGTATTGTCCTGAGGTTGCGGTTGGCTTACCTATACCGCGCCCGACAATTCGTCAAGTAAGAACTGCTGATACTATTAAAGTGTGTCGTCCAGATGGTACAGGTGATGTTGGCCCTCAGCTAACAGAATACGGTAAAAAAATAGCCACAGAGCAAGCTGGTCATTTAAGTGGTTTTGTTTTTTGTGCTAAAAGCCCGAGTTGCGGCATGGAGCGCGTTAAAATTTACAATGAAGCAGGAACCGGTAACACCTCTGAAGGGATTGGTTTTTTTGCAGAACAAATCATGAAACACAATCCATTACTGCCCTGTGAAGAAAACGGTCGCTTGAACGACGTTCATTTACGCGAAAATTTTGTTATGCGTGTTTATACATTACATAACTGGCAGCAGTTGGTGAAAGAACCCATTACAGTTCATCGGTTAACTCAGTTTCACGCGCAATACAAATACTTGTTGATGGCTCATAACTATCAAGCTTACCGTGACTTAGGCCACTTGCTTGGTACTTATTTAGGTGATGATATAAACGCATTAGCCGATGAGTATATTCTCGGTTTAATGACCGCGTTGAAACGTCCTGCGTCAAGAAAAAACAATTCAAATACTTTAATGCACTTGCAAGGTTACTTCAAAAGAGATTTATCGAAAATCGAAAAAGAAGAAATGCGAGATGCAATAGACGAATATCGCCAAGGGTTGGTACCGCTTTATGTACCACTAACCTTGCTTAAGCATCATTTAAAGGTTCATCCTAATGAATATTTAAGCAAGCAAATATACTTTAACCCTTATCCTAATGAATTAAAGTTACGTTACGGTTTGTAATGAATACACTATTTTGGTTTAGGCGCGATTTGCGCCTTTTTTCAAACGAAGCGCTTATTGAAGCGTTAAATAATGGTGCTAAACACACCATTTTTTTTGTGTGCGAAAAACAATGGGCACAGCATAACACTGCCCCAATTCAAATTGACTTACTAAAACGCAGAGTCAGTTACATACGTGAAAAATTAGCTGAGTATGGCATTAATTTACACGTGATAGAGGCTCCTTATTTCACAGACTGCCAAACTAAGCTTCTCGATTTTTGTCAGCAGTATGAGATTAAACACATAATAGCCAATAAAGAATATGAGCTTAATGAGTTTAATAGAGATAAAGCGATTCAAGCGCAATGCGATCAACAGCAAATAACATTTACTTTATACGAAGGTGACATCATTGCACCTGTTGGCAGTGTACGCACACAAAACAATGAAATGTATAAAGTGTTTACGCCCTTTAAGCGGGCGTGGCTAAAACAGTATCAAGATACTCACTTTAGCTTGGTGCCGTGGCCATTATCTTCAAACCCTATTGAGATTGAATCGTGTGAATTACTCAGCAGTGATGACAGTTCAAAAAAATGGCCGGTTGATGACGACACCTTAGCGAATGTGGTCGATAATTTTATCCATGAAAAATTAGCAAGTTATGATGATGTACGCGATATACCTAGTGTAAAAGGAACATCGGGTTTAAGCCCATATTTAGCATTAGGGGTTGTTAGCAGTAAGCAGTTAATGGTCAACATACAACAGCAGTATCCAGATATTTTGACTACTTCAAAAAGTAAAACCTTTACGTGGGTGAACGAGCTGATTTGGCGTGAATTTTATAAACACCTCATTGCCGAATTTCCTAAATTATCGCGCGGTGCTAATTTCAACGAAAAGTACGATAGTGTTGTTTGGCGTGATAATGAGGCTGAGTTTAAGCTTTGGTGTGAAGGCCGCACTGGCTATCCACTTGTTGATGCTGCCATGCAACAGCTATTGCAAACTGGTTGGATGCACAACCGTTTGCGAATGGTAGTGGCAAGTTTCTTAACTAAACATCTTTTAATCGACTGGCGTAAGGGCGAGCAGTTTTTTATGCAGCACCTTATTGATGGTGATTTAGCCTCGAATAATGGCGGCTGGCAATGGGCGGCAAGTACAGGCTGTGATGCACAGCCTTATTTTAGAGTGTTTAACCCTATTACTCAAAGTGAACGCTTTGATCCAAATGGTCAATTTATTCGTAAATATCTGCCTGAATTAGAAAAAGTCCCAGATAAACACATTCATTTTCCTCATACCTATTTAGCAGCAACGGGGCAAAGTGAACACTGTTACTGGCCGGCAATTGTTGATCATAAAGCAGCACGAGCTAGGGCTTTAGATGCATTTAAGGTGTGATATGGATAACCAATTATCAGTCGATAAATTTGTAGAAATATATCAAAAGCTTGATAAAAATAACCTTGAGTTATTAACCGAAATTTACGCAAAAAATATACAATTTATAGATCCGCTGCACGAAATTAATGGTCTAGAAGATTTAAGGCGTTATTTTTGTGGTTTATACAGTAATGTTAAGGATTGTCGATTTGACATAACCGATTCATTTACCAACGATAATAACGCATTTGTGTATTGGACAATGTATTACTCTCACCCAAAACTGAATGCCGGTAAAACCATCACAGTGCAAGGGCACAGCAAGTTGGTATTTGAAGGCGACAAGATTGTAAAACATCGAGATTACTTTAATGCTGGTGAGCTGTTATACAAGCATATCCCATTACTAGGTAATATCATTAATTTTATTGATAAAAGGGCTGGTTAACTATGATTACCCTTATTACAGGTGCAACGTCGGGTATTGGTGAACAACTTGCTATTAAGTATGCCGAGCAGGGTGATACAGTGATCGCTTGCGGGCGTAATACGCAAAAACTTGCTGAACTAGGTAAACACAACAACATAGAAACCTGCCAATTTGACGCCACTAATTTGCAAGATATAAAAGCGGCAACGTTAGGGTACACTCAATTTGACCGCGTAATTCTTAATGCTGGCAACTGCGAGTATGTTGACGATGCACGTAATTTTGATAGCGCCTTATTTGAGCGCGTTATTAACGTTAACTTGTTATCAATGGGTTACTGCTTAGAGGCGCTTTTACCAAAAATAGTCTCTGGCGGGCAATTAGTAATGGTTAGTTCAAGTGTTACTTATTTACCATTACCACGTTCAGAAGCCTACGGCGCATCAAAGGCAGGCGTTAGCTATTTAGCTAAGAGCCTAGCGATAGATTTAACCGATGTTGATGTGACATTAGTACATCCTGGTTTTGTAAAAACCCCTTTAACTGATAAAAATGATTTCCCTATGCCGATGGCTGTTACAGCCGAAAAAGCGGCTAACTATATAATAAAAGGCGTCGCTAAACGCCGCAAAGAAGTTCATTTCCCCTATCGTTTTACACTTATACTTAAAGCATTGCGAATATTGCCACTTTCGCTTTGGCTTAAAATTGCAAAAGGATTAACCCGTTGAAAAAAATAGCAATAATTGGGACTGGCGTATCAGGTTTAACCTGCGGGCATTTACTGCACAAGCATTACGATGTCACATTATTTGAAAAAAATGATTATATTGGTGGTCACACCGCAACTGTAGATGTAGAGCACAGCGGTATTAATTACGCGGTAGATACGGGGTTTATTGTATTTAATGATAGAACGTACCCTTATTTTGAAAAGTTGCTTGAACGCATTGGTGTAAAACGTAAACCGACACAAATGAGTTTTAGTGTGCATAACGAGGCAACCGGCTTTGAATACAATGGGCATACATTTAGTAGTTTATTTGCTCAGCGCAGAAATATAGTTAGACCTAAATTTTGGCGTTTATTGTATGACATCGTGCGTTTTAATAAGTTATGTAAGGCTTTGCACGCAAAAGGTCACTACACAGAGCAATCACTAGGTCAATTATTACAACAACATGGTTTTAATGATTTCTTTAAATACCACTACATTTTACCTATGGGTGCTGCCATTTGGTCTACTAGCATTAAAGAAATGGAAAATGTAGGGGTTGAGTTTTTTGTAAAGTTTTTCTTCAACCATGGTTTGCTAGACATTACTAATAGACCTCAATGGTACGTTATTCCCGGTGGCTCGCGAGAATACATTAAGCCTTTAATTGCCGGTTTTGCCGACAACATAAAACTTAACAGTCACATTAAGTCTGTCACTAGAAACGCAGAAGGCGTAACAATTACCTTTGCAGATGATCAGCAAGCACAGTTTGATAAAGTCATTTTTGCCTGTCACTCTGATCAAGCTTTAGCTTTGCTTGGCGATCCTTGTGAGCAAGAAACCACTGTTTTGGGTGCTATCCCGTACACAGAAAATTCAGTAGTACTTCACACTGATGAATCATTATTACCGGATAGAAAAGCCGCATGGGCAAGTTGGAATTATTTGCTCAATAACAATACCGATAAAGCGGCGGTGGTTACGTATCAAATGAATATACTGCAAGGGATCAAATCAGATACACAGTTCTGCGTTACCTTGAACCACTTAGAAGGTATTAATCAGAGTAAAATTTTACGTGAATTTACCTATCATCATCCGGTATTTAATCAAGAGTCTATTGCCGCTCAACAGCAAAAGCATACCGTTGATGGACAAAATAACACGTACTTTTGCGGAGCGTATTGGTACAACGGTTTTCATGAGGATGGTGTGCGCAGCGCCGTTGATGTGGCCAAGCAACTTGGAGTAGAGTTTGACTAATGCAGTGTATTTAGGCGATGTTAAACATCGCCGTTTTGCTGTTAAACACCACGCGTTTAATCACCCGCTTTATATGATGTGGGTTGACTTAAATAACATCGAAGCACTTAACGGGGTACATAAACAACTTGGTACCACAGGATTTAAGGCTTTAAAATTTAA
Source organism: Pseudoalteromonas sp. DSM 26666 (assembly GCF_900116475.1). Classification (NCBI taxonomy): domain Bacteria; kingdom Pseudomonadati; phylum Pseudomonadota; class Gammaproteobacteria; order Alteromonadales; family Pseudoalteromonadaceae; genus Pseudoalteromonas; species Pseudoalteromonas sp. DSM 26666. The sequence continues at coordinate 22,843 of NZ_FPAR01000002.1, read as the reverse complement.
ACAGTCTGATTATTTGAAAGGATTGGCGAATACTGACAATAACCCCATTGTAGAGCGTGCTCACGGTCAGTTAGCTGCGCTAGGGGTTACAGAAAAGTTCAGTCATGTTTATATGTTAGGGCAGTTACGCTGCTTGGGTATTTACTTTAGCCCCGTTAATTTTTATTTTTTTGGCCATGATGATAATCAATTTAGCTACATGGTCGCTGAGGTGAGTAATACCCCATGGAATGAACGACATTACTACTTGGTTCCACTACAAAAAAAAGTGAACTTTAAGAAAGTTTTTTCCGTATCACCTTTCATGAACTTAGATATGAACTACCATTGGACTGTTCGACAAAAGCAAGACAATATACTGATACGTATAGAAAATAAGCGTGATGACGAATTACTTTTTGACGCATCACTAAGGTTACAGCGTCAAACACTGAGCTGTGAACAAATGAGTAAATTGCTTAAGCGTTTTCCAGCAATGACATGGTCTATTTTCAAAGGTATTTATTACCAAGCGTTTAAACTATTTGTTAAAAAAGTCCCATTTTTAGGTCATTCAGGTAGATCATAATTTTTTATTAATTTATGTTGTTTAACAAGTAATAACAATAATATAGGTAAGTGTATGGAAAAGGTATCGAGCTTACGCGTTCAAGAACGCACAAGTTGGTTTACTAACTTATACAAGAAGTTAGTATTCAAAGCGTTCTCGTCTATTGAAACAGGCCAAATAGTGCTTGTAGACAATAATCAGCAGTCTGTATTTGGCGATATGTCATCAGAGCTTAAAGTAACGGTAACCGTTAATGATACTGCTATGTATAAAGCATTTGCGCTCTCGGGAAGTATTGGCGCGGGAGAATCTTACATATTAGGGCAGTGGCAGTGTGATAACTTAACTCGGTTGATAGAAATTTTTGCAATTAACCAAGACCAACTAGACGCATTTGAAAAGAAATTCGCTTTTTTTAGTAACATTGCTCATCGTATAAACCACATTAAAAATAAAAACTCTCACTCGGGCTCTAAAAAGAATATTGTTGCACACTACGACTTAGGCAATGACTTATACGAGTCTTTTTTAAGCAAAGAAATGCTTTATTCAAGTGCCGTATACCCAAGTAAAGACGCCACCCTCGAGCAAGCACAGCAATACAAACTTCAGCGTATTTGTGAACAAGTCGAGTTACAACAAGGCGACACCGTCATTGAAATTGGTACAGGTTGGGGAGCATTTGCAATATATGCGGCTACTCACTACGACTGCCATGTAACAACCACTACCATCTCTGATGAACAGCACGATTATGTTGCAAATAAAATTAAAGAGCTTGGGCTTGAAAACAAAATAACTTTACTCAAACAAGATTACCGTTTACTAACCGGTAAATACGATAAGCTAGTATCAATTGAGATGATAGAAGCGGTTGGTCATGAGTACTTGCCTAGTTTTTTCACTCAGTGCGGTCAGCTATTAAAAGACGACGGTGCTATGCTTATTCAAGCAATTACAATTAGCGACCAGCGTTACCAGCATTATTTAAAAAATTCTGACTTTATTCAGCAATATATTTTCCCTGGTGGGTGTTTACCTTCGCTCAACGAAATGAGTGAGCAAATCAAAAATCATACCGATATGAATATCCACACAGTTAGCGATATTGGTGCTCACTACGCAAGAACCCTTGCTGATTGGCGAGATCGTTTCATTGCAAGTTGGCCAAACCTCGATAGTAATAAATTTGATGAGCGATTTTATCGTTTATGGCTATTTTATTTTGCTTATTGCGAGGGCGCATTTAGAACTCGCGCAACAAGCACCGTGCATTTAATGGCACGCAAACCCCGTTTTACGAGTAGTAATGATGAGATTGCACTCGCTTATTAATTTTGTACTGTTTCAAGTAGTGTGGTTTTTATGCCTACTGCTTGAACAGCATTCAATTGTCTATTCAACAGTAGTCATTGCATTAATGTTTTATTTGTCAGCGCAAAAAAAACAGGATGCTTTTTTGCTTCTAAAGTGCTTACCACTAGCCTTACTAAGTGAGTTTATCGCGGTTAAGTTCGGTCTGATTGAATTTAAAGTAGCGCCATTTCCACTTTGGTTAGTGTTTTTATGGGCTGCTTTATTGCTATGTATTAATACCTCAATGTCGTTTTTAACAACCCTCAAACCTTGGCAAGCGTTTATTGTATGCTTAGTGTTTGCACCAGGAAGTTACTGGGCAGGGGCGCGATTCGATGTGTTAGAACTCGGCTTGCCGTTATGGCAATTTTGGCCTTTATACGGTGCTTTATGGGCTGCAACGTTTAGCGTTATTTTATTTATTAACGGTAAAATTGGCGCGTTTATTAAGCAATAAAACAATTGTATTTACTGCTTGGAGCTGATTATGAAAACGCTTTTAAATTTAGTACTAATTTATGCCCTGTTTAACCATGCTGCTTATGCTGATACCCAGTTTAACAAAGTGGGCGAGGCACGTATGGAATACCTTTTTTGGGATGTTTATGATGCAACGCTTTTTACTCCCTCTGGATCCTATAGTCCCAAGCAAACGCCGGTTAAATTTACTTTAACTTACCTGCGCGACTTTGATGCTAAAGACATTGTAAAAGCCACTAAAGAGCAATGGCAACATTTAGGTAAATCACAATTATCAGCTCGCTATGCAGATAAATTATTAGCCATATGGCCAGACATTAAAAAGGGTGAATCGTTAACCTTACTGACCGATCAGCAAGGACACAGTATTTTCTTTCACAATGACAATGAAATAGGCCGCATAGAAGACACCACTTTTGCAGATGACTTCTTAGCTATTTGGTTAAGTGAGAACACCTCAGAACCATCGATTAGAAATCAACTTTTAGGGATTTAATATGATTAATCTAAAACGTATCAAAGTAACTTTGCTACTGGTAGTAAGCTTCTTTATTGCAAGTTGTTCAGCGCCGAGTGTAGAGCATTACAAAGGCTCAGAACCTAATTTCGATTTTAAGACTTTTTTTAGCGGCGATTTAAAAGCCTACGGTGTTGTACAAGACTTTAAAGGCGAATTAACCCGAAAGCTTGTTGTAGACTTGAGCGCTACGTGGGATGGCAACCAAGGCGTTATTGAGGAAGACTTCGTTTATGATGACGGCGAAACCCAAAAACGTATTTGGAAAATAACCTTAAACGACGACAACACGTTAACCGGTACTGCTTCTGATGTTTTAGGCACGGCCACAGGCAAAAGTGAAGGCAGTGTTTTTCATTGGAACTACAATGTAGAAATTCCTTACGATGGCAGCACTTTTGAAGTTAACTTTGATGATTGGATGTATTTAGTCACCAACACGCGCTTGATAAATCGCACATCTATTGTTAAGTTTGGCGTTGAGGTCGGGGAAGTGACCTTAGTAATAGAAAAAATATAGCGACTCATCACAGTGCATAGCTGCACTATATTTGTGCTTAAATTAAGTTTTTGTTAACTCAACTCGCTGTATTTTACAGTGAATTATTATAATTTTACTAATTTTTTAGTATTTTAGATAAAAAACGTAATTTGCTGTTGCTAACTCTTCGAAAATGCATAAAGATAGGATTTGCGAAGGCAAAATAATAACGAATAGGAATCTAATAATGAACAAAGCTCAACTAGTTGAAAAAATCTCTACTGACGCAGAAATCTCTAAAGCAGCCGCTACACGTGCACTTGATGCATTCACAGGCGCTGTAACTTCTTCACTAAAAGAAGGCAACTCTGTTGCATTAGTTGGTTTTGGTACTTTTTCAGTTAAAGAACGTGCTGCTCGCACAGGTCGTAACCCACAAACAGGTGCAGAAATCCAAATTTCAGCAGCGACTATTCCAAGCTTTAAACCAGGTAAAGGTCTTAAAGACCAAGTAAACCTATAAGGTTTAGGTTTATAAAAATAATAAAAGGGCTATTAAGCCCTTTTTTTTTGCCGTAAATTTAACGCTTATTTAGCTTTAAGCGCCTTATCTCCGCGACCAATGCCGACCGCGCCAGAGCGAACCACTTCTATAATGTCTGTTTCATGACGTAAGGTATCTAAAAACGACTCTATTTTATCGGTGCTGCTTACCAATTGTAGGCTGTAACTTTGACGCCCCATATCTAAAATAGCGCCCTGAAATACATCTACAACCCGCGTTACAGCAGCTCGCGTAGCTTCATCTTGAGCAAATACTTTTACTAGTAACAGTTCGCGCTCTATGTGGCTCATTTCGGTTAAATCAATCACCTTAAGTACATCGACCAGTTTATTTACCTGTTTGGTGATTTGCTCAACAATTCTATCATCGCCTTTAGTGGTGACAGTAATACGCGAGAGTGACTCATCATCAGTGGTTCCAACAGTTAAACTATCAATATTGTAAGCTCGTTGAGAAAAAAGCCCCACTATACGTGATAACGCACCGGGTTCATTTTCTAATAATATAGATAATATACGACGCATTATGCCTTTACTCCTTTTCTTAACCACATCTCATCTATGCCACCGTGCTTAATTTGCATCGGGTAAACATGTTCTTTTTCGTCTACTAAAATATCTAAAAACACTAATCTATCGGTTATCGACATGGCTTTGTCTATTGCCGGCTGTAATTCATCCAGTGTATTGACTCGTATTCCTACATGGCCGTAACTTTCTACAAGTTTTACAAAGTCAGGAAGTGATTCCATATAGGAAGAGGAGTGTCTGCCGCCATAAATCATATCTTGCCATTGTCTAACCATACCTAGTGAACGGTTATTTAACGAGATCACTTTTACCGCTAAGTTGTATTGTAAACAGGTAGAAAGCTCTTGAATGTTCATTTGAATAGAGCCGTCGCCAGTCACACATAAAGACTCTTTATCAGGAAAGGCGAGCTTAACCCCCATTGCAGCCGGTAAACCAAAGCCCATGGTGCCCAAGCCGCCTGAGTTGATCCACTGACGAGGGTGCTTAAATGGATAATACTGCGCTGCAAACATTTGGTGTTGGCCCACATCTGAACTGACATAAGCATCACCATTAGTCGCTTTATAAATAGCCTCTATAACTGCTTGAGGTTTAATTTTATCGCCATCGGTATTGTAGTTTAAGCATTTTTGTTCGCGCCAACTGATCACTTGTCGCCACCAATCTTCTTGTGCACTGCGGTCTATTTTTATTGGGCTTTTATCTATAGCAGTTTGTAACTGTTCAAGTACCGTGGCTAAACAGCCAACAACCGGAATATGTGCTTTTATGGTTTTGGAAATTGAAGTCGGATCGACATCTACATGCACGATAGTGGCATTAGGGCAAAACTTTTGTACGTTATTGGTAACCCGATCATCGAATCGTGCGCCAAGGGCTAAAATAACATCAGCATTGGCCATGGCTTTATTTGCTTCTAATGTACCGTGCATACCCAACATACCAATAAAGTTAGGGTGAATGCCTGATATACCGCCTAGTCCCATTAGGGTATTGGTAATAGGGGCATTAAGCGATTCGACTAAATGGGTTAGTTGTTCTGATGTATTTGAAAGCACAATTCCGCCACCAGAATAAATAACCAGCTTTTTCGCTTCTAAAATAGCAGTAACGGCCTTACGAATTTGTTTAGAGTGACCCTTGGTATTAGGGTTGTAGGTTCTGAGTTCTGTTGCCGCTGGAAAGTTGTAAGCAAAGGTTAGCTCAGGGTTAAGCATGTCTTTAGGAAGTTCAACGACAACTGGGCCTGGGCGACCTGAGCTGGCAATATAAAAGGCTTTAGCAAGAATATTGGGGATTTCACTAGCGCTTCTACAATTAAAGCTATGCTTTACAATCGGGCGAGAGCAGCCAACAATATCCGTTTCTTGAAACGCGTCATCGCCAATTAAGTTGGTTGGCACTTGACCTGATAACACCACCATCGGAATAGAATCCATATACGCAGTTGCTATGCCTGTTACACAGTTTGTTGCCCCTGGTCCAGAAGTGGCAAGTACAACACCGACTTCACCGGTTGCTCTTGCGTAACCATCGGCCATGTGTGTGGCGGCCTGTTCGTGACGGACTAAAATATGTTCAATATCATCTTGCTGAAATAGCGCATCATATAAGTCTAATACTGAGCCACCGGGGTAACCGAATATATACTTAACGTTTAACTCTTTTAATGACTTAACAACCAATTCAGAGCCATTATATTCTTGTTTACTCATCCTCATTCCTCTGTTGACTGATTTATGCAAAAAAAAACCCCCGCGTAGTGCGAGGGTTTTAAAAAGCATGTTTCACCTTTTAATACATCCCCGCTGGGCTTATCACTAAGACCAGTACGAGTAAGACTAAAAGACGAAATTGTGTGTTCATGATGTTTTGCTCTTTAAAATAAAATGCTGTTTAAATTACAATTTTTGTATGTGGTTATTTTTAAGGCTTTTGCGCGCTCATGTCAACCCAAAACTAACGTTTTTGGATTAAAAATTCATTTTTATATCTTTTTTAATCTTAAATTCTAATTGTTGTAAAGTATTCTCACATTAAAAGCAGAAATTATGCATTTTTAATTTTAAGGAGTAGGGGGCTTAAATACACATTAATTACATTAAAGTGATACAAGCGGTTTTGAGCAGGCATAAAAAAAGCCAACAGATGTTGGCTTTATAATTCAATTATACTGTTACAGACGGTCGATTACTGACTGAGTGAAGTCAGTTGTACCATGGCTGCCGCCTAAATCGCGAGTAGTACGGTCGCCTGATTTAATTACATCAGCCACTGCGCTACGAATGCGCTCTGCCGTATCGCCCATATTTAAATGCTCTAGCATTTGAATAGACGCTAAAATAACTGACGTAGGGTTTGCTAGGTTTTTACCTGCAATATCAGGTGCGCTACCGTGAACAGCTTCAAAGATAGCCGCATCTTCACCAATGTTAGCACCAGGCGCCATGCCTAAACCACCAACTAAACCAGCACATAAATCAGATAAAATATCGCCGAATAGGTTAGTCGTTACAATTACGTCAAACTCTTCCGGTGTCATTACTAGTTTCATACAGGTTGCATCAACAATCATTTCAGTTGATTCAATCTCAGGGTAACGTTCAGCCACTTCACGAGCAACTTTTAAGAACAAACCCGATGTTGATTTTAAAATATTTGCTTTATGAACAGCGGTTACTTTTTTACGGCCTTCGCGTACAGCTAGCTCGTATGCAAAAGTAACGATTTTTTCAGCGCCTTCACGGGTGATCACAGACATTGCCTCAGCTTCGTTGCCATCAGCACTCACTACTTGACCTGCACCTGAATACATACCTTGGGTATTTTCACGAACAGTAATAATATCAATGTCATCGTAACGTGCTTTAGTACCTGCGAACGACTTCACAGGACGAACATTAGCGTATAAACCAAACTGCTTACGAAGTGTTACATTGATTGATGTAAAGCCTTCGCCTACAGGGGTCGTTAATGGACCTTTTAAAGTGATTTTATTTTTAGCAATCGTGTCAATTGTTTCTTGTGGAAGCAATTCGCCCGTTTTTTCAAGCGCAGCGAGGCCAGCGTCAACAAATTCATAATCAAAATCGCATCCTGCGGCTTTTAGTATTTCAAGTGCTGAGTCGATAATGCTTGGGCCGATGCCGTCGCCTTTGATCACTGTTATGGTTTGTTTGGCCATGAACTTTTCCTTTAAAGATTTGGATACACACATAAATAAAAAATACTCACAGAGTTTAGACTACTTATATGACAGGGGTGCTAAATTTAAGCCGGCATTTATACCAATTTATTGAACATTTTGCCAGTTTATACTGCAAATACAGGGTATAACTTTAATTTATAGTGATAATAAGTCAGCTAAATACTATTGTGCAGACCTAATTGCTGCAGGGATTGATAAAAAATGGCCTCACTTTTCCAGCCATGGCGGGTGAGTTGTTGATTTAATATCTGCTGTTGCCATGCTGTTAATGGCTGGTTAGGTTTAAGTACGCGCTGGGCTACAACTTTCAAAGCTGCCCACAACTTAGCGCTATCATCGAGCTGCTTTTTAGGCAATGTTTCAGCTTTTAATAACGCTATTGCCCAAGGGTCGCTACTAAGTAATTCATTAAGCTCATTAGTTAAATGAGGGGTATCAACATTGTTTATGCCAAAAAATGTGCATATTGGCGTATCTAAGGATTTATTCGGTGTTTGGTCTAGGGTGATTTTTCTAGAAACTTCTGGGCTGTAATTAATTAATAGATAATATAAATAGGCATATAGGCTCAAACTAATGCGTTCACTTTGCAAATTTTTATCGTGTTTTACTAACAGCTCTACAATGTTGACTAAACAACCCATGCGGGTACACAAAAATGTATGTAAAGGATGGGCAATACTATTTACTAACTGCTCGAAAACCATGCCTTGAATAATCGCAGGGGCCTTATCGTAACCTACCATAGACAAGCTATGCCTTAAATCTTTTGCCGGCTGCAGCTCTTTATTATACTGTTTTACTGCATGGCACACTGATTTTATAACATTAGGATAAGGGGTAAGTAATGTATTTAATGCTTTGTAATTGTACTCTTGTTGGTTTTTTATTTGTTTAACTAATTCGTACAAAGAGGACTGTGTATTGTCACTCTTATGAACAATATGCAGGTATTCACTGTCCCAAACTTTTAAAAACAAGCGATCGTCATTACACGGCCATGCCTTTAAGCCATCCTCTAATGATGCTTTTATTCGATACCAGGCCATTTTTGTATTGGCATTATTAACGATAATATGACGGCCTGCCGAATCTGTAGCCAAATAAATCATTGTTTGGTCAGCATAAACTACTTGGCTACCTGGTACATATTGTCCAACGTGTGCCACTAAGTCTTTTAATAGCCTCTGTGCGAATGAGTTGGGAGTTCTTATGTATAAATCAGCTACGGCTTTATAAAAACTAATATGCTGCTGTTTTGCGTTGCAGGTTACGTTAAGCGCCAAAATATTTGCCAAAGCAACCAATACACTGGCTCCGTCATAAAGCATGACTTTAGGCGTGTTTAATAATGCGTGTTTGTATTTGGCTAGTTTAGCTAAAATATGGGCAATTTGATGTGCTGGTTGTTGTGATGTCAATATCACTTTGGCAGCGAGTTTATGGCGTAACTGCCACATTTTAGTGTCGGTATTAGTAAATGCTTGCTGTTGGGCTAGTTTATTCAACTGATTAGCAACACAAAGGTGTTCCACCAATGAGGCACTGATATAAAGCTCTGTTAAGTGTTTATCGTAATTTTGGCTAGCACTTAATGCACAGGTTAAAACACATTGATTAACCACTAAATTGGTTGCAAAGCTATAGTGTGTTTTATACAAATTGAGCTGAGCTTGTAACGCTGCTGGGTTTTGTTTATATAACGATGCGTATTGCTCTGCAAGTTTACAAACAATCGGGTAAAAAGTATGCCACTGGTTTTTATTATTATGTGAACTTAAAAGCAACTGTGTGCTTTCGAGTAGCTTTTTTAGGTTACCCGACAGTGGTGCTTCCATTAAATTGTTCCATCATTTTGCTCAAGGTATTTTTCATAAGCACTTGGGCCCCACATTATTAGTTGGCCGTTTTTAAATAATAACCCGGTACATTCATCCATGGTGGTAATGCCATCCGAGGTTTTATGTTGTGTACGATAAAATATAACTTGCCACACCTGTTCACCATCGCGCTTGGCGTAGGTTAAATCTGGGCTGCCTAAATATTCAAGCACAGCATTTAGCGTAAAAGCATCTTCTAAGCGCAGTTTTTCAATATAGCGTTTATTGAATGCTTCGCGGTCTTGCCAAATCATTGCTTGTGGATCGTCTTTATAAAACATAATAACCGACGTGGCTATCAGTGCATATAAACCTAATCCCAATATCAAATACCTAAAAAACTTTTTAAACATTGCCTACCCAGACCAATATAACTATTACTAGTATACGTATTGCGATCGTTCAGTGCCATTAACTTGCGACTAATTAAGCCTTAACTGCTTTAAACTAAAGCCTAAGTGGATATCAGTACGCAAACTCACCAGTTGTTTAGAAATAACAAACATATCCATATCATCAGCAAGCTTTTTTTGTAAGCGCGCACTTAATGATTCATCGCTTAATGCCTCTTCGAGAGTGTTGTACTGATTCACCAATTGTTGCGCCGATTTAACACCAATGCCTTTAACACCTGGAATGTCATTGGTTTTGTCTCCTGCCAGAGCCCAAAAGTCTATGAGTTTGTGTTGTGCCACGCCAAAACGTTCTTGGATATGCTGCTGTGTGAGCTGTTGTTTTTTAAAGTAATCATACACTTCAATTTGCTCATTTAAATGCGGTAAAAACCCTTTATCGGTAGAGACAATAGTGTTATTTATCTGATTGTTGGCGGCTTTATGGGCTAATGTTGCAATAATGTCATCGGCTTCATCGTTAGTCGGCTCAAATACCACAATGCCGGTTTCTTCAATGGCCGCTTTAAAATGTGGCAAGGCTTCTTTTAACGTTTGTGGCATCGGGGCGCGCGAATGTTTGTAATCTTTGTAAAAGTGATAGCGCCAACTTTTATCGCCATCAAATACAGCAATTGCATGGGTTGCATTAGTGGTTGTTATGAGTTTTTTGCAGGCATGTGCTACTCGAGCGCAGCATGCTTTTAACATATGTTCGTCGCTGTGATGCGTTTGGTTAGCATCAACAGCATAGATGCGCCTAATTAAATTAAGCGCATCAATAAGAAGTAAATGGGGATTCAATTATAAACTCACGCTTTTATTGTATAACAAGGAATATACTTACTGCCAGGGAGCTTCATTCTACCTTGTTCTACAAACGCTTGTAAAAGTGTGTCCATTGCTTTCATTAAATCAGGCTCGCCACTGAGGACATACGGGCCGTCTTTTTTAATCGCATTTAAACCTTCTTCTTTTACATTTCCCGCCACTATTCCCGAAAACGCACGGCGTAAATTAGCCGCTAACTGTTGTTTGGGTTGATCAAGGTGTAAATCAAGCGACGCCATAGCCTCATGAGAGGGGTAAAAAGGTTGCTGAAAATCACTGTTTATTTTCAAGGTCCAGTTAAAGTAATATGCATCCCCTTGGCTTTTACGGTATTCGCGTACACCATTCATTGCCGACTTTAACTTTTGGCTTACTAATTGAGGATCATCAATAATCACTTCAAATTTATCTAGGGCTGCATCGCCTAAAGTCATTTGAATGAATTGACACAGCTCCTCAAAGTAAGCTTCACTTTGTTTTGGACCGGTAAGAATAACAGGTAAACATTGCTTTTCGTTTTCAGGGTGCAACAAAATGCCTAATAGATACAATAGTTCTTCAGCTGTGCCTGCACCACCAGGAAAAATAATAATGGCATGAGCGGTGCGAACAAAGGCCTCAAGTCGCTTTTCAATATCGGGTAAAATAACCAGTTCATTCACAATTGGGTTAGGTGGCTCAGCTGCAATAATACTGGGCTCAGTTAAACCTAAATAACGGTTGTTAGTTATACGTTGTTTGGCATGACCAATAGTGGCGCCTTTCATCGGGCCTTTCATTGCACCAGGCCCACAGCCAGTACAAATATTTAACCCGCGTAAGCCTAATTCGTAACCTACTTGTTTAGTGTATTTATATTCTATTTCGTTAATAGAGTGGCCGCCCCAGCATACAATCATGTTAGGTTCACTATTTACTTTAAGAGCGTCGGCATTTCTAAGCATGTCAAAAACCATGTGGGTAATGGCTTTAGTTTCTTGGAGATTTTTTTCATACTTTTGGCAAATAAATAAGATATCGCGAATAACCGAAAATATGTGCTCATGTATGCCGGTGACTATGTGGCCGTCAACGAAGGCCGTTTGCGGCGGGTTCTCTAATTCAATTTTAATACCGCGTTCACGGCTTACCAAACGAATATCAAAGTCTTTATGTTTTTCGTATATATCGTTACTTACATCGGTATGGCTACCTACATTAAGCACAGCTAAAACACAATTTCTGAATAACCTGTAGCGTTCGCTTGTTGATGACTGTTCTAGTAGGTCTACTTCTAGCTGCGATAATAAATCTAATACCCCTGTTGGGTTTAACTGTATTAGCATCGGCATTCTCCTTGATACTTCTTGGGTAAATTTACTGCGTAATTATGCCTTGTACTCAAAGGTAGAAATGCATAACACTATTTACTAATGCACAGACGATCCCGGCCTGAATTTTTAGCATCGTATAAAGCTTGATCGGCTCTATCAAATGCTTTTAGAGGGGTATCACCCTCTTTAAATTGGGTTGCGCCTAGCGAAACAGTAATTTCAATTTGTTTGTCTTTAAATTTAAACGGTATCTTTTTAATAGACTGTCTTAATTTATTGAGGTGCGCTGTCGCGTTTTCAAGTGAAGTGCGTGGCATTAATAGCACAAACTCTTCGCCGCCATAGCGTGCAATAAAGTCTGATTGCCTAATCGACTTTTGCAGCGCTTTGGCAATAACTTGTAAAGTAATATCGCCCGCAGTATGGCCAAATCGATCGTTGATTGATTTAAAATGGTCGACGTCTATAACAACTAGCGTTATGTCTGACGGTTGTTCGTTAAATAAATTAATTTCGTGGTTGTAACGCTCATCAAATGCCGCGCGATTAGGCAGTTTTGTCAGGCTGTCGAGTAAGCTTTTAAATCGTTGCTCATTTAAACGTTTTTTATAGTTACTGACTTTATTTTCTAAGCTATTAATTCTTTCATTTATTTGTGTAAAGCTGGCAACTAAAATTCTGCGATCTTTTTGTTCGAGTTGCTCTTTTTCTAAAATATCTGCACTGAGTGAGCGTAACTCGTTTTCAACTAGCTGCTTTAACGCTGTGATTGAGGTCGCATTTTTTGTTTGTGTATTTAAACTTTCTAGCTTTTCACCAATGCGTTGATTTATTGAGTCAAATTCAACATTCATTGATTCAGAGTGTTCACTGGTTGATACCAATGAGCGATGCAGCTCTTCAAGTGTTTGGTTTAATGAAGCTAAAAAGCTTTGCGCTGATTCACGTTCAACGTGAATACTTTTAACAATTAAAGTAATCACATCTATTGCGGCATCAAGTAACTGGTCAACGGCTTTATTTTTAGCAATGCGTTTTTTTATTAAATACAGTGATTCGTTGGCTTCTTCTTCTAGTACGAGCTCACTAACTAATTTAAACAGCTTTTCAGTGAGCACACTTAGATTGGGTGGTTCAAAGGTATTATTGCTTTTAGCAATTAAAGCTTGATGATAAAAGGTGATCAATTGGTTTAATATTGGGATAAACCCATGCACCGATTGTATATCGTCTAGCTCGTTATCGAGTAAGTGGCGCAGCGTTCTGCGGGTTTCGTCAGGCAGGCCTTTCGTTTGTTGTAACTGTTTTCCTGCATTTTGTACGCTGGTTAACAGGTCGCGTTGATGCGCTAGTTGAATCGCTTCCTGATTTTTTAGCAAGGCCAAAATATCATCTACCAAAGGAGAGAAGTCTTCAAAATCCATTCCTTTGTTTAATGCGCTACGGAACTTTGCTAGGCGGTTATCAAGCTCAATATCAAGTCCTTTACAGCTTAAAGATAATTTAGCCGCAAAGTTAGAAAGGGTGTCAACTTGATGTTTACGAGCGCTTTCTATTACTTTTCTACTGTCAATTGCTTGTTTTAGTTTTTGTTCCACCGTATTGGAGCTCCTAGACACCTACACACCATTATTTTAATACCTTTATTGGTTTAGTTTACAACAAAAACATATTAATAGTAGGTATGAGATCAAAAACTTAATGTTTTTAGCAACAAAATACGAACGATCTTAAATATAAGTGTATTTATCGCTTTTAATTCACTTTTAAAATGGGTCTTGTTAACCTTGGCACAACAATACGTTATATAAAAAAGAGCCTTTATGAAAAAGCTACTTGCCTTATCAATTTTAGCTGCCTGTTCAGCACCGGTATTTGCCGACGTTAATTACGCTTTAAACATTTCTCAGCCAGAGCATCATTTAGGTGATGTGAACGTAGAATTTCCTAAAACGGCGCAGTCTTTCTTAGATGTGAAACTTCCAGCATGGCGCACTGGTCGTTATGAAATTTTAAATCTTGCCAATGGCGTTCGCTATTTTAAAGCCAGTGATGATGAAGGTAATGCATTAAAGTGGGAAAAGATTGACCACAGCACATGGCGCGTTCATTTAAGTGAACCCACTGAAGTAAATATAGATTACCAAGTGTATGCCAATGAGCTAGGTAAGCGCGCCCGCCATATAGACGACAGCCATGCCTTTATTGATGCATCAGGCTTTTTTATGTTTAGCGAATCATTTCGCCAAGAGCCAGTAACGGTTGAATTAAACGTCCCTAAAGCATGGCGCTCTGTGTCAGGCATGGAAAATTATAAAAATAAGCACAGCTTTAAAGCCAGTGACTACGATGTATTAGTTGATTCGCCAATCGAAACCGGTATTAACGAGCTACGTACTTTTGAAGTTGATGGCCGTGAGTACGAACTGGTGGTATGGGGTGAGGGCAATTACGATATTGAACTGATGCTAACCGATTTGAAAAAGCTAGTGGCTACCGGCAATGTCATTTGGGACAACTACCCGTATGAACGCTATGTATTTATGGTACATGCTACATCAGGCGCAAGCGGGGCAACTGAGCACTTAAACTCAACGATTATTCAGCGCCCACGCGACCGCTTTGCTAAACGTGAAGACTATTTAGGTTTTATAAGTACTGCAGCTCATGAGTTTATTCATACTTGGAATGTAAAAGCGTACCGTCCTAAAGGGCTTGCGCCATATGACTACACTAATATTAATTACTCAAAATTGCTTTGGATAGCAGAGGGCTCTACCAGCTATTTTGAAGATCATTTATTAGTGCGTTCGGGTATTCAAACTAACGATGAGTTTTTTAAAGTATTAAGCAAAACCATTAACCGCCACCTCACTACCCCTGGGCGTGAAGTGCAAAGTGCCAGCGAAACCAGTTTTGATAAATGGATAAACCAAGGCGGCGATCACGCACGTAACTACAGCACTAATATTTATCTTGAAGGTTCATTATTGTCGATGGCGTTAGATATCGATCTACTTGAAAATAGCCAAGGTAAAATTAGCTACAGAGATGTACATAAAGCGCTTTATAAACAGCATAAATTACCGGCAGGGTTTACTGAGCAAGACGTACTGGCTATTTTAAAACAACTATCAGGGCGTGATTACAGCGCGTGGTGGCAGGCAAATGTTAGCTCACCAGCCAACCTTGATTTTGATGCACTGCTAGCAAAAGTAGGTTTAAGCTTTGAGTTACCAGAAAAAGCCAAGGCCACACCAAGCTTAGATGCATTTACTAAAAATACTGGCGAGTTACTTACGCTTACCCATGTACGCCGCGATGGTGCAGCATGGCAAGGCGGCTTAACCACCGACGATAAACTCGTCGCTATTAATAAAAAGCATGTAGGTAAAGACTTAACAGCCAGCCTAGAAACCTTTAAAGCAGGCGATAAAGTCACTGTTGATTTTATTCGTCGTGATGCCTTAATGTCGACTGAGCTTGTGTTGTCTGAAGACTTCGACAAACCTAAAAAAGTGGTTGCGAATAAAAATGCCACTGATGAGCAAAAAGCATTATTTAAAGCATGGATGGGTGTAGCGCATCCAAATGATGTGAAAAAAGACGACTAACATCGTTTATCATTTTGTTTAAAAAGGAGCTTAGCTCCTTTTTTGTTTATTGGGCGCTATATTGTAACAATTTATCTCAGCGTAGTTGACCTTACTCATACTTAATGAGTAATCTGCAGGTTCAATAATAAAAGGGATTCTATAATGCGTTTAAAACCTCTTGTTGCCACTTTGGTAGCAACCTGTTCACTGGCACTTTCTTCTGCGGCCAATGCCGATGAAGGTATGTGGCAACCTCATCAGCTACCAGAGCTGGAATCAATTTTAAAAGCCAAAGGCCTTGAAATCAGTGTTGATTCAATTTCAAAATTAACCGAATTTCCAATGAATGCGGTTATTAGCTTAGGCGGATGTACAGCCTCGTTTGTTTCGCCAAAGGGCTTAGTTGTTACTAACCATCACTGTATTTATGGCTCAGTGCAATATAATTCAACGCCTGAAAACAACATACTTGAAAACGGCTTTTTAGCAAAAACACCGGCTGAAGATTTACCTGCTGCGCCAGGTTCACGTGTGTACGTTACAGAAACAGTGACCAACGTGACTGATAAAGTAATTAGCGGCACTAACGAGCTAAGTGCAAAAGCACGCTACGATGCGTTAGAAAAAAATCAAAAAGCCCTCGTTGCAGAGTGTGAAGCTGATGAAAGCTACCGTTGTAATGTATATTCGTTTCATGGTGGTTTAGAGTTTTACCTTATTAAATCGCTGGAAATTAAAGATGTACGTTTAGCGTATGCACCTGCTATGGGCGTAGGTAAATACGGTGGCGATATCGATAACTGGATGTGGCCGCGTCACACAGGCGATTTTGGTTTTTACCGCGCCTATGTAGGTAAAGACGGCAAACCAGCAGAATACAGCGAAGACAACGTACCGTACGTGCCTGAGTCTTACTTAAGTGTAAGTGCTAAAGGCGTGCAAGAGGGTGATTTTGTCATGGTTACTGGCTATCCAGGACGAACCAATCGTTACCGTATTGCGGCAGAGGTCGATTATGTATTTAACGACAGCTACCCTAAAGCGCGCATCCACAATACTAAATACGTGTCATTAATTGAAGAAAACTCAGAAGATGGCAGCAAAGCGCGTATTGCTTACGAAAGCACCATAGCTGGTTATAACAACTACATTAAAAACTATGGCTCGATGATCGAAAGCTTTAAAAAAGGCACCATGTTTGAGCGTAAAAAGCAGTTTGAACAAGAACTTACAAGCTGGATAAACAGCGATAGCGAACGTAAACAGCGCTACGGTAACGTACTTAATGAGTTATCAGCACTTGTTGCACAATCGCAAGAGCACAGTGAGCGCGACCGTATGGTAGGCTATGTTCACCGTTCACAAATGATCAGCACGGCACGTCGTTTATACCGTTTAGCTTATGAAAAACAAAAGCCAAATAGCGAGCGTGAATCGGGTTATCAAGAACGTGATTTACCGCGTATTAAATCGGGTTTAGAGCGTATGTCACGTCGCTTTGACGCAAACGTAGATAAAGCCATATTACTGCACTTTTTAGAGCAATATGCAGCATTACCTAAAGCAGAGCGTTTTAGTGAAATTGATAAAGCCTTTGCTTTAGAAAATGGGTTTGATAAAGCAAAACAAAGTGCATTACTTGATGAAATGTACGCTAAATCAACGCTTGATAACGAAATTGTACGTAATTCATTATTTGAGCAAACGCTTAGCCAATTAAACCAAAGCCAAGACCCATTCATGCAATATGCAAAAGCCATATTCACGGTAATGAAAGATGAGGAAGATAAGTCAAAAGCCCTTGCAGGTAAGTTACAAGCCGCTCGCCCAGAGTTAATGAGTGCGATTATTGCCTTTAATAAAGCGCAAAACAAACCGGTTTACGCCGATGCAAACAGCACATTACGTGTAACTTACGGCACGGTAGGCGGGTATTCTCCGCAAGATGGTTTAGTGGCCACGCCGTTTACCTCACTTGAAGGGTTACTGGCTAAAAACACCGATGTTGACCCATTTAATGCGCCTAAAAAGCTGCAAGAGCAAATTAAAGCGAAGCTTTATGGTGATTACACAGGTGGCATGAATACCGTACCGGTTAACTTTTTATCAAACGTAGACACAACTGGCGGTAACTCAGGTTCACCAACACTAAATGGTAAAGCTGAGCTGGTGGGTTTACTGTTTGACGGTGTGTACGAAAGCATTATTGGTGATTGGGATTATAACCCAGAACTAAATCGCTCAATCCATGTAGATTCACGTTACATGCTTTGGGTTATGGATAAAGTAGATAACGCCCAAAACTTATTAGACGAAATGAAAATCGTAAAATAAGAAGCAGTTAAAATAACAAACAGGCGCTTACCTTAATCGGAAGCGCCTTTTTTGTTTAAACATTTTCGGCGATTAATTTAACTTAGGGTACGGGCTTTGGGCTACGGGCTACGGGGGAAGCTAATTTGTTTTTAGCAGTAAGTATCTTTAGTAGCAGCGATTTTATATCGCGTCAGAGTTAAGCCTAAATAAGCATTTACCACCGAGGACACAGAGTTCACAGAGAAATGCTTAAAAGATATCAATCCATCTCTGTGCAGCGCAAAGCGCCTCGGAATTCTCTGTGGTGCAAAAATTGTTTTTATCAGTAAATGTCTTTCGTAGCAGCGATTTCATATCGCGTATTTATGGACATTAGCATTTTACTCGCGCCTCGTAGTTCTCACTTCTCTTTGTTAAATAAGGTCTTTAAGTGATTTATGAACAAAGAGGGCGAGAAGACGCTGCGCTTTTAGAGGAAGATATAAAACAAGGTTGTTTGGTGGTTTTGGTTTCTCATTTGCTGCTCATTCACTTCTCTTTGTGTAATAAGCTCCTTCAGTGATTGATTTACCATGAGGGTGCAGAGACGCTGCGCTTTTGTAGGAGCAGGGTGTTTTTAAATATAAACTTTTTAATAATGGTAAATACGTGCGTTTAATTTACTAAATGCCAACCAACATGATTTTACCTTGTGCCATCCCTTCAAGCTGACAACTAAAATCAATGCGCTTTTCTGCAGGCGTTTTATATAGCAAAGTGAGCTTACGAAAAGGCGTGGTAATCACTTTGACTGTTTTGATTTGTAAACTGACTCGCGTTCGCTTATCTAAAAAGGCAAAAGCCGTTTCCGTTAACGCTTTTTTACATGCGCTTAATGCTGTATTCGTTACAACGCCCGATATTATTGAGTTACTAATATCTTCAGCCGACAAGCTACTATAGCCACTTGCCATTACGCAGGCAGCATAAATATCAAGTATGGCAATGGCACGTACTTTTTGACTTTTTGGATCCTCATAAACAGCCATGACGCAGGGGACTTTAGACTCATCAAATACCTGCGGTTGAATCGTGTTTACGATTAAGGACTGACTTATATGTTTATGAAACAAACGTTCTAATTGCGACAGTTTTGGTAACGCTAAATCACTGTTTAATTCAATTTCATCAGGGATGATTTCGTTATTTTCAACAAGCTGCACTAAAGGCAATAATTTATCGTGTAGTTGCGCGTCGGTGAAAGGCTTTGATAATACAAAAGATGCACCAAAGCTAATAGCTTCCTCAATTTGAGACTTTTCATCAACAGTGGTCAGCATTGCCACTATTATATTAAGTTGTCTTTGTTTAATTGCACGTAGTAGCGTAACTCCACACATATCAGGCATATGCCAGTCTGTAAGGACAATATCGGGGTGCCAACTACCAATCAGCGTTAACGCAGATTTAGCATTGTTGGCTTTTTCTATTAATAACTTTCGATAGCCAAATTTCTCCAACCCTCGGCGTACTATTTCGAGTGTTGCTTGGCTATCATCCACGATAAGTATTTTCACGCATGTTACTTTTTTTTAAATGTTGTTGTTATTATGGCAGATTTTTTTCACAGCGCTAAACTCTAGTAAATAAACACTTAATTTAAGATAATTTAATAATGCCATATGCCGTTTTTCCGCCAGAGGTTTATCATTATATTGCTATAAATTTTGGGCTACTTATTTTAGCCGCGTGGTTTTATATTCTTTTACTGATACTCAGAGAGTTTAGGGCTTTTGCGTTGAGTATGGTTAAAAGTAACGGCACAATGGATGATGCGACGTTAGCTATGTGCAGAGAGTCTGTTGAAAATGCCATGAGCTATGTTAACGATAATCGAAAAACTATTGCTGAGTTAATCAGTGTACAAATGCTGTTACAACAACAATTAACAGAGGTTACTTCATCAACCAAAGATCATGTTACCGAAAAAGAACAACAGCTAATCGATGATCTCAATAAAAAATTAAAACGCTCGCATCAGTTAATTCGCAAACTTAAAGGAGATCTCGATAAAAGTGTTGAAAAATTAAAAGTTACCCGTCAAAAGCTCTATGCACAATATGATGCAGTGACTGTGCTTCAAGAAGAAAAAGACCAGCTACAAGCAGATTATGAAGCGCTTAAAACCGCAAGCGAAAATAGTGATAAAACATCAAGCACAGATACATCCTCAACGCCCGATCAAACAAGACTACTTAACACTTTAAACGAATATAAAAGGCAAATTGCAGAGCAAGACCAACTACTACAGCAATTGCAGTTACAAACAGACGGGCCAGAAAGTAGTGAGGAGTTAGACACACTCAAGCAAGAGCTAGAAAAAACTCAGTACGCACTTAAACACCTTACAAAAGAGAAAAAATTCATTGAAGGACGCTATTTAGAAATGATGAAAAATAGCCAAAAGCCAAGTTAGCCAACATCTTTTTTTAGTATGAGCCAGTACACGTTATAGCTGTGTTTTCTGCTTATTCACTTCTCTTTGTAGAATAAGACCTTTTAGTTAACGTAAAAAAAGCCATATATTGCCCTGTAGAAGCGATTTCACATTGCGCCAGAGTTAAGCCTAAATAAGTATTTACCACCGAGAACACAGAGTTCACAGAGAAATACTTAAAAGATATGAATCCATCTCTGTGCAGCGCAAAGCGCCTCGGGATTCTCTGTGGTGAAAAAACTGTTTTTTACAGTAAATGTCTTTTGTAGCAGCGATATCATATCGAGCCAGAGTTAAGCCTAAATAAGTATTTACCACCGAGGACACAGAGTTCACAGAGAAATGCTTAAAAGATATCAATCCACCTCTGTGTAGCGCAAAGCGCCTCGAGATTCTCTGTGGTGCAAAAATTGTTTTTATCAGTAAATGTCTTTCGTAGCAGCGATTTCATATCGCGTATTTATGGGCATTAGCATTTTACTCGCGCCTCGTAGCCCGAAGCCTCCCATCCACTTCTCTTTGTTAAATAAGGTCTTTTAGTGATTTATGCACAAAGAGGGCTAAGAGGCGCTGCGCTTTTAGAGGAAGTTATAAAACAAAGCTGTTTTTAGCTAGTCACTACCATATAGTGCAACGTTATCTTTGCTGAGTATGTAAGGTGACGATTTATAGTAAACAAAGAACCAGCCTAATATGGCTAATATTACGCCTAAACCGTACTCACTGAGAATCTGAATATACATTATCAATCTAAACACGACTGCCGAATACAATAAAAATATAGCCCAGAATAATTTTGAGCTGATAAGTTTCAATCTCGTCTGACAATTGGCACATTTAAAGTAAAACGGAAATGCAGATAAAGAAAAGCTGAAAACATCTATTTTATGTTCACAGCGAGGGCATAGACTCATAAATTTCCTTGTACTTTTAACGCCGTTGTAACCGGCAAAAAATTGTTGGCTAAAATGTGAAGCGAAGCGTAACAGCCAACAAGTTTTTGTCCGCGTTGACAACATTGTTAGGCTCTACATTTCGTATAAGCTTAAACCCATTGAAGCACCTATAGCGTACCAAACTCTCTGCCAGAGAACCCGCTCAAGGTCATAACCAATGAATGATGTTTCCTCATTACCATGCCGAAGTAATTTCCCATTGGACAAGTATTGGAAATTAAGGGTGCCCAGCTGCTTATCACTTAGCTGTTCAGGAAGGACAGCACGAAGAGGTTTAAGATAAACAGGATCATCCGCAACTAAAATAAACTCATCAAATAAGTGCGAAAAACTTTCCATATGGTTACCTAACTCGAGTGTATACCATTCTTCAGAAACAGTATTTATCCTAATTTCACCTTTTTCATAATCCTTTGTTGAACCATCAAGATGCTTTATCTCATGCCCATCTTCAGGTGGGTGGAAGACAAACGCAGTGATAAATGATTTCTCATGAAGCCATTCTATAGCATGAGGGATAAATTCATCAATTTCGACAGGCTTTAATAATCGATTTGGATGGAGCTCTTTAAAGAAACGTAAAGCCTTAGCTGTTTCTCTATAAAGAAAAGGATAGTCGATGTACATTACACGGTACTTAGCCGGTGCTCTTTGCATTCGCTCTTTGTATATTTCTCTGACTTCTGCAACGCATGATTTAGGATTTCGGTTTATCTCTCGCCCTGTGAACCTTATAACGGTATAGCCAGCTCGTGAAAGGTAACGCTGCCGTATGGCGTCTTTTTCTAACTGCTCTTTCGTTGAATGATATTCGTGCCCATCTAACTCAACTATTAGTCGAGCATCTTTCAATATAAAATCAACACGGAATCGCCCATGTTTCTCTTGGTCTCCGAACCAATGTTCACTTTCAATTGCACTTGCTAAGTCATCCAGCTCTTTACTAAATTCCTTCTCAATATATGACTGCCCTCTGTCTCTATACCAACTTGGAGGAGACTTAGGTTGACCTGGATACTTCATTGCTACCTCTATTTATGAGTTGAGCCTAACATTTTAGTATTTATGCGACACGCTGTTTGTGTTGCATAATCGCTTGTTGGACTGAGCCGCTACCTGCTCGGTGTGTCAGAGTTGGTGTTGTTTATGCTATGGGAATTTGCTTTTTGGAGGCTCTCACTTTCCTAGCTGATTTAATCAGCTTAGCTAGTGTTATGTAAGCTTTCCCTGCATTGCTCAGCGCTTATTATGTATTCATTACACCTAAATTTGCCTTAATAAGCAATTATATTTTTTACACGTACAAAGGCCGCTAGCCTGAGCAGTTAAGCAGGTTAACTAATTGATTTTAAGCAGCTACCTAGCTGCTAACTCGTTCGCCCTACTTTGGTCC